>JARRMM010000072.1:0-30953 GCA_037386005.1 Deinococcales bacterium | reverse complement strand
AGCCCGCGTGCGCCAGGGTGGCCTTGGCCAAGGGCACTCCTGTATACTGCGGAGGTTTGGCCGGCGGCAGCGGGATGTCCGCCGCGCCCACCTCGAGGACGGGGAGCGCCTCCGGGCCTCCCGAATCCCACCTCAACATCCCGCCACGGAGGAGCATCCATGTCGTACCTCGGAATGAAGCAGCTGCTGGAAGCCGGCGTCCACTTCGGGCACGAGACGAAGCGCTGGAACCCGAAGATGAAGCGCTACATCTTCGCGGAACGCAACGGCATCTTCATCATCGACCTGCAGAAGACGCTGGTCGAGAGCGAGAAGGCGTTCAACTTCCTGCGGGACATGGCCGGCCGGGGCAACACCATCCTGTTCGTCGGCACCAAGAAGCAGGCGCAGGAGATCCTCGCGGCCGAAGCCAAGCGCTGCGGCATGCCGTTCATCAACGAGCGCTGGCTCGGCGGCCTGCTGACCAACTTCAAGACCATCCGTACCCGCGTCGACCGCCTCAAGGACCTGCAGTCGATGTTCGAGGACGAGTCGATCCTGCGCTTCACCAAGAAGGAGCAGATCACGATGGGCAAGGAGCTGCAGCGTCTGCAGCGCTACCTGGGCGGCATCCGCGACATGGGCCGCCTGCCCGACGCCCTGTTCGTGATCGATCCGACCAAGGAGGCGATCGCGGTCAAGGAGGCCAACAAGCTCGACATCCCCGTCGTGGCGCTGGCCGACACCGATAGCGATCCCGACGTCCTGGACTACATCATCCCCGGCAACGACGACGCCATCCGCTCCATCCAGCTCGTCACCGCCCGGCTCTCCGACGTCATCGTCGAGGTCAAGGGCGGCGCCGATCAGCCCGTCGAGCGGCCCCTCGAGGAGGCCGCCACCCAGGCGACGCGCGAGACCCTGCCCACGCCGATGTCCTCGCCGGAGCGCACCATCAAGGCGGCGGCGGCGATGGCCGAGGACGAGGCCGCGGCCCAGGCGAGCGGCGAAGAGGCGAGCGGCGAAGCCGGGCAGGCGGCCGCGGCCGCCCCCGCGGCCACGGCGGAAGCAGCGGCCGAGTCCGCTGCGGACGAAGCGGCCCCCGCCGAGACCGCCCCCGCAGATTCGGTGTCCGCCGAGACGGAGCCCGCCGCGGACGAAGCGGCCGCGAAGCCGCGGCGCCGCGCCAAGGCAGCCGCCGCGCCGGCGGACGAGAGCGCGGAGGAGGCGACCGAGCAGGACGACGCGGAGCCGGCCGCGGAGCAGGACGCGCAGGACGAGGCATCGAAGGAGTAGTGCGACCACGCGTGCCGGGAGCGGCGCGCGACCCGGAGGACGAACGACTATGGCTGTGAGCACCGAAGCGATCAAGAAGCTGCGCTCCATGACGGGCGCCGGCATGATGGACGTCAAGAAGGCCCTCGACGAGACCGAAGGCGATCTCGACAAGGCCGCCAGCCTGCTGCGCGAACGCGGCATCGCCAAGGCCGCCAAGAAGGCCGACCGCGTCGCCAGCGAGGGCTACATCGGCAACTACGTGCACCACAACGGCAAGATCGGCGTGATGGTGGAGCTGAACTGCGAGACCGACTTCGTGGCGCGCAACGAGCAGTTCCAGGAGCTCGCCCGCAACCTCGCGATGCACGTCGCGATGGCCAACCCCCGGTACGTCAGCCGCGACGAGGTGCCCGAAGACGCCGTGAAGGCGGAGCGCGCCGAGCTCGAGAAGCAGGCGGCGAGCGAGGGCAAGCCCGCCAACGTGGTCGAGAAGATCGTCGAGGGCCGGCTCGGCAAGTTCTACGCCGAGATCTGCCTGCTGGAGCAGCCCTACATCAAGGACGACAAGAAGACGGTCGACACCCTGATCAAGGAGTCGATCGCGACCATCGGCGAGAACATCCAGGTGGGGCGCTTCGCGCGCATCGCCATCGGGGAGTAGGCGGTGCGGCGCGCGCTTCTGAAGCTGTCCGGCGAGTTCCTCGCCGGCGAGAGCGGCTTCGGGGTCTCGCCGGACGCCACCGATTCCCTCGCAGGTGAGATCGCCGCGGCCCTCGGCCGCGGCGTTCAACTGGCCATCGTCGTCGGCGGCGGCAACTTCTGGCGCGGCAACCAGCACGGCCGCTCGATGGATCCCGCCACCGCCGACTACGTGGGCATGCTCGGCACGGTGATGAACGCGATGGCGTTGCAGGACGCCCTCGAGCGCCGCGACGTCGACACCCGCGTGATGACCGCCATCACCATGCAGGAGGTGGCCGAGCCCTACATCCGGCGCCGCGCGCTGCGCCACCTGGAGAAGGGGCGGGTCGTCCTCTTCGCCGGCGGTACCGGCAACCCCTTCTTCACCACCGACACCGCCGCCGCGCTGCGCGCCCTCGAGATCGACGCCGACATGGTCCTGATGGCGAAGAACAAGGTCGATGGCGTCTACGATGACGATCCCAACGTCAACAGCCGCGCCCGGCGCTTCCGCTCGCTCTCCTACATGGACGTGCTGAACAAGGGCCTGAAGGTGATGGACGACACCGCCATCACCCTGTGCATGGGCCGCGACATGCCCATCACCGTCTTCGACATCTTCGTCGAGGGCCACCTCGACCGCCTGCTGGCCGGCGACGCACAGGTCGGCACCTTCATCGGCACCGGCGCCGAGACGCACTACGCCGACTGACCTCCGAGCCCGCCAGGGACGGCCGCCCTGACCGAGCGGCGCCAGGGCGCGGTAGACTGGGCCCCAGACGCAGGGCACGGCAGGAGGTACCGCTGATGAAGAGCGTCCTGAAGGAAACGCGGGACCGCATGGAGAAGTCGCTCCAAGCGTTCGAGTCCAACATCGCCACCGTCCGTACCGGCCGGGCCAACCCGGCCATCCTCAACCGCGTCAACGTCGAGTACTACGGCAGCAGCGTGCCGCTGACGCAGCTCGCCTCCATCTCCAGCCCCGATCCCCGCACCCTCCTCATCACGCCGTTCGACAAGTCGGCTGTCAAGGAGATCGAGCGGGCGATCCAGGAGTCGGACCTCGGCTTCAACCCGAACAACCAGGGCGACGCCATCTTCATCAACGTGCCGGCGCTCAACGACGAGCGCCGCCGGGACCTGGTGCGGACCGTCCACAACATGGCCGAGGAGGCGCGCGTCGCCATCCGCAACATCCGTCGCGACAGCAACGACCAGCTCAAGGCGATGCAGAAGGACAACGACATCACCGAGGACGACCTGCGCCGCGGCGAGGCCGAGGTCCAGAAGCTGACCGACGAGTTCACCGCCGACGTCGAGGGGCGCGTCAAGGCCAAGGAAGAGGACATCCTCGAGGTGTGACGGGCGGTCGTGGCGAGGTCGGCGCGGTGGGAACGGGCGCGCGAGGGACTGCGTGAGGTGATCGACGGCGGGCACCAGACGTGCAGGCGGACGCCGTGCGCGTGAACGAGCGCGTCGACGATGCCGCGAGCGAGCGGCTGGCCGTGTCGGCCCTCCCCCACGCGAGTCACGAGCGTCGCGGAGAGGGCGTGCACGTGGCGCGCATCGCCAGTGCGTTCGCCGCCTTCCTGGCGGCCCTGCTGGTGTTCTGGGTGGGTCTTCCCCTGCTGGCTCCCGCCTACCTCGTGCTGTCGATCATCGCCCTCCAGGAGTTCACCGCGATGGTTGCGCTGCGCGGCATCCGGCTGCGCAAGCGCAGCCTGTGGGTGGCGGCGGTGCTGACGCTGCCGGCGTCGCTGCCCGCCAGCTACCCGGGCATGCAGCCGCTCGCCCTCGGCGTGAGCTGGCGCGAGCTGCTGCTCGGCCTGTTCGCCCTCTACCTGATCGGGGTGGAGATCGCCGCCCCGCGCCGGGACTCGCTCAACACCATCGTCTACAGCCTCTTCGCCTACCTCTACATCCCCTGGCTGTTCGGCTACGTGCTCACCCTGCGCTACACGCCTGACGGGGTGCTGGGGCTGTGGTACCTGACGCTGCCGATGCTGGCGATCGTGGCCTCCGACGTGGGCGCCTACGCCATCGGATCGTGGCTGGGCAGGCGCAAGCTGGCCCCCCTCATCAGCCCCAACAAGACGGTCGAGGGGTCGCTCGGCGGCCTCATCCTGTCGGTGCTGGTCGTGGCGGCCGCCACCTTCCTGCTGGAGCGGCTGGCGCACCTGCACGTCGACCTCTACGACGGCCTGCTGTTCAGCCTGCTGGTGGGCAGCGCGGCGCAGCTCGGCGACCTCTTCGAGTCGCTGGTCAAGCGCTGGGTGGGGGTCAAGGACGCCGGCATCTTCCTGCCGGGCCAGGGCGGGGTGCTCGACCGCATCGACAGCACCCTGGTCGCCGTGCCGGTCACCTACTACTTCGTGACGCTGGTCATCCTGCGCTGAGGGCCGCCCGCGCTTCCCCCGCTCGTCCGACGCCCTGCGCAGGGCCTCAGCGGGGGCCCGACCGCGCCGCCACCGCGCGCCGCCCGGCCACCGTAGCGACCACGATGCCGGCCACGATGAGCGCCGCGCCCACGGCGTGGTAGGGGTGAACGGCCTCGCCCAGCAGGACGATGGCGAGCACCGAGCCGAACAGCGGCATCAGGTGGAGGAAGAGGCCCGCGCGGTTCGCGCCCATCAGCTCCACCCCGCGGTTGAAGCACAGGTACGACAGGATCGAGGGGAAGACGCCGACGTAGGCGAACGAGCCCACAGCCGCCCAGGTGAGGCGCACCGGGTCGCCCGCTAGGCTCTCCCACAGGTAGAACGGCAGCAGCATCGCGGCCCCGAAGGCGAAGGTCACGAGCAAGAACGCCATCGGGTCGAGGGGCGGGCGCCAGCGCAGGAGGGCCGAGTAGGCGGCGTAGCTGACGACGGCGATGAGGACCAGCCCGTCACCGGGCGCGAGCCGGAGCCCAGCCAACAAGCCCAGGTGCCCGCGCAGCACGACCACGATCGCCCCGAGCAACGACACGACGATGCCGGCACCCTGCAGCGGCACCACCCGGTCGCGGAACGCCAGGAAGCTGATCGCCACGATGAGCACGGGCATCAGCGCCTGCATCAGGAAGGCGTTGAGTGCGGTCGTCGTGTGCAGGCCGAGGTAGATGAGGGTGTTGAAGGCAGCGATACCGAGCAACGAGAGCAGCAGCACGGCGGGCAGGTGGGAGCGGACCAGCCCCCACTGCCGGCGCAACGGGCGCAACCCGAAGGGCGTCACCACCAGGCCCGCCAGCGTCCAGCGCCAGAACGCGAGCGCGACCGGCGGCACGGTCCCGCGCACCGCTCTCCCCAGGATGAAGTTGCCGGCCCAGAAGAGCGTCGCGAGAACGAGCAACACGGCCGGTCGGTCGTAGAGCCCGGCGATCCCGCGGCCCCGCTCGCGCATGCGGCAGTGTAGCGCGCGCGGGACGTGCGCTATCCTTGGGAACGGCGCACGATACGCATACTGCGCATGCCGCCCACGCACCTGCCGGCGGTCGAGCCGTGACGAAGGAGCCTGCACGTGACACCCCCCCGCGAGGACCCCACGCCGGACGCCGACACGCCCCGGCTCGTGAACCCCAACTTCATCACCGACATCGTCGACCGCGACCTGCAGGACGGCCGCCACGAGCGGGTGGTGACGCGCTTCCCACCCGAACCCAACGGCTACGCCCACATCGGGCACGCCTTCGCGAGCTTCATCGACTTCGGCGTGGCCGTGGACTACGGGGGGACGTGCCACCTGCGCTTCGACGACACCAACCCCGAGGTCGAGGAGATGCGCTACGTGCGCTCCATCGAGGAGGACATGCGCTGGCTGGGGTGGCGCTGGCAGACCACCCGCTTCGCCTCCGACTACTTCGAGCGCCTCTACGACCTGGCCGAACGGCTCATCACGATGGGCGACGCCTACGTCGACAGCCTGCCGAGCGAGGAGATCCAGCGCATGCGCGGCACGGCGCTCGAGCCCGGCACCCCGAGCCCCTACCGCGAGCGCTCCGTCGAGGAGAACCTCGAGCTGTTCCGGCGCATGCGCGCCGGCGAGTTCCCGACCGGCGCGCACGTGCTGCGCGCGAAGATCGACCTCGCCTCCCCCAACATGAAGCTGCGCGATCCCCTGCTGTACCGCATCGTGCACGCCACCCACTACCGCACCGGCGACGACTGGTGCATCTACCCCTTCTACGACTTCCAGCACCCCCTTTCCGACGCCATCGAGGGGGTCACCCACAGCCTGTGCTCGCTCGAGTTCGTCGACAACCGTGAGCTGTACGACTGGCTGGTCTCGCGGCTCTTCCCCGGCGAGCGTCGCCCCCGCCAGTACGAGTTCGGGCGGCGCAACCTCGAGTACACCGTGGTCAGCAAGCGCCGCCTCATCCGGCTGGTGCAGGAGGGGTACGTCGACGGTTGGGACGATCCCCGCATGCCGACGCTCGCGGGGCTCCGCCGTCGCGGGGTCCGGCCCGAGGCGATCCGCGACTTCACCGCTCGCATCGGGGTGTCGCGCACCAACCGCACGGTCGACATCGCGCTGCTCGAGCACTCCGTCCGCGACGACCTCAACACCGAGGCGCCGCGAGTGATGGCGGTGACCGACCCGCTCGCGGTGACGCTGACCAACGTGGCCGGGGGCGAGACGCTCACCGCGCCCTACTGGCCCCCGGACGTGCCGCGCACGGGCGAGCGCCCCCTGCCGTTCGGGCCGCGCCTGTGGATCGAGAAGGGCGACTTCGCCGAGGACCCGCCCAAGGGCTTCCGGCGGCTGGCGCCGGGACGGGCGGTACGGCTCGGCGCCGCCATCCACTGGCTGGCCGCCGACGAGGCCCTGCCGGCGGAGTTCCGGCTCTACGACCGGCTCTTCACCGTGCCGGAGCCGGGGGCCGGCGGCGGCGACTTCCTGGAGCACCTCAACCCGGCCTCGCTGGTGGTCCGCCACGGCTTCGTCGAGCCCAGCGTGGCCGGCGACGACGCGGCCACGCGCTACCAGTTCGAGCGCCTCGGGTACTTCTGGCGCGACCCGCAGGACGGCCGCGGCGACACGCTGGTGTTCGACCGCATCATCACGCTGAAGGACTCCTGGACGCGGCGCGGCGCGAAGGCGGGCGCCGGCGCGGAAGCGGCCGCGGGGGCGCCCGCACCGAGCGACGCCGGCGCGCCGGCGGCAGCAACGGAGGCGGCGCGGACGGAGGCGGCCGCCGGCGGATCGTGGCGGCGCGCCAGCGCCGCCGTGGACGAGGAGTCGGCCGCCAGCCCCGGCACCGGGGAGACGGCGCTGGGTCCCGAACCCGACCCGACCGCCTCGCTCCAGCCGCACCAGCGCGAGACGTTCGAGCGCTACCGCGACCAGCTCGGCCTGAGCGACGACGACGCCGCGCTCATCGCAGGCCGCGACGAGCTCGCCGGCTTCTTCGAGGCGGCCGTGGCCGAGCAGCCGGACCCCATCGCCGTCGCCAACTGGGTCGTCAACGACCTCGTCCGGGTGCTGAAGGACCGGTCGCTGGAGGAGCTCGGCATCACGCCCGAGCGCCTGGCCCATCTGGTGCGCCTGGTCGACGACGGCACCGTGACGCTGCCGGTGGCGCGGGAGCTGTTCGAGGAGGTCGTCCGCTCCGGCACCGACCCCGGGATGCTGGTGCAGGAGCGGGGTCTCGAGCGTCTCGACGACGAGGCCGCGCTGCGCGAGATCGTCGCCAGCGTGCTGGCCGACCACCCGGCGGAGGTCGCCAGCTACCGCGGCGGCAAGGAGGGGCTCAAGGGCTTCTTCGTAGGCCAGGTGATGCGCCGCACCCAGGGCCGCGCCGACCCGAAGACGGTGCAGCGCCTGGTGGCGGAAGGGCTGCGCGTGTGACGCTCCAGCGGCCGAGCCGCCTCCGTCCTAGCCGCCGCCGGACGGGTGTTCCCCGTTGAAGCGCCTGAACACGGGCTGGACCGGACGTCCGACCAGCTCGGATTGGACGCCATTCTCGAGCGCGCGGCTGTAGACGACCAGAGCTCGATCGACCGCCTCGAGCGTCTGGGCGATGGCATCAGCATCGTGGGCACGGTTGACGACGAACGACGGAGCCAGGACCCCGTGCCTGACCAACTCCTGCATGAACAGCGCCCGGAAGCTCTGCGATCGGTCCCCGTTGGCATCGCGGGTCACGAACACGAGGTTGCCGGGCGGACCGGCCGTATGGACGTACTGCTCGATCCCGTGCGCCGCCGCTAGCTCCAGCAATCCGTCTCTGAGCAGGCTTCCAGCGCGAGCCAGGTCCCCTATGACGTCCTCGTCCCGGTAGATGCGCATGACCGCACGCGCCACCGCCAGCGAGGCGCTCTCGGCCCCATGGGTGTAGGACAGCAAGAACACTCGCTCGGCATCGTGCTCCAGGCCGCCGAGCAGCATGACGTCGCGCCGGCCGACCAGCGCCGACACGGCCAGGCCGTTCGCCGTGCCCTTCCCGTAGGTGAGCAGGTCCGGGGCGACGGCGCATGCCTCACTGGCTCCACCGTGCGCCAACCGGAAGCCGGCGATCATCTCGTCGAGGACCCAGAGTGCCCCGTGGTCCCGGCACAGGGCCTGCACCCCCTCGAGGTATCCGTCCGGAGCCCAGTCACCCGAGATCCCCTCCATCACGACGCACGCGATCTCGCCCGGGTAGCGCTCGAACAGCCGTTGCAGCGCTGCGAGGTCGCCGTACGGGAAGCCGACCGACAGGTCCCGGGTAGCGCTCGGAACGCCTGCGTTCATGGCCGTCGTCCCGATGAACCAGTCGTCGACCGAGAAGAACGGCTGGTCGGCGCAGTAGGCGACGCGTGACCGCCCGGTGAAGGCCCGCGACAAGCGAACAGCTGCGGTCGTGACGTCCGAGCCGTTCTTCGCGAACTTCACCATGTCGTCCGGTCGGCCCACGAAATGACGCAGCTCGTCTGCGGCTTCGACCTCGAGGACCGCGGGCCTGACGAAATTCGTGCCCAGGCGCATCTGCTCGTGCGCAGCCTCGACCACCGCGGGATGAGCGTGGCCGAGCGTGACGGACCGCAGCCCGGAACCGTACTCGATGTAGCGGTTCCCATCGACGTCCCAGACGTGACACCCGTCCCCCCGAGCGATGAACCCGGGCGCGACGACCGGGTACTGGTCGTCGCCCTTCGCGTACGTGTGCGCGCCGCCAGGGATGATCCGGTGTGCCCGCTCCTTCAGCTCCGCCGAACGCTCGAGCCGTGTCGTCATGTCCGCTCTCCGTCCGTGGCCCCGGCCGGGTCCCCTTCGTAACGGTCGAGGAGCCCGTTCGCCTCCAGCACGTCCACAGCAGCCCTGATGTCGCCCAGGCCCAGGCCCGAGCGATCCGCCATGTCCTCGAAGGTATGCTCGCCGTCGGCCAGGTTGAGGACCCAGGCCACGGCTCCTGGTCGGGCCCCGTCCAGAGCGGAGCCCGTGAGCCCACGCCGACTGAACTGGGGTTCACCGCAGGGAACGACGTTCAGCACGTTCCCATCGCCTTCCACGCGCTTCACGAAGGCCTCCAGCGCGCGCACCGCACCTTCGATGGCCTCGCTGCGCACGAACGACAGATCGTCGGCCGACGTGTGGTACTCGGGGTACTGCCCGTGGGGCAAGCGACTCAGCCTGCCGACCGGAAGCCGGAGGCCCGGGCTGTTGAACTGCCGCTCGTCATAGCCGTCGGGCGAGAACGGGAGCATGCGGTGATCGCCCTGCTCGCCCAGGACCCTCTCCATGATCCGATCGACGACCGCTCCGTCCCGGGTGCGCTTGTAGTGGAGGACCCCTGGACCGCCAACGCCCGTCACGACCAGACCATGCCGGATGCGCCGTACCGTGTCCCGGTTCCGCGAGAGGAACGCCACCGCTCCGATCGTGCCCGGAGCGAAGAGGAAGCGGTATCCGAACCGACGCCGGGCCCTCGCCGCGACCGTCCTTGCAAGCTCCACCAAGGCGATCACGCCGCTGAGATTGTCGTTGGCCAGCGACGGATGGCACACGTGAGCGCTGAAGAGGACCTCATCGTCGGTCTCCCCGGGAACGAAGAGTTCCCCGTAATCGAGCGACCCGTCGACCATCTCGCTCTCGATGACCACCTCGTAGGTGCCCTCGCGGAGCAGCTCGAGCTGCTCATGCGCGAGACAGAAGCCCCAGGAAGGGGTGTAGTAGCTGGTCCGATACGGGATCCAACCAGGTCGGTCGGGCAGGCTGTGGAGATGAGGGCGGAGCTCCTGGAGAGACATCGATCGGTGAACGGGGACGCTGTAGTTCACCACATGCAAGTTGTGCCAGCGCACATCGATGATCCGTTCCCCGTCCGGCCCGTTCACGTACGCCTCATGCAACCGCCATTCGCGTGGGATCCGCCAGTCGTAGACCATCGTGCCCGTCGGGACGGATCGCATCTCGAGCCCCGGCAGCTCGGCCGCCAGCCGGGCCAGGGTACGCCTCAGACCCACACCGGTGATGCTCCGCAGCCAGGGGTAGAGCTCCTCCAGCATGCTCTGCATGCGAGCCTCGCGGCGTTCCCGAGCCGCCACCGCCGTCTCCGTCATGAGACGATCTCCGGTTCCGGTATCGGAAGCACGATTCGGGCTCCCCAGGCACGGACGTGGTCGAGCTGGGTCATGATCTCGTCGCGCAGGTTCCATGGGAGGATCACGATGAGATCAGGCCGCTCCCGGTCGAGGCGATCGGGATGATGGATCGGGATGTGTGTCCCCGGCAGGTACCGTCCCTGCTTGTAGGGGTTGCGGTCGACCGTGAACCGGATCAGATCCTCTCGCACGCCGCAGAAGTTCAGCAGCGTGTTCCCCTTCCCCGGCGCTCCGTACCCGGCAACCACCAGCCCCTGCTCGGAAGCTTCGATCAGGATGCTCAAGAACCGTCGTTTCACGCTGCGAACGGCCTCTTCGAAGCCCAGGTAGCCTTCGAGCCGGTGCAGGCGGCTTCCCTCCTCGAGCCTGCGGAGCGCGGCGACGGAAGGTAGCTCTTCCCGGCGACCTCGATGGGCCGCCCAGACACGAAGCGAACCGCCGTGCGTGGGGAGCTCCTCGACATCGATGACCGCGAGTCCATGCTCGGCAAGCAACCGTTCCACCACGTGGAGCGTCAAGTACGAGAAATGCTCGTGATAGATCGTGTCGAACTGGCGGCCCTCCATCAGCCGAAGCAGATGAGCGAACTCGAGGCTCGCTACGCCGTCGTCGTTCAGCAATGCGGCGATTCCCGCGACGAAGTCGTGGAGGTCGGGAACATGCGCCAGGACGTTGTTGGCGACGAGGAGATCAGCGCGAGGCCCCGTCTCGGCCAGCCGTGCCGCCACGTCGAGGCCGAAGAACTCGGGCAGCGTGGGGACCCCGGCTTCGATCGCCACCTTGGCGACATTCCGGGCGGGCTCGATGCCCAATGCAGGGATGCCCCTTCGGACGAAGTTCCGGAGGAGGTACCCATCGTTCGACGCCACCTCCACGACGAAGCTCCGCTCGTCGAGGCCGAGGCGGTCCACGCTTGCGTCGCAGAACTGCGCGGCATGGTCGAGCCAGCTCGAGGAGTACGAGGAGAAGTAGGCGTACTCGCGGAAGATCTGCTCGGGGGAAGCGAAGTCCTCGGCCTGGACCAACAGGCACTCGTCACAGACGTAGGTACGGAGGGGATAGAACGGCTCCATCGCATGCAGATCGGCCTGCCCGAGGTAACTCTCGCACAGGGGCTGGGCACCGAGATCAACGAACACAGACCGGAGTGGCGCGCCACACAGCCGACACCGTGGTGGTTCCACGGTCGCGGCAAGGCTCGATGGGTCGACGGAATCACGATGCATCGGCGTCTTCATGGTCGGTCGGGTCCTCCCGCCGTCAGATTGGGGTTAGAGTGCGTCGTCCCGGCATCAACTCTAGCGATTCAACCTCGCGTGAGTCGTGTGGCCATCACGGTGTCGGCGCCGAGGCAGAGATCACAGCCGGTCGCCGCCCGCTCTGAGTAGCGTGCGGGGATGGCGTTCCCCACTCTCGTTCGTCCTGTCGACCACGGTCACTGCGTCTCCTCGTGATGTCGAGCGCCCGTACGATTCCGCGCACGCTGCCACCCGGAATCCCCACGTGACCGGGCTCGAGCTGAAGCCTGGAGCCCCCCTCCACATCGTGTGCATCGGCGCGCATAGCGACGACGCGGAGATCGGCGCAGCCGGCACGGTGCTGCACCTCGTGAAGCTGCACCCGGCGAGTCATGTGCGCTGGATCGTCCTCTCGAGCACCCCGGAGCGCGCTGACGAGGCCAGGGAGAGCGCGAGCACACTGCTGAGCGACTTCCTCGAGCCGGAGATCCTCGTCTTCGACTTCCGTGATGGGTTCCTTCCGTACCAGGGGATGGCCGTGAAGGAAGCGTTCGAGTCGCTGAAAGGTGGGCCCGCGCCCGACGTCATCTTCACGCACGCCCACACGGACCTTCATCAGGACCACAGGCTGGCTGCCGAGCTGACCTGGAATACCTGGCGGGACAACCTCATCCTCGAGTACGAGATCCCGAAGTACGACGGCGACCTGGCACGGCCGGGGGTCTACGTCCCGCTATCTCAGGACATCGTGAACGTCAAGCTGGATCATCTGGAACGGAATTTCGCGTCCCAGCGCAGCAAGCCCTGGTACGACCGCGAGACGTTCCAGGGTCTGATGCGGCTCCGGGGACTGGAGTGCCGCGCACCGAGCGGCTACGCCGAAGCCTTCCAGGCGCGAAAGCTCGTGCTCGACTGACACTGGCGCCTTCCTGGCGGCTGCCCGAACGGCGCCCATGACCTGGATGGTCCGATCGCCCTCCGCCGCCATCGTGGCCAGCTCCCCGCGCTGCCTGACCGTCAACGCGGCACTACCTTGCGCTTCGCGACGAGCACCTCATGCCCCCCGGACGACCGCAGACATGCCCCGGAGACCGATCACAGCTGGGGCGCTCGCGCGGGCGAACCGCCGACCACCACCGAGCGCACCGCCAGCTCGCCGTCCAGCACGACCAGGTCGGCGCGCTTGCCAGGCGCCAGCTCGCCGCGGTCCTCCAGGCCGAGGTACGCCGCCGGCACCGACGACGTCAGCGCGCTCGCGCGTGCCACGGACAGGCCGGACGCCACGGCGTTCCTCAGCGCCACGTCGAGGGTGAGGACACTTCCGGCCAGCGAGCCGGTCGGCAGCCGCGCCGCACCGTCACGCACCAGCACCCGCTGTCCGCCCAGCTCCGTCTCCCCCTCCGGCAGGCCGCAGGCGCGGATGGCGTCGGTCACCAGGTGGAGCCGCCCGGCCTTGGCGGCCGCGGCGACGCGGAAGCTGGCGGCGTGGACGTGGTGGAGGTCGAGGATGAGCTCGGCGTAGGCGTCGGGCTCGGAGAGGGCAGCCCCCACCGTCCCGGGCGCGCGGCTGCCGAGCCCGGTCATGGCGTTGTACAGATGGGTGAAGCCGACCGTTCCGCCCGCCGCCAGGACCGCCTCGATCATGGCGCGCGCCTCGTCGTAGCCGGCGTTGGTGTGGCCGATGCTGACGCGAACGCCGGCCCGCGCCAGGGTAGCGGCGGCCTCCAGGGCGCCCTCCACCTCGGGCGCCATCGTCACCACCCGCACCACGCCCGTCGCCAGCACCTCGTCGATGCGATCCGGGGTCGGGCCGAGGGTCATGGGCGGTTGCGCCCCGAGACGGTCGGGGCTCAGGAAGGGACCCTCCAGGTGCGCGCCGGGGATGGAGGGGAGTGGATCGTCTCCGTCCGACGGCGGCTGGTCGATCACCGCGCGGACGCCTTGCAGGGCGCGCAGCACGTCGGGCCAGGGGTTGGTGATGGTGGTGGGCAGCAGCGTGGTGGTGCCGTGCTCGAGGTGGAAGCGCGCCATCGTGCGCACCCCCTCGGGGCCGTCCATGGTGTCCCCGCCTCCGCCGCCGTGCACGTGACCGTCGATGAAGCCGGGCAGGATCAGGGCGCGCTCGCCGCGGCGCACCTGCTCGAGCCACGCCTCCGCCCTGGGACCCTCTGCGGCCGGTTCCTCGGCGTCGATGGCCTCGATCCGCTCGCCGTAGCGCAGCGTGCCACGCGCCAGCCCGCCGGGCAGCGCCAGGATCCCTTCCAGTCGTGAGCTCATGCCACGAGTCTAGCGCCGGCCCGGATCAGTCCAGGGTGAAGCCGATCTTGACGGTGACCTGGTAGCCGGCGATCCGGCCCTGCTCGAGGGTGCCGCGCACGTCCACCACCTCGAACCAGCGCAGGTTGTGGAGGGTCTCCCCCGCCTTGGCGACGGCCTTCTGGACCGCGTCCTCGATGCTCGTCTCGGAGGATCCGGTCAGCTCGATCTGCTTGTAGACGTGGTCGCTCATGGGACCTCCCTACCGGCGCCCCAGCGTGGCGCCCCTGCGTCGGAGCCCGTGCCTCGAGAGCCGGGACACGGACCGCGCAACCCGCATCACGGGCCTCCACCTCGGGGCCGCGCCTCGTGCGCCGGCCCCAAGGCATTCTAGCGCCGGCACGGAAACGGGCCCGGTGACGAACGCCGGGCCCGCATACGGTCTGGCGTGCAGCTCAGAAACGCTCGCGCCGACCTCCCCCACCGACGCTCTGCCGGGGCGCGCTGTCGGTCACGATGACGTTCTGCGCCTGCGGTCCCTTGCGGCCCTGTTCGATGTCGAACCGGACGGCGTCGCCCTCGTTGAGCGAGCGGAAGCCGTCGGCCTGGATGGCCGAGAAGTGGACGAAGACGTCCTCGCCACCGGCGTCCTGGGCGATGAAGCCGTAGCCCTTCTCGTTGCTGAACCACTTCACCTTGCCTGTTGCCATGGTCTTCCCTACCGGTCCGTCACCCGTTCGGGCGCGGACGCTATAGAAGTCGTCCCGCAGGGCCTTCGCGGCGCCCAAACACGTCGACCGGGCCGAGCGGGATGCCGGAGAGTCGCGTCACGGACGCCCTTTCCGGACGACCGCAGTCTAGGGCCTGGCGGGACGGCTGGCTAGGACGGGCGCCACGCCGGGTCGCCGGCCGGGAGGTCGCGAAGGCCGCCAGGGGGGACGCGCACCAGGACGCGCACCAGGACGCGCACCAGGCCGCGAGGCGGGCAGCGGGGCCGGGCGGCCCAGCGGCGGGCAGCAGGGCCGACGCGCCGCGCGCCGTCCGACTACGCCACCGGCCGGGCCTGCAACGCCACGCGCAGGGTGAGGGCGTGCTCCCCCACGTCCACCCAGCAGCGCCGCACGTCCGCGTTGCACACGCCCGACTCCGAGCGCAGCTCGAGCACCGAGCCCGCGGCCGTGGTGCCGAGGAAGCTGGCGAGCTGCCCGGCCGGGATCTCCGTACGCCACACCCAGCCGTCCTCCGCCGTGCCGACGAGAACACCGTCCATGCCACCCAGGGTTGCCGGTCGCTCCGTGAGGTCCATGGCCGGAGTGTGGCAGATCGGGCCGGCGCCTCCTCGCCGAGCTAGGCAAAACCCTAGAACGTCTGGGCAGATACCATGGTCCGTGCCGCGCACCATCGGGTCGCTCAACGAGACGCCGTTCCACGCGGAGCTCAAGCGGCGGCTGGCGCCGCCGGGCAGCCGCTTCGAGGTCGATGTCGACGGCTACGTCGTCGACGTGGTCGCCGACGACCTGCTGATCGAGGTCCAGACCCGCAACGTGTCCGGCATGCGCACCAAGCTGGCCGCGCTGCTGCCGAGCCACCGGCTGCGGCTGGTGCTCCCGGTCGCCGAGCGCAAGTGGATCGTCCGCTGCTTCGAGGACGGCAGCCGTACGCGCCGCCGCTCCCCCAAGCGCGGCCGCCTCGAGGACGTCTTCCGCGAGCTCGTCAGCATCCCCGACCTGCTCGCCCACCCCAACTTCGAGGTGGAGGTCGCGCTCACGGAGCAGGAGGAGCTGCGCCGCCACCACCCCGGCAAGGCCTGGAGACGTCGCGGCTGGGTGGTGGTGGGGCGGGAGCTGGTCGCCGTGGGGGAGCGCCGCCGCCTGGTCGAGCCCGGCGACCTGCTCGCCTTGCTGCCCCCTGCCCTGCCCGACCCCTTCGGCACCGCCGACCTGGCGGCGCTGGGCAAGCTGCCGCGGCGCACGGCCCAGGAGGCCGCCTACTGCCTGCGCGCGCTCGAGCTCATCACCCCGGTCGGCAAGGCGGGCAACGCCGTGCTCTACCGCACCGCCGTCGGGCGCTGACCCCGCGCGCACCGGTTGGGCCGGGCGGCCCGCGGCTGCGCCCTCACGACGCCTCGAAGGCGTCCAGCACGTCCTGCGGCACGCGGACGGGGCGTCCGCGCTCGGCATCGATCCACACCCACTCGGTGTCGGCCTCGGCGAGCAGCGCGCCGTCGTCGGCGCGCCGGATGTCGGTATGGCGCACGGCCCTGCGGCTGTCGAGGCGGCGCAGCTCGGTCGTGACCGCCAGGCGGTCGCCGGGCCGCGCCGGCCTGCGGTAGCGGATCTCGTGGCGCCGCACCACCGGCAGCGCCCCCAACTCGATGTACGCCTCCAACGGGAAGCCGCGGGCGGCCGAGTGCGCCCGCGCGGCCTGCTCGGCGTAGCGCAGGTAGTGGGCGTTGTTGACGTGCCCCAGCTCGTCCAGATCGGTGTCCTGCACCTCGAGCTCGATCGTCAGGCGCCGCGGCGAGGCCTCGCTCACGCGCCCTCGTCCTGCGTGGTCGTCGCGAAGGCCTCGCGCAGGGCGCCGTCGTCCACCGGCACCACCTCGCCGCTGCGCAGGTAGACGAGCTGAGCGCGCGGTCGTGCGCCCAGTGCGCGCTCCACGGCGTGCGCGTAGAGGGCCCGTCCATTCCCCCTTCACGCGGTAGAGCCGGTCGATGACGCCCTGCCACACCGTCCCGCCGTACGGTACCGCCACCGGCAGCTCGGAGCGGTCGTCCTCGCGGGCGCTGAGCGCCGGCAGCGCCGCGCCCAGCAGCGAGCGGTACGTGCGCAGGTACCCCAGCACCTCGTCGACCACCTCGCGCCGCTCGTCGGGCGCGAACGCGAACATCACCTCCTGTGCGGCGAGGTTGACCGCGGTGGCGGCGTCACCGGGATCCCAGTCCTGGCCGATCGCGTAGTGGACGAGCGTGCCCACCGCCGCGGCCCGGCCGGGCGGGCCCGCGCCCACGTCCGGATCCGTGGGGGGCAGCGGCTCGGCGCTCGGCTCGCCCGCGCCCTCGGCGGCCGCGCCACGCTTGAGCCGGGAGGGGCTGAAGACCGCCGGGTAGCGGTGCCGCGGGAAGCGCCGCGTGAGCCAGGGCGCCGCCGGAAGTCCGTCCTGGTGCGCTTCAGGAGCCCGATGACGGCTCGCTCCGGCCTCCTCGAAGGGGTGGGTGTGGACGGTCACGCCTTCGAGGTCCGTGGCCGGCTCGGCCCCCTCGGTCGCGGCCGGTCCGAGGCCGATCGCGGTCAGCGCCGACGCCCAGCCCTGCGGGTCGCCCGCCTTCACGCTGCCCGTCAGCAGCAGCGTGTCGCGCGCGCGGCTGGCGGCGACGTAGAGCAAGCGGTAGCTCTCCTGCTCGTCGCGCGCCTGCGCCTCGCGGCGCGCGGCCTCGTACCCCTCCGAGCCGGCGACGCGGGGCTGGCCGTCGCGCGGGTCGAGGTAGAGCGGGTCGCTGCGGGCGGGGCTCATGCGGCCGGCATCGAACACGGCGGCGAGCGCGAACTCCAGCCCCTTGGAGCGGTGCACCGTGAGCAGCCGCACCCCGTCACCGCTCTGCGGCACGTCCCCGGCCTCCGCCTGGCGGCTGAGGAGCTCGAGGCGGTCGAGCAGCACCTCCAGGTCGCGCGGGGTGCGGGCGGCGACCTCGAACAGCAGCGCATCCACGTTCTGGCGGGCGCGCTCGTCCAGGAAGTCGACGTAGCGGTGCCCCCCGACCCAGCGGTCGCGCACGAGGCGCTTGAGGGCCTCCAGCGGGGCCAGCCGAGCGATCCGCTGCAGCGCCTCGACGCGCTCCGTTACCTCGGGCGCCTCCGCCGTCAGGGCCTCGAGCGGACGCTCGGCCCGCATCACGGTGTCGACCTGCGCCAGGTCGAGCTGACCGAACGGCCCCCTCAGGAAGGCCGCCAGGCTGACCCCCTCCGGCCGGATGCCGACCCTGAGGGCGTGGTAGAGGTCGCGGATCTCGTTGCGGTCGTAGTAGCCGCGCCCCTGGAGCATCACGCACGGGATGCCGGCGGCGCGCAGCGCCTCCTCGGCGACCGTCAGCCCGCCGTAGCTCCGCGCGAGCACCGCCATGCCGTCGAAGGGTACACCGGCGGCGTGGTGGCGCTGCAGCGCTTCGGCCAGCACCGCCGCTTCGCGCGCCCGCAAGCGCGCGATCCGCTCGTCGCCGACCAGCCAGTGGAGCTCGACCCGGCCGGCACGGGACGCCTGCGGCCCGGCGGGGGCCACGCGCGGCGCCTCGCGCGGACCGAAGCCGAGCGAGCGGGCGGCCAGCCCGTCGGTGAGGCGGTTGAGGAAGGCGGCCACCGCCACGGCGTGGCGGCGCGAGTCGGTCAGCGGCGGCAGCACCTCGCCCCGCGCCTCCGCGGCGTCGAGCGCGCGGCGGAACACCTCCACGTCGGCGTTGCGGAAGCCGTAGATCGACTGCTTGGGGTCGCCCACCACCTCGACCTGCACCCCGGCGCCCTCCAGGCGCTCGAAGAACGCGCCCTGGACCGGGTTGACGTCCTGGAACTCGTCGATGAGGGCCACCGGGAAGCGCGCCACCACGCGGCTGCGCGCCTGCGGCACGTCGAGCGCCTGCAGCGCCCGCCGTTCGACCTCGCCGGGCGCCACCAGCGCCCCCGCCAGTCGCCCCTGGTAGCGGGCGTAGGCCGCCTGGAAGAGCGCCAGCAGCGCCCGCTCCTGCGGCGAGTCGCCGGCTGCCAGCGACGGCGCCAGCGAGCGCTTCCCGAACAGCGCCATCAGCAGCTCCGGCGCGCGCTCGCCCAGCAGCTCGGCGTCGCCGTGGCGGGGGTGCGCGGGGTCGGCGGCCAGCAAGCGCAGGCTGCGCACCTCCTCCTCGAACATGGCGGCCGCCTCCCACTCCCCCAGCACCCCGAAGTCGGGGTCGAGCCCGAGCACCGGCGCCGACAGCCGCAGGGTGGCGATGAGGAAGCCGTGGATGGTGCTCAGCACGGCGCCGTCGAGCTCGCGACGAGCCCGCAGGAAGGGGGCCGCGTCGCCGACCGGGCGGAACACCCCACCCAGGTAGGTACCGCCCGCCAGGACCTCGTCGATGCCCCCGCCGACGCGCTGGCGCAGCTCGTCCGCGGCCGCGCGGGTGAACGTCACCCCGGCGATGCGCCGCAGCGGCCGGCCCTCGTCGACGAGCTGCAGGTAGCGCAGCACCAGGCTGGTGGTCTTGCCGGTGCCGGCGGAGGCGACCCGGACCCTCACCGTCCGCGCCCCTCCCGGCAGACGTCGACGATGGGGCAGGTGCGGCAGTGGAAGCCCGGGCTGGGGCCGACCTCCCCCTGCACGAAGCGCTCGAAGGCGGCCGCCGCGCGCTGGTGGCGCGTGGCGATCTGCCGCCAACGGTAGGTGATGCCCCGCTCGAAGACCTGGATGGGCTCGCCCAGCAGCGGCCACACCTGCACGTCGACGCGCGTGACGCGGCCGCGGTAGCGCTCCAGCAGGTGGCCCGCCGCCCACAGCTCGGTCCAGCGCTCCTTGACGTAGCGCTCGGCCTCGCTGGCGTCCGGCACGGCGTCGGGAGCGACGAAGCGCACCAGCGTGGCGTGGCCGCCCTCGCGCACGGCGCCGTCGAGCACGGCGTGGACCCCGCCAGGGTCGCCCTGGGGCAAGCGCACGCCGTAGGTCAGGGCGAGCAGCGCCTGGCGGTGGCGCTCGAGCCAATCACCGGCCTCCGGGTACGCCTCCATCAGCGCCGCCAGGCCGTCGGCCGTGAGCCGGGGAGCGCTCCGCAGGGTGCGGCGCAAGCGCTGCCACCAGGGTCCCTCGTCGCCGGGGTCGTCTTCGAGCCGGCGCTCCCCCCAGTAGCGTAGCGAACAGGTGTCGAAGCGCTGCAGCGCCTCCACGCTGGGCGGGCCGAGCTCGACCGTGCCCAGCTCGGCCTGGTAGCGGGCCTCCGGCGGCAGCTCGAGCGAGCTGCCGGCCGGCACCTCGGGCAAGGGGTCGGCCGCCTCGCCCGCCAGCGTCGGCTCGGGCACCCGCGGTCCGCCCTGGTCGGCTTCGGGGAAGGTCACCACCAGCCGGTCGGCGCGGGCGAGCAGCTCCTCGAGCACCGCCCGGTCGCGTCCCTGGAAGCGGCGCGGGAGCCCCAGCCGCTCGTGGCTGACCTCCGCCTCGGCGCGGTCGTCCTCCGGCACGAAGTAGTCCTCCCGCTCCCCGGCGCCGTAGACGCCCTCGTTGGCGCCGAGCAGGTAGGCCTTGCGAACATGGCGGCCGCTCGCCAGCGTCGGGGTCAGCAGCGCCACGCCAGCGCGGAGGTCGCGCGGTACCGTCCCCTGCCGCAGCAGCGCCGCCCACCAGGCGCGGAAGCCGGCCCCGTCCGCCAGCCGCGACGCCTCCTGGGCAGCGCGCAAGGCGGCCTCCCGGAAGGCGTCCAGGCCCCCGTCCGCGCCCTCGGGGGCCCGCAGCAGCACCGAAGGCAGCACCTCGGTCAGCAGACGGCGCGCCCATGCCAGCGGCTCACCCTCCACCTCGAGCGTGGCGAGCCAGGTGCGCACGCGCGCCTCCACGCCCAGGCGACCGGCCAGGGCCAGGATGGCGTCCGCGCCGGCCACCCCGGCATCGAGGGCGGCGTCGGCCAGCTCGGCCAGCTCGGGCACGGCCAGCAGACCGGAGGGGGTGGGGTGGTCGGGAAGCTCGAGCAGCTCCACCAGCAGGCGTCCGGGCGGCGTGTCGGCCAGCGCGCGCGGCGTCTCGTCCGTCAGCGGCACGCCGTACTCGTCGGCGAGGGCGTCCAGCGCCCGCACCCGCTCGGGCGGGGCGATCAGCGCGAGGTCGAGCGGGTCGTACCCGCCGGCGGCGAGGTCGCGCTTCAGGGAGCGCAGCACCCAGCGGGCCTCGGCCACCGGGTTCGGCGCGCGGTAGCGCTCGACGGCGCGCTCGGGGGCGCCGGCGGCACGCTCCGCAGCCGGCCAGCCGGGGCCCGGGGGCACCTCGGGCAGCGTCAGGTGCACCTCGCGCGCGCGCCCCAGCGAGCGGACGAGGCGCAGCTCGAGCGGTCCCAGCTCGCGGAAGCCGTCGACGATGACCACGTCGGCCTCGCAGGCTTCGGGTCGCGCCTCGGCCAGACGCTGGGCGGCGCTGCGGAAGTCGTCGTAGTCCCAGCCGTCGTCGGCGGCGCGCTTGCGGCGCTCGTAGGCGGCGAACACGCGGGCGAGGCGGCTGCGCTCCGGGTCGTCCTCGCTCCCGAGGTCGTCGGGGCCCACACCGTAGCGCTTGGCCTCCGCGATCGCTTGCGCGAACAGCCGGGCCTCCCCCGGCGCCGGCACGGCGCCCGCGACCTCCGCCAGCGCCTCCCCCACCAGCACCAGCCGGCCGCTGCCGATGACCAGGGGGTGCAGCTCGCGAGCGCGGGCGAGCATGCGGTAGTAGACCTGTTGGAGGGTGAGGAACTCGAGGCCCAGGAGGGCAGTGCCGTCGTCCGGCGCGCTCCCCCCAGGGAGCGTGGCGCGGCGGTAGACGCTGGCACGCTGCGCCGGCAGCCCCACCCACCAGACCCGGCGGCCCGCCGCGCACGCGTGCCGGGCGCGCTCGAGCATGGCATGGGTGCGGCCCGACCCGGGAGGCCCGACCAGCAGCGACAGCGCCATCCGGTCATGCTATCAGCGGCGCCGGGCCGCCGGCGTCGCCGCCACGGGCGTGGATCAGCGGGCTTCGACGCCCTCGAAGAAGACGCGCTCGATCAGGTCGACCACCGCCGGCACGCGCTCCGGCGCGGCCGACAGCCCGGAGAAGGCCATGCCGAGCAGCAGCCAGGTGGCCTGTGCCGGATCGACGGCGCGGAGCTCGCCCTGCTCGACCCCCTGCTGCAGGACCGCTTCGATCGGCCCCACGAAGCGCCGCCGGTAGGCCTGGTGCATGCGCTCGCGTGACTCGGGCTCGAGGCTGGCGGCGTCCTGCTCGGCCAGCCGGATGAAGCGCTGGCTGCCGCGCATGTGGGTGAGGATGTTGGTCAGCAGGCCGCGCACCTGGTCGCGCGCACTGCCGCCGGAGGCGCGCGCCTCGTCGACCAGCGCCCCCACGCGGTCGATGTGGTGCAGCAGGATCGCGAGGAAGAGCGCCTCCTTGTCCTCGAAGTGGTAGTACAGCCCCGCCTTGGAGACCCCCACCGCCTCGGCGATCTGGCGCATCGAGAGGCCGTGGTAGCCGTGCGTGACGAACAGCCCCGCCGCCTCGTCGAGGATGCGGTCCTTGAGGCTCTCGCCGCTGCCGGCGTCGGTCACGGCCGGCCCCCCGCCGGCGTCGGCCGGATCGGCCGGGCCCCCCGGCACGGCATCGGTGGCACGCCCGCCCTCACCCCAGCCCGGGGAGCAGCGGCCGCCACCAGGGGATGCCGAGGAACACCAGCACCATCGCCACGGTGTAGAAGATGGCGGCGGGCCGGGAGCTGTTGAGCCGGCGCGCCCGCGAGGCGCCCACGTGGATGAGCGCGATGGCGATCACCATGATCGGCAGGTGCTCCACCAGGAAGAAGCGCACGTGATCGTTCTGCATCGCGGTCCCGAAGTCGCGGAAGGCACCGGTGGTGATGGGGCTGAACACGAAGTACAGCAGGAGCCCGATGAGGAGCTGCAGGTCGACGGAGATGGTGAACACGCGTCCGAGCGCGTTCTGTTGCCCCGACCAGCCGGCCCGCGCGAAGGCGCCCCGGAGCGCCATCGCGACGGCGATCACGCCCACGATGATGATGACCCAGCGCAACAGGTCGTGGAGGTCCAGCAGGAAGATGTACATGGTCGTCTCGATCCTCTCCCAACGCCCGGCGGCACCACGGGCGCTGCCGGCCGCAGCGGTCGTCCCGACCCATTGTGACCCAGGCGCGCCCGGCTAGGCCCGACCCGTCACGGCGGCGGCGAGACCCAGGGCATCGAGCTCGGCCTCGAACGCGTCCACCTCGGTGACCGGGAGGCGGCAGGCGCCGGCGCGGCACACGTAGGCGGTGGCGCGCCCACCGATCCGTTCGCGCCCCTGCGCGAGGGGGCAGCGCCGCCCGAGGGGGTCGTCCGGCGCCGTCACCAGCAGCGCGTCCACCTCGGGATCCGCGCGGCGCCGCCAGGCGGCGACCAGCGCAGCGGTGTCCTCGGCGACGGGATCGCCCACCAGCACCACCTCCCGCGGCGGCGTGGCGAGCGTGCGCCTCACCGCCAGAGCGGAGGCGAAGGCTTGCGGATGGCGCTCCATCGCCGCACCCAGCGGCGCCACCGCGGCCTCCGCCGCCGCGGTGAGCGCCGTGTCCCCCGTCAGCCGGCCGAGGTGCGCCAGCAGCTCGGCGGCGGCGGCGTTGTCCGAGGGGACGGAGGCGTCGGCGAGGGAGCGAGGGCGGACCAGCAAGCGCTCGGCGCGCTCCGAGGTGGAGTAGAAGCCGCCGTCCGGGGCCGCGAAGTCGCGGCGCACGGCGTCGGCCAGCTCGAGCGCCCACGCCAGCAGGTCGGGCTCGAGCGTCACCCGGTGCAAGGCGAGCAGGCCGAGGCCGAGGTAGGCGTAGTCCTCGAGCAGCCCCTCGACGTGGGCCGCTCCGCCCCGCCAGGCGTGCAGCAGCCTCTCCCCGTCCGCCAACTCCCGCCGCACGAAGCCCGCCACGGCGCGGGCGCGCGCGAGCGCCCGCTCCGAGCCGAGGACGCGCGCGGCGTCGGCCAGGCCGCTCAGCGCCAGGCCGTTCCAGGAGGTGAGCACCTTGTCGTCGAGGGCGGGGCGTGGGCGACGCTCGCGCGCCGCGGCCAGCGCCGTCCGGCCGCGCTCGAAGCGGGCGGCGGCCTCGCCGGGCGTCAGACCCAGCGCCGGCGCCGCACTCTCCGGCGCCTCCGCCATGCGCAGGACGTTGCGGCCCTCGAACGGGCCGGGCGTCCGTACCCCGTAGACGCGCTTCAGCAGCGCCGCGTCCTCGCCGGCGGCGGCGTCCACCTCCCGCTCGCTCCAGCTGTAGAAGCGCCCCTCCTCCCCCTCGCTGTCGGCGTCGAGCGAGCTGTACAGGGCGCCCTCGGGAGCCGCCAGCTCACGCTCGATCCAGTCGACGATGCCCTCGGCCACCGCGGCGTAGCGCGGCTCGCCGGTGCGTCGGTAGGCCTCGACGTAGCGCTGCAGGAGCTGGGCGTTGTCGTAGAGCATCTTCTCGAAGTGGGGCACGTCCCAGCGTGCGTCCACGCTGTAGCGCGCGAAGCCGCCGCCGAGCTGGTCGTGGATGCCGCCGGCCGCCATCGCGTCCAGGGTGGCCGTGGCCATGGCGAGCGCGTCGTCCTCGGGGCGCGCCAGCAGGAAGCGCAGAGCGCCGTGCGGAGGGAACTTGGGCGCGGCGCCGAAGCCGCCGCGCTCGGCGTCGAAGCTCTCGGCCAGCGCCGCCAGCGCCCGCTGCCCCGCGCGCTCGTCGTCCCGGCCGCGCGGGTCGGCCGGCGCGCCGGACAGGGGCGCCTCGAGGACGCGGAGCTGCTCGCCCAGGTCGCGGGCCGCCGCCTCCACCTCGTCGCGCCGCTCCTGCCAGGCGCTGCGCAATCCCTCCAGGACGCGCCGGAACGAGGGCTGCCCCCAGCGGTCGCGCGGCGGGAAGTAGGTGCCCCCGAAGAACGGCGCGCCGTCCGGCGTCACCGCCACCGTGAGCGGCCAGCCACCGCTGCCGGTCATCGCCTGCACCGCGTTCATGTAGACGGCGTCGACGTCCGGGCGCTCCTCGCGATCGACCTTCACGCACACGAAGGCCTCGTTCATGAGGGCGGCCACGTCCTCGTCCTCGAACGACTCGTGCGCCATCACATGGCACCAGTGGCAGGAGGCGTAGCCGATCGACAGCAGCAGGGGGCGGTCCGAGCGGCGCGCCACCTCGAACGCCTCCCGGCCCCAGGGGTACCAGTCGACGGGGTTGTCGCTGTGCTGCAACAGGTAGGGGCTGGTCGATGCCGCCAGGCGGTTGGCCATGCGGCCACCGTAGCACCGCCGAAAAAGGGGCCCCTCCCCTCGAAACACGGCAGGGTACGGCCCACCCGGGGCACTCCCGGGCGATGACAACGGCCGGTTCGAGGGGGGAGCCGGTGACGCGCTGGAAAGAAGACGCAGCAGGTTGGAATGGGAGACGCAACAGGGTTTCCAACGCCTCGATAGGACTGTACCTCTTTCCGACTTACAGGGTTCTTACTTGCGAGCGGAAGCGTCACGCACGCGTACACTGGCGCCATGGCCGCCGATGCACCGCGCAAGAGCTACCGCCGGGGGCGGCTCGAGCCGTCCGACCTCGACCCCGACCCGCTGCGCCAGCTCGAGGCGTGGCTGCGCGACGCGCTCGCATCGGGTCTGCCCGAGCCCAACGCCATGACGCTGGCGACCGCCGACGCCTCCGGCCGCGTCTCGGCCCGCATGGTGTTGCTCAAGGGCATCGTGGACGGCGGTCTGGAGTTCTACACCAACTACGCCAGCCGCAAGGCGCGCGACCTGGAGGCCAACCCGCAGGCAGCGGCGTGCTTCTGGTGGGACCGCTTGGAGCGCCAGGTGCGCCTCGAGGGCGGCGTCACCCGGTTACCCGAGGCGGCCAGCCGCGCCTACTTCGCCAGCCGCCCCTACGGCTCGCAGCTCGCCGCGTGGGCGTCGGAGCAGAGCCGCACGGTCGCCAGTCGTGAAGCCCTGGAGGAGCGCTTCGCCGAGATGCGGGCGCGCTTCCCGGAGGGCGAGGTGCCGCTGCCGCCCGCGTGGGGCGGCTACCGCCTGATGCCCGAACGGATCGAGTTCTGGCAGGGCCGCGAGAACCGGCTCCACGACCGCCTGCTGTACCGCCCCATCGAGGGCGGGTGGAAGGTCGAGCGGCTCTTCCCCTGAGGCCGCCGCCCGGGTGAACGAAACGGCGGCGCGCAGCCGTGGACTGCGCGCCGCAGGGCCCGAAGGCCCAGGTCCCTGATGCAGGGTCCGCGAGGGACCGTCCGCGAGGGACCGTCCGGGACGGTCGCCTAGTTGCCGGATCCGCCCGAGGTGTTGCCGGAGCCGCCACTGGAGGTCCCGCCGCTGGAGCCCGTGCTCGAGGGCGTGGAGCTCGAGGGCGTGGAGCTGGAGGGCGTGGAGGCGGAGGGCTTGGGAGGCTGCGGGAGTCGGTCCGGGAAGGTCTGCACGCCCGAGCTCTTCACCAGCGCCTGCACCTGCTGGTTGGCGTGCTCCTGCCGCAGCTTCGACTCGACGTCGCTCTTGACCTGATCGAAGCTCTTCGTCGTGGCCTGGGTGTGCTTGGTGACGAGGATGACGTGGTAGCCGTACTGGGTCTTGACCGGGCCCACGACCTTGCCGACCTTGGCGCTGAAGGCGGCGTCGGCGAACGGCTTGACCATCTGGTTCTTGCCGAAGCAGCCCAGGTCGCCGCCCTTCGACGCGCTGGGGCCGGTGCTCTTGGCCTTGGCCTCCTTGGCGAAGTCGGCGCCGTTGGCGAGGTCCTTCATGACCGCCTTGGCGTCGGCCTCGGTCTTGAGCAGGATGTGGCTGGCGCAGACCTGCTCGGGCGTCGTGTAGTCCGACTTGTGCGCCTGGTAGTAGGACTTGAGCTGGTTGTCGGTCAGCTTGACGGCGGCCTTGAGCTTCGCCATCTCCTGGTTGATCAGATCGGACTCGCCGATGAGCTTGACGAGCTGCGCCTTGTCCTTGAACCCCGCCTGACTCAGCAGATCCTGGAGCTTCTTGCCCTTGGGAACGTTGCCCTCGACCTGCTGGAGCACCGAGTCCACGTGCTTCTGATCGATGCTGAGGCCGTCCTTCTTCGCCTTGGCCAGCAGCACCATCTCGGTGGCGCGCTGCTGCAGGTACTGCGGCTGGTACACGGCGAGCTGCTGACGGAGCTGGGGCGTCATCGGCATGCCCTGCTGGGCGGCCAGGCTCCGGATGGCGATCTCGAAGCGGGCCTCGAAGTCGCTGAGGGTCTCGGTCTGATCGCCGAGCTGGATGACCACCGGGTCCTTGCCGGAGGCGGCGCTGGCGGTCGCGTTCTGGGAGGTGCTCTGTTTCGTGGTCTGGGCGCTCGCGAGCCCCGCCACCACGGCAAATGCCAGTAGTGGCAGCAACAAGCGGCGGAGCCGCGGGGAGAATCGAGTCATGGCGGCCAGCCTACCACCCGTGCCGGACGTACGGGGTGGGGCAAGGACACGTTCGCCGCCGCCCATCGGGCCGCCGCCCACCGGGCCGCAACCGCTCCGGCCGCCGCCCGCTAGGCCGCCGCCTGCTTGCGTCCCTTCCGCTTGCGGCCCCGCTCCTCGGCCAGCGCCTCGAGCTCGCGGTAGAGCTCCTCCTGTTCGGGCGTGGGCGCGCTGGGGACCACCACGCGGATCTCGGCCAGCTCGTCGCCGCGCCCCCCGTCCTTGCGCGGCCAGCCCTGGCCGCGCAGGCGCAGCACGCGCCCGCTGGTGGTGCCCTCGGGGAGCGTCATCTCCACGTCCCCATCGAGCGTGGGAACGCGGACGGGGCCTCCCAGGACGGCGCGGTAGTCGGGCACGTCGACGCGCACCCGCACGTCGTCCCCCTGCACGGTGAACACCGCGTGGCGGGCGTGCCGCACGATGAGGATGAGGTCGCCGCCGCCGGGGGCCTGGCCGCGCAGGCGCAACCGCGCCCCGTCCTTGACGCCGCCGGGGAGCGTCACGGTGAGTGCCTTGCCGTCCACCCGGAAGGTGGTCTCGCCGCCACGGTAGGCCTGCTCCAGGTCCACTTCCAGCTCGGCCTCGACGCCGCGCGCTCGCGGCTGCCCGCGCGCAGCCTGCGCCGGGCCGTAGCCGCGACCCGCCTGCTGGAACCCTCCTTCGCCGAACAGGTCGCCGAAGCCGCTCTCGACCGTGAAGCCGCGGCCACCCATCGTCCCGCCGAAGAGCGACTGGAAGAAGTCGCTGAAGCCGGCGAACTCCTCGGCCGAGACGTTGCGGAAGCCGCCGCCCTGCTGCTGCGCGAAGGGCGGCACATCGCCGGTGGTGCCGTACTGATCGTAGATCTTGCGCTTCTCTGGGTCGGACAGCGCCGTGTAGGCCTCGTTGATCTCCTTGAAGCGGTCCTCGGCGGCGGGGTCGTCGGGGTTGCGGTCCGGGTGGTGCTTGGCGGCGAGCTTGCGGAACGCGGCCTTGATGTCCTGCTGGGACGCGCCCTTGGGGACACCGAGGATCTTGTAGTAGTCCTTGAAGCTCGCCACGTCGCTCACCTCCCGGCCGGGCCGTCCGCCGCCCGGCCGGCGCCTACGCTTCTTCCGGCTCCTTGTACACCACCACGCGCGCGGGCCGCACCAGCCGGTCGCCGCGCTTGAAGCCGGCCTGGAACACATCGGCGATGGTGCCGGGCTCGGCGTCCGCGATGAGCGGAACGGCGGTCAGCGCTTCGTGCTCGTTCGGGTCGAAGGGCTCGCCGGGCTCGCCGATGGGGCGGATGTCGAGGTTCTCGAGGTTGCGCTCGAGCGACTCCTTCACCGCCCGCACGCCCGGCACGATGCTGGTGGGGTCGTCGCTGGCCTCCGCCGCCTGCAGCGCGCGCCCCAGGTCGTCGAAGACCGTCAGGACCGCCAGCACGGCGCTGTCGAGCCCCGCCTCGCGCGCGCGTTCGACGTCGTCGGCCGCCCGCCGCCGGTAGTTCTCCAGCTCGGCCCGGGAACGGAGGTAGCGGGCCTCCGCGGGCGCGCCCGCGGCGCCGCTCTGGGCGCCCTCGTCCGGCGTCCCCGCACCGTCGCCGGCGCCGGGCGCCGCCCCGTCCGCCTCGCGGCGGGCGTCGTCGACCGTGCCGACGGTGCTGTCGTCGTGTTCCTTGGGATCGTTCATAGCCTCGTCCTAGGGCTCAGCGCGCGACGGGGCCGAAGCGGCGTCGCGCGCTGGCGCATGCGGCTCGCTTCCCGCCGCCTCAGCCGGCCGGCTTGAAGTCCGCGTCGATGACGTCCTCCTCGTCGGCACCGCCGGCAGCCTCGCCGGCGCCGGGCTGGCCGCCCTCCGGCTCGCCCTGCTGCGGCGCGGTGGCCTGCTGGAAGGCCTGCAGCTTCTCGGCCAGGGTGCGGGTGGCCGGCTCCAGCCGGTCCTTGCCGGCGTTCTGATCGAGCGCCTGCTGGGCCTCGGCGATGGCGTCCTCCACCGGCTTCTTCTGCTCGTCGGTGGCGCCTTCGGCCTCGTCGACGATCTTGCGAGCCTGCAGGCGCAGGCTGTCGAGCTGGTTGCGGGACTCGGCGAGCTCACGGGCCTGACGATCCTCGTCGGCGTGGGCCTGGGCGTCCTGCACCATGCGCTCCACCTCGTCGTCGCCGAGGGTGGTGGTGTTCTGGATGGTGATGTTGGCCGCCTTGCCGGTCGACTTCTCCTTGGCCGTCACGTGCAACACGCCGTTGGCGTCGATGTCGTAGGTGATCTCGATCTGCGGCATGCCGGCCGGCATGGGCGGCAGGCCCTCGAGCTTGAAGCGGCCCAGCGACTTGTTGTCGTTCGCCATCGACCGCTCGCCCTGCAGCACGTGCACCTCGACACCGGTCTGGTTGTGCTCGGCCGTGGTGAACGTCTCGGTCTTGCGCACCGGCACCGTGGTGTTGCGCTCGATCAGCTTGGTGAACACGCTGCCCTTCGTCTCCACCCCCAGGCTGAGGGGCGTGACGTCGAGCAGCACGATGTCCTCCACGTCGCCGGTGAGGACGCCCGCCTGGATGGCCGCGCCCAGCGCCACCACCTCGTCGGGATTGACGCTCTGGTTGGCATCCTTGCCCAGCAGCTCCTTGACGATGCGCTTGACCGCCGGCACGCGGGTGGCGCCGCCGACCAGGATGACCTCGTTGATCTCACCCTTGTCGACCTTGGCGTCCTTGAGCGCCTGCTCGACGGGGTGGCGCAGCCGATGCAGCAGCGGGCCGACCAGCTCCTCGAACTTGCTGCGGGTCAGCTTCTGCTCCAGGTAGAGGGGCGCGTTGGACGCCGGGTCCATGGCGATGAAGGGCAGGCTGATGGTGGTCTCGGGGAGGCCGGAGAGCTCGATCTTGGCCTTCTCCGCCGCCTCGATCAGCCGCTGGAGCGCCTGCTTGTCCTTGCGCAGGTCGACGTTGTACTCCTTCTTGAACTCCTCCGCCATCCAGTCGACGATGGCGTGGTCCATGTCGGAGCCACCCAGGTGGGTGTCGCCGCTGGTGGAGCGCACCTCGAAGACGCCGTCGCCCACTTCCAGGACCGAGACGTCGAAGGTGCCGCCCCCCAGGTCGAAGACCAGGATGGTCTCGTTGCCCTTCTTCTCCATGCCGTAGGCCAGGGACGCCGCCGTGGGCTCGTTGACGATGCGCAGCACCTCGAGCCCGGCGATCTTGCCGGCGTTCTGGGTGGCCTCGCGCTGGGAGTTGTTGAAGTAGGCGGGGACGGTGATGACCGCCTGGGTGATCTTCTCGCCGAGGCGCTCGCTGGCGTCGTCCACCATCTTGCGCAGCACCATCGCCGAGATCTCCTCGGAGGTGTACTTCTTGTCGCCCACGACGAAACGGACGCCGCCGTCGTCGCCGCGCACCACCTCGTAGGGTGCGCGCTCGGCCTCGTGCTTGACCTCGTCCCAGGTGCGCCCGATGAAGCGCTTGACCTCGAACAGGGTGCCCTTGGGGTTGAGCACGGCCTGCCGCTTGGCGACCTGCCCGACCAGCCGGTTCTCGTCCTTGAAGGCCACCACCGACGGCGTGGTGCGGTTGCCCTCACTGTTCACCAGGACCGTCGGCTCACCGCTCTCCATGATGGCGATGACGCTGTTGGTGGTGCCGAGGTCGATGCCTACTGCCTTTGCCATGGTTGGAACTCCTCTTGCCTCGGGATTGCACTCAGGCCGACCTACACGCTACGTCACAAAACCTGAGTATAGTCGACGCAAACCTCACTGCTAGCGAGTATAGCTAGGTCGCGGGTCATTGTCAACAGATGTGAGTGTGGTCATATCAAGTTTGAGACTGTGAGCGGCCACCGGCAGG
>JARRMM010000071.1:0-20628 GCA_037386005.1 Deinococcales bacterium | reverse complement strand
GTCGGAGCCGACCTCGACCGCTGGTCGGGCGGGGACCAACCGACGGTCCCCGAGCGGCTGGCGGCCCAGTGCGGCGGCGCCTCGGGGGACGCTCTCGAAGAGGTCGGCGTCACCGGCCTCTGCGGGTTTGCGTTCGATCTCCCTCCCCACGCGCTGCACCCTTCGTACGGGCTTCCTCGTACCGACTCTCCCATAGCGGCCCTCTTGCGCCGACCCTGCGGGGGGCCTCCGTGGCCGCGGAGCCCGTGGAGATCGGCTAGATGCCCTGTCATCCGAGGCGCTGAGCGTTCCGTAAGTCGCCTTCGGGCAAGCTTGGGGCGTGGCTACCCGCGCTCCCGATTACCTCGTGGCTCGGCTGAAGACCTTGAAGGCGCACGTGCGGCACGTCGCCCGGGACCGTGGTCTCGAAGATGCGTTCTTCGGGGAGCTGGCGCTTCTCGATTCCAGGTCGCAGGAAGCGCTTGGGACGCGCTCGAAAGAGCTGGTCGAGGGCGCTCTCGCCGAGACGCGGGCCTTGGCGCGCAGACTCGCTGAGACCCAGCGTGACGTCGCGCGCTTCGCCGAGCACGGGCGTATCTCGGCCGATGAGCTGACCTCGACCCTTCTCATGCCGGGTGACGGTGAGCAGGCATAGCCTCCTGCTGGAGTGCAGCGGCCCCCACCGACATGAACCGTCCTGGGTTTGATGAACGCCCGGTTCTCTGGCGATGCGGGAGGTGCCAGGGGCCTCTGTTGTCACCGGAGGAGATGGGCACGCGGCGGAAGGTCGGCAAGGAGAGGCGGTGCCCTGTGACGCTCATCACGTCGACGATTCTGGGGACCGCTATTCTCACTCCGTTCACTTCTCGTGCACGCCCGGTCCTGTCCGTCGTCTTCATTTCGTGACGCTTCCCGAGCGCGTGCCTCTGCGATGGGATGCAGCTGTCGTGGCCTGGCCTCGGCCTGCCGCGTGGAGCGAGGGGGTCGTTGTTGATGCAACCCGAGAGGCGCTGAACAGGGCAGAAGGGGGGAGCCGAGCCCTGGGCCCCGACTCCGACCGGCCGCTGGTGCTGCCGCGACGGCGAGAGCTAGGAGGACGGAAGCTATGGAACGTCCAGGTCGCAAGGTACGAAGTTGGCTCATGCTGAAGCTCGCGTTGGCCACGGTCCTCTTAGGGCTTGGTCTCGTCGCTTGCTCGGACACGATCAAGGCGCCTTCGGCCCCGGCCGCGGTCGCAACGCAGTCCGTCACGGAGTACGCGTCCGGCCTCACCGGGCCCCGTGGCCTCGCCTTCGGGCCCGACGGGAAGCTCTACGTAGCTCTTGCCGGTACGGGCGGAAGCAACACCACGACACCGGCACAGTGCGAGCAGGTACCGGCTCCCGTCGGTCCCTACGGTGGTGGAACCACCGCCAGCATCGTCAGCATCGACGCGAGCGGCAGCGTGACCACCGTGGCCGACAACCTGCCCTCCGCGGTCGACGCGCTTCCCAGCAAGGACGTACTCGGCGTGGCGGACGTCGCCTTCATCGGCGATACGCTGTACGCCCTCATCCAGGGCGGAGGTTGCTCGCACGGCAATCCCGGCTTCCCGAACAGCGTGGTCAAGGTGAACGCCGATGGAAGCACGACCATGATCGCGAACCTCTCGGCGTTCTACAAGGCTCATCCGGTCGCGCATCCGGAAGCGGAAGACTTCGAGCCCGACGGCACGCCGTACAGCATGGTCGCGGTACGGGGCGCCCTCTACGTGGTCGAAGCGAACCACGGCGAGGTCGACCGCGTCACACCCGACGGCGCCATCACCCGAGTCGTCGACGTCTCCGCGTTCGCGAACGGCCACATCGTGCCCACGTCGATCGGCTATCACGGCAACTTCTTCGTCGGGAACCTGGGAACGTTCCCCACGGCGGCGGGAAGCGAAAGCGTCTTCAAGCTCACGCCGAGCGGGCAGATGATGGCCTGGATCAACGGTCTGACCACCGTCTTGGGCGTAGCCTTCGACCACGACGGTCGCATGTACGTGCTGGAGACGACCACCGTTGACAACGGCCCAGCCCCCGCCACGGGCGACATCGTCCGCGTTTCGCGCTCTGGCGCGCATACGGTCATCGCCTCAGGGCTCAACTTCCCGACCGCCATGACGTTCGGGCCCGACGGCGCGCTCTACGTATCGGAGTCGGGGTTCGGTGCCGCTCCCGGTACCAGTAGCATCGTCCGCATCGAGCCGTAGGAGCGCGGTCAGCAGTCCGTCGGTCGACCCACGGCGACCGCTCGCCGCTCGAGGGCAGCGCACATTTCGTGCGCTGCCCCAGCTTGCTCGGCGGTGCCGGGAGGCCCCCTGTCCGCTCCGGGGCGGCGCCGCGACGACGCCTGGAACCTGGGTTGATGGCCGGATACAACCTACCGGCCGTGGAATCGGACGCGTGAGCGTCGACAATGTCCCTCGCTCTACCCTTGCCGGACGCGTGGAGGCGTACCATATCCCCCTAGTCATTCGTCTTGATGGAGGTGTTGACGGGCAGCGACCGCCACGCGTGTCGCCTGGCTTCGTCGATTGGCGACGGGCTTCGCTGCGCCGGGGGGGCGCACGGCGCGTCCGGGCCGGAAGGGAAGCGCGATGGACGCGAGAGCCGCCCAAGCGAAGTTCGGTGAATGGGAGGTCGGCGCGAATGCCCTGTCACTCCTCGGCGCGGCACAGCGGTGCGGGCTGCTCGACGGGTTGCGAGAGGGCCACACGGCAGCGGAGGCAGCGATGGGTCTGGGGCTCGACGCAACCCAGGTCGGGCGCGTGTGCATGGCGCTGGAGGCGTTGGGCGTGCTGCGCAGGCGGGGGCCGGCCTACGTGCTCACGGATGGCTGGCGTACCCTCACGGCGCCCGACCAACCCGGGCTACTGGGGCCGGCGCCGGGTCTCGAAGGCGTCGATCCCGAGGAGGTGGTCGCCGTTTCCGATTCGGTGTGGGGTGTACCGCGGTCCTCGGAGGTGGAACGTTCGTGGACCGGCCTGGACGCATCGATGCCGGAAGTGCGGGACGCCTGGCGCGCGGGCGCTCGGCACGCCGAGTTCGGTTGTGGCGCGGGCCGTCACCTGTTGCGGGTGGTGGCGATGTACCCGCGGGTCACGGCGGTGGGCTACGACGTGTTGCCGCATGGTCTTGCGCCCGCCAGGGAGCTCGCGACTGCGCTCGGGCTCGGAGCCCGCGTCGAGTTCCGGATGGAGGACACCGCCGAACTCACGCTCGTTGACGAGTTCGACACCATCCTGTGGTGTCAGATGTTCTTCTCGGGCGCCGTGCGCGCCGCGACGATCGATAACATCCGGCGCGCATTGAAGCCCGGCGGGTATCTGGTGATGCCGCTCATGCCGGACCTGCCTTCGCTGGAGCAGGTCGAGATCACGCCCGCGGAGCGCTCGACGCTGCTGCTCTCCGTCGCCTGCCCGCGGTGGAACGTCCAGTGGCCGGTGGGTCGCGAGGTGCGCCGGGAGCTCGAGCAGGCGGGCTTCGAGCATCTCCATACCCTCCAGCACGGCAGTACGCCGTTCATGGTGATGCGCCTGCCTGCCTGAGGCGAGGCGGTCGATGTGAAACGAGGGCGCACGCAGAGACACGCTTCCGTGTTGGACGCTGCGGTCGCGTACGTACTCATGCGGCGCATCCGATCGGCCTGCACATGCGGTGTGGTGTTCTGTGAGGGTACCCCGTGGAGGTTGGGTTCTGTCGGCTCGAGCACGATGTTCTGGCGGGCTCATCCGGTGGGAGGGTGGTGGCAGCGCGGCAAGCGCTAGATGCCGCAGGAACCCGGCTCAGAAGACGGGCACACAACAAGTAAGGTGAGCCTTCCGAGAATCGGAAGATCCACCTTCAATCTGCTGTCCTGGACGGCATCCATCTGGTCAGGGTGACTGGACTTGAACCAGCGACCACTTGCCCCCTGTGGTTGGAGGGGCCAGGTTGCCTCGGCTGCTGGGAGCCGTCGAGGGCCTACATGCGTCGGCCTGGAGACTCGAAGTGTGGCTTTCGGAGCTCGGCCCGATGGGACTGGGACGTGCCGGTCTGTCTCCGTTGCACGCATCCGGTACACGACTTCTTCGTGTCCCGAGGCAGGAGTCCAACGGTTCGACGGTCCAGCACCAGCGCCGAATCCATACCGCCGAGGCCGACGTCCTCGGGCGCGAGTTCGAGCGTGGGCCCGGCAGGCGTCGGGCGGCGGGCGATTCCTGTTTGCCATGCCCTCGAGCCTCAGGTTGCGTTCGCGGCGGTCTGCGAGGCCGCGAGCGAGGCATCGAGCCACAGGCGTAGCTCGTCCGCCTCGTGACGCGATGCCGCTGCCTGTTCCGTGCGGCCGAGGCGCTCTTGGGCGTCGGCCTGCAGTCGCAAGCCGCGGGCGAGGTAAGGGCGCATGCCCGTGGCCCGGAAGTGTGCCAGAGCTGGGCGCGTCACCTCCAGGGCCCGCTCGGCCCTGCCCGCCTTCAGCTCGGCAGCCGCGACCTCGAGCGCCAGGTAGCCTGCGCCGTAGTCATCTCCGAGTCGCTGCGCGTTCAGCACGGCCTCCTCGATCTCCTTCACGGCCTTCTGCCGGCCGCCTGCGAGCTCGACCTGCGCGCGGCCCGCGTTGGACAAGTTGACGTACATCTCCATGCCGCGCTGGCTCGCGCCCAGCTGCCTCGCGTGGGTGAACGCGTCGAGAGCCTCGCGCAGACGCCCGGCGGTGAGGTGTCCGTAGCCCGTCACGAAGAGCCCCACGCTCGCGCAGTGGAGCCCCTCGACCGAGTGGGCCAGCTTCTGACCCTCGATGCCGTGGGCCAGGCCACGCTCGACTTCGCCCAACTCGTAGTACACCTGGCCTGCATCGATGTTCACGTCGGCTTCCTTGATCGTCGAACCGCTCGTGCGAGCGAGCTTCAGGGCGCGCTCGATGGCGACGCGTGCATCCGCATAGGCTCCGATCCGTGCAAGACCGATCGCCTTCACGGCCAGTGCGTGGGCTTCGAACCCCCGATTGTGCTCCTTGCGCGCGAGCTCGATCACCTCGTCGAAGGCCTGTGCGGCCCGCCCCGGATCACGAGCCAGCAGCGTCTCGTTGGCGTAGTAGTGCGACAGCAGTGCCAGGGGTTCCCGCCCCCCACTGCTACCGAGATCGTTGGCTTCCGCCAACAACGGGTACGCCAGCATGGGGAAGCCCGAGAGCGCGACGACATTCGCGTGTGCGACTAGGAGGTCGGTGAGCAGGGTGTCGTCCTTCGACGCCCTGGCGAGGGTCTTGGCGCGCTCGAGCCGCTGCAGCATCGGCTCACGCTCGCTCGGCACCTCTTGTCGACGCAGCGTGAGGGCCAGGTCGATCCAGATCAGGACGGCCGTACCGAACGTCTGCGGATCCCGCCGTTCCAGCCGATCGAGGGCCTCGACCGCCGAAGTTGCATACCGGAGTCCGTCCTCCAGGGCGTAGAGACGGCGTGCACGGTCGGAGGCGATCAGGGCGTAACGAGCCCCCTCCTCCCACGCCTGGGCGCGGAGGTGGTGGTGGGCGAGCAGCCCCGCGAGCTCCGGGTCGTCCCGTCCTCCGGCGCGCTCCAGCACAGCAGCGGTGCGCCCGTGGAGCTGTCGCCGTCTGCGTAGCAGCAGGCTGTCGTAGGCAGCCTCCTGCGACAGGGCGTGCTTGAAGCGGAACTCGGTGCGAACGGTGCCCGTGAGCCTCCGCACGAGATCCTCGGCGGTGAGGGTCGTGAGGTGGGGGTCGATGGGCTCGATCCGCTCGGGGTCCGGAGCCAGAGCACACACGTCTGCCAGAACGCGTTGCCCGAAGGTCCGCCCGATGACCGACGCCGTCTGTGCGACCACCTTCGCGGACGATGGCAGACGGTCCAGGCGCGCGCTCAGGACGCCCAGCAGGGTATCGGGGATGTCCACGACGATGGTGGTGCCGGTGCTGCGCCACCGCTCGCCGTCCTTCACGAGATGCCCCGCATCGATCAGGTCTCGCACGACCTCCTCGAGGAAGAACGGATTGCCCTCGGTCTTGCGCAGGATGGTGTCGCGGAGTTCCGGCGGCAGCGTCGGGAGGTCGACCAGCGAAGCCAGGAGATCCGACGCCTGGGGACCGGCAAGGGGCGTTAGCGACAGTTCGGTGAAGGCGTCGCCCAGGCGGGCCTGGAGACGGGCGGAGAGCGCCTCGGCGCGCACCCTCGGCTCGGGTCGCTGCAACGCCACGAGCGCCACCGGGCGTCGCACCGTCTGTGCTGCCACGCGCTCGAGGAGCGCGATCGATGCAGCGTCGGCCCAGTGCAGATCTTCCAGGATCAACGCCACCGCCCGCCCGTGACCGGTTGCCTGGAGCGCTTCTGCTACGGCCTCGCCGAGGCGTTCGATCAGCTCCTCGCCCTCGGCGATGTCGAGCGTGCGTTCGTCACCGTCCTCCGGCACCAAGAAGAGATCCTCGAGTGCAGCGACATGCCGTGCGCCGAGTCCGAGTTCGTTTCCCAGGCTTTCCAGCGCCGAGCGCGATGAGGCGAGATCCGAACGAGTGGTGATCCCCAGCGGCGCTGCCAGGGCATCGCGCCAGGGGTGGTAGGCGAGGGCCTGGCCGTAGGAGAGGGCTCGACCCTCGAGCCAGCTCCAGGCCGGTGAGCTGGCTTGGGCGCGGTCGCGTACCTCCGCGAGGAGTCGAGACTTGCCGACCCCGGCCTCGCCTGTCACGAGCACCAGCCCGCCACGACCCGCAGCGGCGGCAGCGAGCGCCTGACGGAGCCGTGCCAACTCCTCCGCCCTTCCGACGATCGGCGCCGACAGTCCCGCAGGGCTGCTGGAAGGCGCTGGTCGTGTCCGTGGCTCGGCGATCTCGACGGCTTCGACGGGCGCTGAGCGTCCCTTCACGTCGAGCGGACCCACGGAGCGCCCCTCGAAGCGGTGCCGCACGAGCGCGTACGTCTCGGCGGCGACGAGGACGCTGTCAGGGCCCGCAGACGTCTGCAGTCGGGAGGCGACGTTGGCGGCGTCCCCCATCGCCGTGTACTCGGCCAGAGCGTCGTCTCCGACGAGAGCGAAGACCACGAGCCCCGTCGCGACGCCCACCCGGACGTGGAACTCGATCCCGTGGGCGAGCCGCATACGTTCGCCGTAGCGTCTCGCGCCCTGCTGGAGCTCGAGGGCGGTCCACACTGCTCGTTCGGCGTGATCCTCGTGGGCGACGGGAGCTCCGAAGAAGGCGAGCACGGCGTCGCCCATCAGCCTTCCGACGGTGCCCCCGTAGCGCACGATGGCTGTGCCGCTCCGCAGCCGGTGCAGAACCGTGCCCCGGGCGGGTTGACCGTCTGGCAGGATGCGCACTGCATGGGCGTCGCTCCCTCCATTCACGCGAGTCGAGCAGGCGGTCCCCGGGGCGGCGATCGTCGACCAGCCCACGCCCACTACGTTCCGCACGCCTCCAAGGAGGCAGCGGGTAGGCACAACCGATGAGACGACGCCGCGCCTTGACAGGCGCCACATGCGTATGAGGTTGACCCCATGATGCAGGGAGATCCGGTGGACGTCAGTGTGCTCCGCGCTCACGCGGGAGGTCGACGCCTGGTACGAGCACCGAGGACGCACCGGAACACAGGGGAGAGGCCCGTCTGCGGGTCAGAGAAGGGGCTTCCGCGCTAGCCCCCCACCGGCAGCTCGACCCGGAAGCATGTGTCTCCAGGCTGGGACGTGACGGTCAGGCGGCCGCGGTGGCGGCGCACGATCGTGTGCGCGATGTGCAGACCGAGCCCCGTCCCCTCGCCTAGGGGCTTCGTGGTGAAGAACGGGTCGAACACGCGTTTGAGCACCTCGGACGGAATGCCCGGGCCGTCATCGCAGATTTCGACGACCACGCACGGCTCGGCGATGTAGGCGCGTAGGCGCAGCGTGCCGCTGCCGTTCATGGCGGCGACAGCGTTGTCGATGAGGTTCGTCCACACCTGGTTGAGTTCGCTGCCATGTGCGGAGACGCGCGGGAGGTCGGACGCGAGCTCGCGCTCGATGCGCACGCCCTCCTTGAGTTCATGCCGGAGCATCACCAGGGTGCTCTCGAGTCCCTCGATCACGTCGATCTCCTGGACCGGTGCCTGGTCGAGGTACACGTAACTCTTGACCGAGCCGACGATGCTGGAGATCGCCTCGGCCCCGGCACCGGCCTCGCGCAGGAGCTCGCCCGCCTCGCCGGCGGCCCCCACTGCGCGGGCCACCGCCGCAGCCTGGCCGCTGTCGAACGGTGCCAGGCACGTCTCCCACACCGGCGAGTGCCAGCCTGCAGCCAGCAGTGCCGGAGCGATCTCGTACGCGTCCTCGACACCGTGCGCCAGCAGCTCGTCGGTCAGGGCGGTCTCCCGCTGCATGGCCACAAGGGGTGAGGCCTCCGGCTCCGGGACGTGGGTCCGAGCCTCGGTCATCAGGGCATCGAGCGCCGCGGCCCGCGTGCCGTCCAGGCCCGTCGCGGCGAGCTCCTGGAAGGCGGCTTGCCAGCGCTCGAGCACCCGCTCGAGCTGTCTGGCACCACGGCCGACCGCCGACGCGGGGTTGTTGAGCTCGTGGGCCAGGCCCGCGGCCATCGTCCCGAGGCTGGCAAGCTTCTCCTGCTGCACCAGCATCGCCTCGCTACTCCGCAGACGGCTGGTGACCGTCCGAACCATGGTGACTGCCGCGGACGGACTACACGAGAGCAGCTCGCGCAGGGCGTCCTTGTCGATCACGAGGAGGCGAAGAGGCGTGAGCGCGCGCACCGAGGCTGTGCGCACTTCGCCGCCGAGGAGCGCCATCTCGCCGATGACATCGCCCTCGCCGCGCACCGCCAGCACCTGCCGCGACGCCCCCTCTGCGTGGAAGATCTCCGCATCGCCCTCTACCACGATGTACATCTCCGAGCCCTCGGCGCCTTCTTCGATGAACGACTCGCCCCGGGGCACGTGGCGCAGGGTCGCCATGGTCAGCAGCCGTGCAAGATCCTCCTCGCTCAGGTTGGCGAAGAGCCGCTGGCGCCGCATGAACGCCTTCAGCGCTGGCTGGGACGTCGTTCCGTCAGCGGGCCTGGCGGCTTCGTGCTCGCTCACGTCACAACCCTCCGAGGTGCTGTTGTACGAACTGCACGGTCATCGAGCCCTCGCCCACCGCGGAGGCCACGCGCTTGACCGATCGGTGCCGCACGTCCCCCGCCACGAAGATCCCCGGCACGCTGGTCTCCAGCCAGAACGGGTCGCGCTCGAGCGTCCAGCCGCGCCACGGCCGACCTCTGTGCACCAGATCGATCCCGGACAGGATGAAGCCGTCTGCGTCGCGCTCGAGGAGGTCGCCGACCCAGTCGGTCTTGGGCGTGGCGCCGATGAAGATGAACAAGCCGGCCGCGTTCACGCTGCGCTCGGCGCCGCTCTCCAAGTCCTCCAGCGTTACGGATTCCAGGTGGCCGTCCCCGTCGACCGCGCTCACCCGAGTGCGGTGCAGGACGCATATCTTCTCGTTGGCCTCGAGCTGGCGGATGAGGTAGTGCGACATGCTCGCGCTCAACGACGAGGCGCGCACCACCACCGTGACGCTGCGGGCGAAGCGGGAGAGGTACATCGCGGCCTGCCCGGCGGAGTTGCCGCCACCGATGATGACCACGTCCCGGTCCCGGGCTGACAGGGCCTCGGTGATGGCCGCCCCGTAGTAGACGCCCGAGCCTGCCAGCCGATCGGCCCCGGGGGCGTCGAGCTTGCGGTAGGCCGCGCCGGTGGCGATGAGCAAGGCCCGACAAACGACCTCGCTCCCGTCGCTGAGCCGGACCACCCGGTACGGGTCCTGCCGCGTGATGGCCGTGGCGGTGAGCGGGGTCAGGATCTCGGCGCCGAAGCGCGTCGCCTGGCTCACCGCGCGGCGTGCCAGGTCGCCGCCGCTGAGGCCGGACGGGAAGCCAAGGTAGTTCTCGATGCGCGAACTCATGCCGGCCTGCCCGCCTGGCGCTTCCCCCTCGACCAGCAACGTCTCTAGCCCCTCCGAAGCGCCATAGACCGCAGCGGCCAGCCCGGCGGGGCCGCCCCCGACGATGACGAAGTCGTAGGATGGCAGCTCGGCGTGAGTCTTGAGGCCCACGCGCTCCGCCAGCTCCATGTTGCTGGGGAACGACGCGTGCGTACCGTCCGGGAACACCACCAGCGGGAGCAGCGCGGCATCGCCCCCGGCCAGCTCGATCAGGGTCTTCGCCTCGTCGTCGTCCTCGATGTCGAGCCAGCGGTAGGGGATGAGGTTGCGCGCCAGGAAGTCCTTGACACGATGGGACGGGGCCGACCAGCGATAGCCGACCACCGTCACCCCCTCGAAGGGGGGATGGAAGCTGGCGCGCCAGTCGTCGAGCAGGTCGTCGAGCACCGGATAGAGGCGCTCCTCCGGCGGATCCCACGGCTTCATCAGGTAGTGGTCGAGCCCGATGTCGTTGATGGCGCGGATGGCGGCCTGGGTGTCGGCATAGGCGGTGAGGAGCACGCGTTTGGCGCCGGGGAAGAGCTGCAGCGCTTGGTCGAGGAACTCCACGCCGGTCATGTTCGGCATTCGCTGGTCGGCGAGAAGCAGCGCCACGGCGTCGCCGCGCAGGCGCAGCTCGCGAAGGGTGTCCAACGCCCCGGCGCCGGAGTCGGCGCGGACCACGGTGTAGCGATCCGCGTACTTCCGGCGTAGGTCGCGAGCCACGGCGCCGGACACGGCAGGGTCGTCGTCGACGGTCAGGATGACCGGTCGGCCCATGCGTCCCTCCTCATGCCATCCCTTCGGCGCTCGCCCCTGCGTCCGGGTGCGCGGGCGACGCGGCAGGCCGCGTCGACTCTTCCAGAGCCGCGTCCAGCGCGCGGCGTAGTTCGTCGGCCTCCGCGCGGGCGGCTAGCGCCTCGTCCTTGTGGCCGAGCGCCTCGTCGGCCTCGGCACGCAGGCGCAGAGCGCGTGCCAGGTAGGGGCGCAACCCGTTGCGGCGGAAGTACTCGAGGGCAGGTTGCAGTACCTCGATGGAGCCCTCGGGGCGGCCTTCGCGCAGCTCGAAGGCGGCGAGCTCGAGCGTGAGGTATCCCGAACCGAAGTCGTCGCCGAGTTGTTTCGCGTTGCGGGCCGCCACCTTGATCTCGTTCGCGGCGTCGCGCCGCCCCCGCAGCAGGTCGGCCTGTGCATTTCCGGCCGTGGCCAGGTTGACGTACATCTCCATGCCACGTGTCTGTTCCCCCAGGTTTCGGGAACTGAGGAACGCCTCCACCGCCTCCGGGATCCTCATGGCGTTGAGCTGCCCGTGACCCGCCACGAAGTACGCGGCGCAGGCACATTGCTGGCCCTGGATCGAGAGGGACATCTCGAGGCCCCGGCTGCCCTGCTCCACGCCGCGCTCCAGCTCGCCGAGCTCGTAGAACACCAGCCCCGCCACCATCCGCACGTCGGCCTCCTTGATAGTGGACCCGCTCGTGGGCGCCAGTTCGAGGGCCTGCTCGATGGTGGCCCTCGCCTCGCGGTAGTCGCCAAGCCGGGCGTGTCCGAGCGCCTTGATGGCCAACGCATGCGCCTCGAAGCCGCGGTTGCGGTCTCGCCGTGCGAGGACGACGACCTCCTCGGCCTGCTCGACCGCCCGGCGAGGGTCCTGAGCGACCAGCAGTTCCGAGGCCTGGAAGTGCGAGAGGAGCGCGAGCTGCTCGCCACCACGGGCGACATCGAGCTCGTTTGCCTCGAGCAGCATCGGGTACCCGAGTGCCGGGAAGCCCGACAGGGAGAGCACGTTGGCGTGCGCGACCAGCAGCTCGGCGAGCAGCTGGGTACCATCGAGCGTGCGCGCCAGCGGTTCGGCGCGCTCCAGCCGCTCCAGGATCACCTTGCGCTCCACCGGGTCCTCGTGAAGCCGGCGTGCGACCGCCAGTTGGGTCCACGCGGCCACGGCTTCCGCGTAGGCCCGCGGTTCGGTGTCTTCCATCCGCTCCAGGGCGTCTACGGCGTCGGCGGCGTGTCTGTGAGCGTCCTCCAGAGCGTACAGGCGCCGTGCGTGTTCCGCCGCGAGGAGGGCGTAGCGTGCCCCCTCGTTCCAGACCTCGCCTCGCAGGTAGTGGTAGGCGAGCTGCGCCGCAATCTCGAGGCCGTCGGCGCCCATCGTGCGTTCCAGCACGGTGGCGGTCCGGCGGTGAAGCTCACGCCTGCGGCGCATCAGCAGGCTGTCGTAGGCGGCGTCCTGTGACAGCGCGTGCTTGAAGCTGAACTCGGCCAGCGTGCTGCCAGCGAGCTGTCGCACGAGATCCTCCGCCGTGAGCGTCCCCAGGTGCGGGTCGACTGGCTCGATGCGCTCGGGCTCGGGCGCCTCGAGGCAGACATCGGCCAGAAGCTGCCGGGCGAAGGTTCGCCCGATGACGGCGGCCGTTTGCGCCACGCGCTTGGCGGGGGCCGGGAGGCGATCGAGGCGGGCGCTCAGGACGCCCAGGAGCGTGTCCGGGATCTCCACCTCGGTGGTGGTGTCGTTGGCGCGCCAACCCTCTCCATCACGCACGAGATGCCCGGCGTCGATCAGGCTGTGGATGACCTCCTCGAGGAAGAAGGGATTGCCGTCGGTCTTCCTTAGGATGGCCTCTCGCAGCTTGACGGGCAGGCTGTCGACGGCCACCAGGGATGCCAGGAGCTGGCCGGCCTCCTCGCCGGCCAGCGGTAGGAGCGGGATGACGATGAGGTCGTCCCGGAGGGCCATCCTCAAGCGGCTGGCCACGCCGCCGGAGCGCTCCTTGGGCTCTGGGCGGGAGAGAACGATCAGGACGATGGGCGCGTTGCGTGTCACTTCGACGGTGTGCTCGAGAAGTTCGAGAGACGACGTGTCGGCCCAGTGCAGATCCTCGAGGACGAGCACGAGCGGGCCGCCTTGGGCGGAAGCCCGGAGCAGCGAGCGCACCCCCTGGCCCAGCTGCTCGATCGGGTCCTCAGCGCCGACCAGATCGGTGGCACCCGCCGCGGTGTCGCTGTTCAGGAGCAGCAGTCTCTCGAGGGCACTGGCGTCCACCGGTCCCAGGCCGAGACGCTCGACACTGGCGACGAGGGCTGCGTGCGCATCGGCGGCCGCCGCGTTGGAGATGCCCACGACCGGGGCCAACAGCTCGCGCCAAGGGTGGTAGCTCAGACTCTGCCCGTACGACAGGGCGTGCCCTTCCCACCACGACCAGTCTCGCCGCCGCGCTGCGGTGCGCGCGCGAAGCTCGCTCAACAGGCGCGACTTCCCGACGCCTGCCTCGCCGACCACCAACGCCACGCTTCCTCGACCGTTCTCGGCCGCGCGCAGGGCGCCCTCTAGCCGCGCCAACTCCCGGTCGCGCCCGACCATCGGGGCCGCCACTCCCTGCGGCGTCGTGCCCCCCGTGGTCCCCGTGATGGGTCCGACGATCTCGTACGCCTCCACCGGGCCGGACTTCCCCTTCACCGCTACCGCGCCCGTCGCCGTTGCCTCGAAGCGGTGCCGCACGAGCCCATGCGTCTCCGCGGCCACCAGGATGCGACCCGGTCTGGCAGCGGCCTGAAGCCTGGCGGCGAGGTTCGCCGCGTCCCCCATAGCCGTGTACTCGGTCTTGGCTTGGTTGCCGACGACCGCGAAGACGACCAAGCCGGATGCAATGCCGACCCGCACCCGGAAGTCGATCCCGTGCGTCCTCGACAGGCGTGCGCTGTAGGCGCGGGCGTCCTCCTGGAGCTGAAGCGCCGTCCACACGGCCCTCTCTGCGTGATCCTCCAGCGCGACCGGCGCTCCGAAGAACGCCAGCACGGCATCGCCCATGAGGCGCCCCACGGTGCCGCCGTAGCGTGCCACAGCGGCGTTCATGAACGCGAAGGCCCCGTTCATCACCTCGGTCCAGGTCTCCGGATCGATCGCTTCGGCCAGGGCCGTGGAGCCCACGACATCGGCGAACAGGACCGTGGCGTACTTCCGTTCTCCTTCGAACGAGCTCGTCTCCGACAAGGCCGTGCCGCACTCGGTGCAATACCGTGCACCGTCCGGGTTGGCCGTCCGGCACGAAGGGCAGATCATGCCGCCGCTCCCTCCACTCTCACGGTCTGGGCGGGCGACGCCACGATGGGTTGTTGCTTGTTGGTTCCCGCGGCGCTCCACCTAGTCACAAAAGACCGGCTTTGGATACGACGCACGACCGGCATCCGTCGAGACGCCGGAATCCATGAGAGGTGGCCTTCATGATGCGGTGCCGACGGGAGAAAGTCAATGACCGGACGGCGGCGCAGGGCCTCGCTCGTTCGTACGGTCGTCTAGACGCGCACTGCGGACCTTGGCAGCCGTCAAGAGGCCCCGGGTCCGGACGTTGATGAGTCGTACCTCGTGATCCGCCGTAGCCGGCACGATGTGCACCGGAGCGGGAAACCCTTGTCCGTGCCCTGCAGCCGCATTCTCGAGGGCTCTAGGGGAGGTACTCCTCGCGAAGGGGTGAGAAGACCTCGATGGCGACGCAGTCCTCGAGCGCAGCGAAGGCGTGCTCTATTCCACCGGGGACGCACCAGGCGTCGCCCGGCCCGACCTCAGTCGTGTCGCCGGCGATGGTGAAGTGCGCCCGCCCGCTCAGGAGCAGGCCCGTCTGTTCGTGTGGGTGGCTGTGGAGCGGTAACACGCTGCCGGCCGCAAGGTTGAAGCGCACCATCATGGTCCCGGCGCCGTGCACGAGGTTCCTCATCTCGACGCCGTCCGCCATCCGTCGATAGCCGTGATCGCTGTGTCGAGTGATCATGCCAGAGCATATTCGGTCCGCACCGGGCGCGAGCTGAGCTGACACGCTGGCAGCCATTCCGTCCGTTCGCATCCACGACGAACTCGACAGGAGATGGATCGGCGACGGTTGGACCGGCGCCGCCGGTTCCGTGAGGTGCCGGAGCCGGGCAGAAGTCTCACGGTCGTGACGTGGAGACAGGCGACCTCTGCGGGATCTCCCACGCCAACGGGCTGGCGCTTTCGTCGGTGGGCCGCGCAGCGAGCCCTGCGGTCACGCTCCGCATCAACAGCCGCGAGTCGGCGGGCAGCCAGCAGGATGCAGCAGAGCCACCCTATGCAGCAGAGCCACCCTATGACGTGCTGTAACGACAGCGCCAGGTGCGGAGGTCATGAGCGCTTGCGAACACGCGGACGCCGTGCAGCGGTTCGCGGACGGTCGTTGCCATCGCCCGGGAGCAACTTCACCAGCGCATCGAGGTCGCCTGCAACCTCCGCCATGGCGGTCAGGTTCACCGGGGAGGACACGCGCGCCGCGAAGCCCACGAGCCTCTCTGGCGGGCGCTGGAGCCGACTGGAGATCTCGGTTCGGAGCAACACGGCGTCGACCTTGAAACGTTCGTGGTACGTGGCAAGCTGCGCCGAGCTCTCTGCCTGGAGCCTCTTCGCCTCTTGGCTCCACGCGCGGTTCGCCTCCTGGGCGGTGGCGTCGGCCAACTGCGCAGGAGGCCCAGCCGCAAGGCGCCGTTCGGCTTCTTTCTCCCAGGCGGCGAGCTGGCTGTGCAACGCGGACACGAACGCACCCGTCTTCGCCCGCAGCTGGTCATTGGTGAGTCGGCCGAACGATGCTCTGGCGTTGGCGGTGATGCCCAGCAGTTCGGCGTAGCGCCGAGCGTCGGCTTCGGTACGTTGAACCCGGTCCTTCGCTTCTCTGAGGCGCTTCTCAAGCGAGCGACGCCGAAACGTTCCGGGCAATCGACCGAGGCCGAACCCCACGACGATGCACAGGAACGCAAGCCCCACGAAGGCGCCCGGATACTGGGCCAACGGCTGCTTGAAAGGCGCCAGGACGTACGTGAGGACGCTACTTCCCATGGACTGTCCTTCCCTCGCCGGGCGATCGGCGTCCGGCCCGACTCTGGTTACGACCCTATTCGCTGAGTGGGTGCCACCATCGTGAAAACGGCCCTAGTGCAGCCGGCCGCTTCGTGTAGTGCGGTACCGGCCGGACGATGGTGCGAAAAGGGGCCGGCCGATTGGCAGGGGGAGGTGGAGTTGCCCGTGCGGTGGGCAAGGTTCCGTCGCTCCAGTGGACGATCTCGCCCTTGGGGCGGACGCCGTGTGGAGCGCACGATCTTCGACCTGGAGGCGCAGAGTCTCGCCTCTGGAGTCTGGTCGTCGTTCGCTCTGTGTCCGCCTGCCCGGCTGCGTTGGCACACGATCGGCACCAACAAGCAGGTGAGCCTCCCGAATCTCGGAAGACGCAACTCATGTCTGCCGTCCTGGCCGGCGTTCCTCTGGTCGGGGTTCCTGGATCTGGACCGGCGACCACTCGAAGCCGCAGTCGTGACACTTGAGAAACATTGACCTAGACGTCGATTGTTGGCGGATCGGGATCTGGAGACCGCTTGACTCCGTGATAGGGGCCCCCGCAGTGAGAGCAGTCGAAGCCGTTGAACCGTTCCTGGTCGAGCAGCGACACGGAACAATGCTCTGGCCACGGTCCAGGCGTACCGGTCCCTCCTTGCCTCGTGGCTGGGGCGGGCGACCTTCAGGACCTTACGCAGGTCACCAGGGGATCGCTCGCCAGGTGGCGATCTGACTTGCCGAAGCGCCGGCTGAGGCCGGCCACCGTGCGGATCGACGACGAGGTGGCCAGCCTATCGCCGGTCCGGACCGCATGCAACGACATCACCGCCGCCATTCGTCAACACGGACTCACCCCTCGACCGGGCCAGCGCACTCGGGACCGGCCCGTACGTCGGGCTCGTCGACGGTGTGTCCGCGAGCATGACGGCGGGGTTGGAGGTCGAACCCGGTTCGCAAACGAGCGTGGCAGTTTCGCCGCTGGGAGGGGCGCGTGTCATGCCGAGCACCTTGTGCTCAGGTGACGGAAGTTCCGGAGGTTCTGGAGCGGCGTCTTCGGGCGCAGGCGGGTCTCCTCGGCCAGGGCCGGGACAAAGGGCTCTACCACAACCCCCGGAGAAGCACTAGCAAGAATTGACAGCGTTGCGCGACAAGCCAACGACCATGACCCCTCTGGGACGGCCGCACCGTGTGGGGGGCGGAAGCTGCTCCCCCTGGGGCCCAGCCCTACCAACACGGAGGGGGGCAAGTATGCGCACCGTTCCAAGGTCGATCCTTGCACTGGCCGGACTGGTTGCCGCGGCCGTGATCTCCACGGGCTGCTCCGGCGATACCACGCAACCGGTGACTCCACCCGTCATCGGCAACGAAGCGCCTAGCATCACTACCTTCTCCGCCACCTCCATCACCGGCGGCGCCGCCTACCAGTGGAGCCTCAACGACCCCGACGGGGACACCCTGACCTGCGCCCTGGACGCGGACGGCGACGGCGCGACCGACGTCAACGTAGCGGCGTGCGAGACCGCTACCTCGCAGACGTATGCTTTCCCCGTCCCTGGCGCGTACACCAGCCGCTTGACGGTCTCCGACGGCAACGGCCACGGCGCCAGCGCCGTTGTGAGCGTCATCGCCGCCGGCAGCGCCACCACCCCTGCCACCTGGCTACGCCAGTTTGGCGGTAGCAGCTATGAGTACGCCAGCGACGTCGCCACGGACGGCGCCGGCAACACCACCCTCGTCGGTTACACCTTGGGCGCCCTGCCCGGCCACACCAGCGCCGGCGCTCTGGACATCGTCCTCGTCAAGTACGACCCCGACGGCAGCCAGCTCTGGGCCCGCCAGTTCGGCGGTACAAGCTTTGATCTCGCCAGCGATGTCACCATCGATGGTTCCGGCGAGATCACCCTCGTCGGCAGAACCCAGGGCGTTCTTCCCGGACAAACCAGCTTCGGCGGAGATGACCTCGTCCTCGTCAAGTACGACCCCGACGGCAGCCAGCTCTGGGCCCGCCAGTTCGGCGGCACCGGCAACGACTACGCTAGCGGCATCACCACCGATGCTGATGGCAACACCACCGTCTTCGGCTACACCTCGGGTGTCCTTCCAGGTCAGACTAGCGCGGGCGGTGCCGACTTGATCCTCGTCAAGAACGATCCTGACGGCAACCAGCTCTGGACGCGCCAACTCGGCACCTCGCTCGACGACTACAGCGGCGGCATCACCACGGATGCTGCCGGCAATACCACCGTCGTCGGCGACACGGCGGGCATCTTTCCAGGCCAGACCAGCGCCGGCGGCACGGACATCGTCCTCGTCAAGTACGATCCCAATGGCAACCAGCTCTGGACCCGTCAGTTTGGCAGCGCCGGCAACGACATCGCTGGCGACGTCACGACCGATGCCGCCGGCAACACCATCCTCGTGGGCTTCACCTACGGCGAGCTCCCCGGCCAAACCGGCGCTGGTGGTACCGACATCATCCTCGCCAAGTACGATCCCAACGGCAACCAGCTCTGGACCCGTCAGTTCGGCAGCACGAGCAATGACTACGCCTACGGCATCGCTACCGATCCGGCAGGCAACAGCACGCTGATCGGCAACACCCTTGGCGCCCTTCCCGGCCACCCCAGCGCCGGCCGCGCGGATGTCATCCTTGCCAAGTACGATCCCGAGGGAAGCCAACTCTGGACGCGCCAGTTCGGCAGCGCCAGCGATGACTACGGCTACGGCATCACCGCGGATGCTGCCGGCAACGCCACCCTCGTCGGCGACACCTTGGGCGCGCTTCCGGGCCAGACCAGTGCGGGTAGCGGCGACGTGTTCATCACGCAGTACCCGCCGTGAGGGCGGAGTTCGCCCGTGCAGCCCAAAGGCCCTCTGAGCCGCAGGTCATCGCCGCAACAGGTGCGGACGCTGCGAGTCCTTCACGTTGACCGCCGCTTCAGCGACGTCGGCTCAGAGGTCGGTTGGCATGTCGTGGCGGTCGCGAGGGGGCGTTCATCCCAACGGCCTCACTTGGGCTCGCAACCAGGCCCAAGCTAGAGCCCGCACCCGTGTAGGGTGCGGGCTCTAGCTTTCCAACGTGGTCGGTGTGACTGGATTTGAACCAGCGACCACTTGATCCCCAGTCGCTCAAGGGGCTGAATGGGCCCCGGTGCTGAAGGTCGTGCAGGACCCGCTTCTTTCGTCCTGGACACGCGAAGTACTGCCACAGTTGTTTGGCTCTGTTTGGGCAAGAATCGCCCTGTTTGGCGGAGTTGGCACACAAACGGCACACAAACTCAGCGGGACCAGAAGCCGAACCTCAAGCCCCCGGTTGCCCACGACCTTCACCGAGCTCCAATCAGAAGCTCGTGGTGAGCACCTGCCGGTGCACGCCATGGTGCAGCTGGAGCTTCGCGAGGACGCCTCGGCGTCTACCCCCGCGTGGACCCGGGCGAGGGCTGGTTCGGCAGGGAGGAGGCGCGCCCGTTCCCGGCGGCGGGCGCGCCCACGCACGACGGAGGGCGCCTACGCGGCCAGGGCGGGGCGTCCCGAGCGCCGCAGCACCCACACGGTGTAGCTGCCGAACACCACGATGTAGACCACGGTGATGATGGCGGTGAGGGTCTCGTAGCCGGGACCGCTCACCACACCGTCGCCGGCGACGAAGCCGAACAGGTCGGTGCTGGCGTGTGCGGCGATGAGCGGGACCAGGCGCCCGCCGGCCTCGAGCGCAGCCGCGAACGCGCAGCCCAGCGCGAAGGCGTAGACGACCTGCAGCACGGTGGTGAGCGGGTCGGCGCCTCGCGCGATGTTCATCAGGTGCATCACTCCGAAGATCGGATCGCGGCCGAGCCGACCACGGCGCGGCCGACGCCGAGCCTTCGGAGTGCGGTGTACACCACGCCGCGGAACAGCACCTCTTCGGTGATGCCGACCAGAAGGGCGAGGAGGGCGAAGACGAGCACGCGTTGGGGCGCCCAATTGCCGCCGAAGCGTAGCGCGAGCGCCAGCGTGACCACGGCGGGCAGGAAGAGCGGGGCGCTGAGGGTGAAGGCGCGGCCCCAGGGTTGGGGCTGGATGCCGGCGGCGCGTAGGCCGCCGCGGCGTCTCAGCACGTACAGCCCGAGTAGAGCGAGAGGCACGTCGGCGAGGACGACGAGCATCTCTGCGGGCAGGTCGAAGATCTGGGTGACGGCGCCGGCGGCGAAGACGATGGCGATGGTGAGCACGATGGCGAACGCCGCTTGTCGGCGCGTGAAGGTGGATGCGTTCATAGAGCCCCCGGGCTTCGGCGGGCGCGCGCTGTGGTTCGCGCCGGGAAGCCAGACACGGTGCCCTCCTGGCTTCGGCGGATCGCGCGAAGGCCGGGAGGGTTCGGCTCCAGCACGGCGCAAGCGCGCGTGTGGGCCACTTGAACGCTACCACCCTCTCCCGTCACCACGACCTCGCGCTCGGAGAGAGTGCGACACCAGAACGCGACGCGTCCCGGTCGAGCGGAGGCGGTGGGGTCAGGCGCTCTCGTTCTCCAAGGGGAGGCGTTCGGGGAACGTCTGCCAGCCGGGCGTCCCGATCTGGCTTGTGGTGCCGCTGCGGCAGATGCAGGGCCCGTCGGTGGGCAGCGCTGGGGCGGTTCAACTTGCTGGCAAGCCGAATCCACTGAGGGCTTGCCCGCAGGTTCGGCCGGCCAGAAATCGGCACACAATCGGCACACAAATCGCAGGCGGGCCTCCCGACGCTCGGAAGACCCGCCTTGCATCTGCCGTCCTGGACGGCATCCATCTGGTCGGGGTGACTGGATTTGAACCAGCGACCACTTGACCCCCAGTCAAGTGCGCTACCAGGCTGCGCTACACCCCGGGGCACCAGCAACGCCGCGAGCGC
>JARRMM010000070.1:0-22137 GCA_037386005.1 Deinococcales bacterium | reverse complement strand
CAAGGACGGTGGTAGCTACTACGGTCCCTACCCGAACGCCGGCGCGGTCCGCCGGGTGCAGGAGCTCATCTACTCGATCTTCCCGCTCAGGCGCAACAGCGGCGTCCCGATGCAGCTCCGCAAGAAGCCGTGCCTCCGCTACCACATGGGGCGTTGCTACGCCCCCTGCATCGGTGCGGCCGATCCCCACGCGTACGCCCGGGTCGTGCAGCAGGTGCGCGCCTTCCTGGAAGGGCGCGTGGTCGAGACCGCCCACGCCCTCGAGGAGGACATGCGCGCGGCCGCGGAGCGGCGCGACTTCGAGCTGGCGAGCATGTACCGGGACCGCCTCGACGCCCTCCGGCGGTTGACCGGCTACGACAGCAACGTCGTCAGCGCCCGCGGCGACGACCTCGACTTCCTCGGCCTGGCACGGGCGGGCAACTACGCCATGGTGCAGCTCTTCCAGATGCGCCGCGGCCGCGTCGTCGGGCGCGACAAGCGCTTCCTGACCAACGCCGCCCAGGCGGGCGACGGGGAGATCCTGGAGCGGGTGCTGGCCGACTACTACGGACAGGCCACGCACGTGCCGCCGCTGGTGCTGGTGCCCGAGACCGACCTGGACGGCGGCGTGTGGCAGGCGTTCCTGCAGGAGCGCGCGGGGCGCCGCGTGGAGCTGCGCACCCCGCAGCGCGGTGACAAGGTGGAGCTGGTGCGCATGGCGGAGCGCAACGCCCGCACCGGCGTCGAAGGGGAGATCACGCTGCTGGAGCGGCGTGGGGAGGCGCCCGGCGTCCGCGAGCTGCAGCAGCTGCTGCGATTGGAGACGCCCCCCTGGCGCATCGAGGGATTCGACATCTCCAACCTGATGGGCAGCCACACCGTCGCCAGCATCGTCACCTTCGAGGGCGGCCGCTCCAAGCGCAGCGAGTACCGGCGGTTACGCATCCGCGGCCTGGACAAGCCGGACGACTTCTTCAGCATGCACCAGGCCGTGCTGCGGCGCTTCACCGGCAGCCTCGCCGACAAGCTCCCGCCCCCCGACCTGCTGCTCATCGACGGCGGCAAGGGGCAGATGTCGGCCGCCAGGCGGGCGCTCGATGAGGCCGGGCTGGGGATCCCGCTGGTGGGGTTGGCGAAGAAGCAGGAGACCCTGCTGACCGAGGACGGGCGCGACATCCTGGTGCCCGAGACGCACCCCGCGCTGCGCCTGCTCATCAACGTGCGCGACGAGGCGCATCGCATCGCCGTCGGCTACAACCGACAGCGCCGGGGCAAGGCGATGACGCGGAGCATCCTCGACGACGTGCCGGGCATCGGGCCCAAGCGGCGCGACGCGCTCCTGGCGCACTTCTCCAGCGTCGACCAGCTGCGCGAGGCGGACGTGGCCGAGATCGCGTCGATCCCCGGGGTGGGACCGGCCGCGGCCGAGGCCGTCAAGGCGTACTTCCTGGAGGAGGGGACGGAGGAGGGCGCGCCGGCGGCCGGTTGAGCCGGGGCTCCGTGGGCGCTCAGGCCAGGCGCCGTTCGCGCGGCTTGGCGTCCGGGGCGGCGGAGGGCCGGCCCTGCGCCTCGAGGTAGGCGCCGCGGTAGAGCTCCATGTGCACGTCGACGCGGCCTCCCGGCAGGCGGTTGCGGCTGACCTCCCGGAAGCCCACCTTCCGGAACGCCGCCTGGGCGCGCAGGTTGTCGCCGAAGGTGTTGAGCCGGACGTGCTCGAGCCCGAGCTCCTGGAACGCATGCGCGAGCAAGGCGTGGATCGCCTCCGGGCCGTAGCCGCGTCCCCAGTGGCTGCGCTCGCCGATGATGATGCCGAGGGTCGCGCTGGAGCCGCGCACGTCGTAGAGCTCGATGGTCCCGATGTACTCGCCGTCCTCGTCGAAGATGCCGAAGGTGGCGCGGTCGGGTCGCCGTGCATCGGCCTTGAGCACCCGCTTGAGCAGCCACAGCGGCATGCGATTGGGCGGCGTGCCGTTGAGATGGGCGATCTCCGGGTCGCGGAAGTGGTTCTGGATGCGGCGCCACGCCACGTTGTCCAGGTCGTACAGGTGCCGCAGCGTCACCCTTCCGTAGCGTGGCGTCATGCGGCCAGTGTACTCCCCGTGCCCGTCCCGGCCCCGTTGCATCCGCCGCTCCGGACCCCCGTCCGGGGCCTGCGATGCTGCTACGCTTGTCGCAACGCAGGCAAGGAGGCCGTGCATGCCAACGGGGACAACGCAGGTGGGACCCGACGCCTTCCAGGAGAAGTTCCAGGCCCTCGCGCGCGCCATCGGCGGGGTCATCCTCGGCCAGGAGCAGGTGGTGGAGGACCTGCTGGTGGCCGCGCTGGCCCGCGGCCACGTGCTGGTCGAAGGGGCTCCCGGGCTCGGCAAGACCCGTCTGGTCCGGACCTTCGCCGACGCCACCGGGTTGCGCTTCGGGCGCATCCAGTTCACGCCCGACCTGATGCCGGCGGACGTGACCGGCACCACCGTCTTCATCGAGGGGGGCAGCGAGGGCCGCTTCGAGTTCCAGCGCGGGCCGGTGTTCACGCACGTGCTGCTGGCCGATGAGATCAACCGCGCCACGCCCAAGACCCAGTCGGCGCTGCTCGAAGCGATGCAGGAGCGGGCGGTGACCGCCTCCGGCACCCGCTACGAGCTGGAGGAGCCGTTCCTGGTGCTGGCCACCCAGAACCCGATCGAGATGGAGGGCACCTACCCACTGCCGGAGGCGCAGCTCGACCGGTTCCTGTTCAAGATCCAGATCGACCGGCCCGACGCGGCCACGCTCACGCGCATCCTGCTGACGACCACGGGCCCCGAGCCCGAGCCGCTGGAGCCGATCTTCACGCGGGAGGAGCTGCTCGAGCTCCAGGCGATGCTGCGCGCCGTCCCGGTGGCCAACGCGGCGTTGGAGTACGTGGTGGCCCTGGTGGAGGGCACCCACCAGCACCCGCTGGTGCGTCTGGGCGCGAGCCCGCGCGGCGCGCAGGCGATGACGCTGGCGGCGAAGGGCTACGCCCTGGCCGCCGGCCGCCCGAACGTCGAGCTCGAGGACGTGCGGCGCGCCCTGCTCCCGTCGCTGCGGCACCGGCTCCTGCTGAGCTTCGAGGCCGAGGTCGAGGGGGCCGAGCCCGACGGCATCCTGCAAGAGGTGCTCAAGCGGACCGACCGTGAGCACCGCTGAGCCGGGCGCAGGGCCGGCCCCGACGTGATCACCCCTCGCAGCCGGGCGCTGCTGGACCGCTACGCGCTGGCGTCGCGCGCGCTCAGCCGCGAGTCCGGCGAGCGCATGGCGTCCGAACCCGGCCAGAGCGTCGAGTTCCACGACTTCCGCGCCTACCAGTACGGCGACGAGCTTCGCTACGTCGACTGGCGGGTCTACGCCCGCACCGGGCGGTTGATGACGCGGCTGTACCAGGCCGAGCGTGCGATCCGCCTCCACCTCGTGCTCGACACCAGCGCCAGCATGCTGCTCGGGGGCAAGGCGCGCTACGCCCGCCTGCTGGCCCAGCTCCTGGTGTACGTGGCCCAGCGTGACGCGCCGACGCAGGTCCACCTGCTGGACGGCCGCGGCAGCCGCGCCTCGCAGGGGCTCGGGGCGGTGGGGCAGAGCTGGCGCTTCCTGGAGGAGGCCGAGACGCTCCGTGGCGAGACGGCGGCGCCCATCACCGCCCTCAAGCGCTTCGCGCTGGAGCTGCCGCCGGTGCGCAGCGCCGCCCTGGCGCTGGTGGTGTCGGACTTCCTCGAGGACGCCCCGCTGCAGGGTGCCCTGGCGGCGTTGCGGGCGCGTGGGCTCGACGCCAGCCTGTTGCAGGTCATGAGCGAGGACGACCTCGAGCCCGCCGAGGGCCAGCTCGAGCTGGTCGACGTCGAGAGCGGCGACCGGTTGCAGGCCGGGCCCCAGGAGGTCCGTGCCTACCGCGAGGAGGTGCACGCCTTCGTGCGCCGTACCCGGGCGGCGGCCGTGCGGGCCGGCTTCCGGCACCTGTTGTTGCGCGTGCCGCCGTCCGCGCCCGACCACGAGCTCGAGCGGCACGCCTTCGCGTCGCTGGTGCGGGAGGGCATGCTGATCCGTCGCTGAGGCGGGCGCGGCGCGTGGCTGCCCACGAGTAGGAAGCCTCGCACCGCGGCGCGCGCGGGTCGGGCTATCCTGGGAAGGCGTGGACGTCATCGGGACGCGCTTCGGTGACGGTCTCCAGGTGTTGCGGGAGATCGGCAAGGGCGCGCTGGCGCGGGTCTACCTCGTCAGCGACGGGCGTGTCGTGAAGGCGGTCAAGCTCTTCCCGCTCGATCACCGCGACCGCGCCGAGCGCGAGCTGTCCATCGGCCAGGGTCTCGACCACCCCCACCTCAATCCCGTGGAGGCGGGCGTCGAGCTCGGGGGCTACCCGGGCGTGCTGATGCCGTTCGCCCCGGGCGAGCGGCTGGGGCGGCGGCTCGCGCGATCGACCGATCGCGGCGGCTTCCTGGAGACGATGCGCGGCGTGCTGGAGGGCTTGCGCTACCTGCACGAGCGAGGCGTCGTCCACCGTGACGTGAAGCCCGAGAACATCCTGGTCGATCGCGGCGGCCACGCCCGGCTGGTCGACTTCGACCTGTCGGTCCGCGCGGACGAGACGCTGCGTCGGCCCACCCTGGCCGGTACCATCGCCTACCTCAGCCCCGAGCAGGCGCGCGGCCGGCCGGTCACGCCGGGCAGCGATCTCTACGCCGTCGGGATCATCCTCTACCGCGGCCTGACCGGCCAGGTGCCCTTCACCGGTACCGTGGCCGAGGTGATCGGCGCCCATCGTGACGATGCCCCGGCGCCGGCCTCCACCATCGATGCGACCCTCGCCCCCTTCGACCCGCTGCTGGAGCGTTTGCTGGCGAAGGACCCGAGCGCCCGCTTCCGCAGCGCCGCCGAGGTGCTCGACGCCCTCGGCGGCTTCCCCGACGACCTCGTGACGCGCCCCCGACCCGGAGGTTAGACCGTGGCATTCGAACGTAGCGCCGGTATCTTGCTCCACCCCACCTCGCTCCCCGGCGATACCGGCATCGGTGAGCTTGGGCCCGCGGCCGTCCAGTGGATCGACTTCCTCGAGGCGGCCGGCCAGCGCCTCTGGCAGGTGATGCCGCTCGGCCCCACCGGCTACGGCGACAGCCCCTACCAGTCGTTCAGCGCCTTCGCCGGCAATCCCTACCTGCTCAGCCTCGAGCGCCTGGCCGACGAGGGCTGGTTGGACGCGGACCAGGCGGCGACGCTGTCGGGCCAGCCCGAGCGCCGCGTGGACTACGGCGCGGTCATCCCGGCGAAGCTCGAGCTGCTGACCCGGGCAGCCGAACGCTTCGTGGAGCATGCCGGCGCCGAGGAGCGGGAGGCGTTCGCGGCGTTCGTTGAGTCCGAGAAGGCCTGGCTCGACGACTTCGCGCTGTTCATGGCGCTCAAGGAGTCGCACGGTGGTGCGAGCTGGACCGGCTGGGAGGAGCCGGTACGGTTGCGGCAGCCCGAGGCGCTGGCGTCGGCGCGTGCCGAGCTGGGCCGCGCGGTGGAGCGACACAAGCTCTGGCAGCACTGGTTCTACCGGCAGTGGTCGGCGGTCCGTTCCTACGCGCACGACAAGGGCGTGCACATCGTCGGCGACATCCCCATCTTCGTGGCGCTCGACTCGGCCGACGCCTGGTCGCACCCCGGGCTGTTCCACTTCGACGAGGCCGGGCGGCCGACGGTCGTGGCCGGCGTGCCGCCCGACTACTTCAGCGAGACCGGTCAGCGCTGGGGCAACCCGCTCTACCGCTGGGAACGCATGCAGGAGTCCGGCTTCGCGTGGTGGCTGCAGCGCTTCCGTTCCACCCTCGACTTCTTCGACATCGTGCGCGTCGACCACTTCCGCGGCTTCGAGGCGTACTGGGAGATCCCCGCCGAGGAGCCGACCGCCGTGGAGGGGCGCTGGGTCGAGGGCCCCGGGCAGGCGCTGTTCGACGCGCTGGCCGAGGGGCTGGGGGAGCTGCCGATCATCGCCGAGGACCTCGGTGTGATCACCCCCGCCGTGGAGACCCTGCGCGACGACAACGGCCTACCGGGCATGAAGGTGCTGCAGTTCGCCTTCGCCGCGGACGCCAGCGACCCCTACCTGCCCCACAACTACCCGCGTAACTGCGTGGTCTACACCGGCACCCACGACAACGACACCACCGCCGGCTGGTACGCGCAGGCGCCGGAGGCCGAGCGCGACCTCGTGCGCCGCTACCTGGGCCGCGACGACAGCAACATCCCGTGGGAGTTCATCCGCCTGGCGCAGGCGTCCGTCGCCGATCTTGCCATCTTCCCCCTGCAGGACGCCCTCGGGCTGGGGAGCGAGGCGCGCATGAACACGCCCGGTCGCGCCTCGGGGAACTGGTCGTGGCGCATGGCCTGGAGCGACGTGCCACCCTGGCTGGCGCCCCAGCTCCACGATCTGGCGCGCGTGTACGGGCGCCTGCCGGCCGGGCCGGCGGTGGACACCCCCTACCGTCAGTCGGCCTTGCCCGGAGGAGCTGCGGAGGAGGGCTGAGCGCACCTCGGCGCGCGGCGCCCGAGCGCGTCAGACGCGGAAGATCACGCCCTCGCGCCGGAAGTTCCGGTAGGCGAAGCCCAGCAGCAGCACGATGAGCACCAGCAGCGTCAGCCAGGTGGTCAGGACGGCGCCGGCCGCAGCCGTGCCCTTGACGATGTCGTCCATGAGGACCAGGGCGTTGAAGACCGGGATGAGGTAGACTCCTTCCCCGAAGCCGAGCAGGTCCTTGAACTGCAGGCCGACCGCCGGCAGGATCAGCAGGAACGACAGCGGGGCGATGTAGCTCTGCGCCTCCTTGAACGAGCGGGCGAACAGCGTGATGCTCAGCAGCAGCGCCGCGATGGTCCCGGCCAGCAGCAGAGCGCTCGTGAACAGGAGCAGCACGGAGGGCAGCGAGATGTCGAGCGAGCCGCCCATGACCTGCAGCATGTCGCTGGCCTGACCGACCAGGCGGGGCCTGAACACCGAGCCCAGGATGGCGCCCCCGACCACGTACCCGACGATGGCCATCACGGCAGCGCTGAGGCCGAAGGTGAGCGTGGCCAGGAACTTGCCGACCACCACCTCGGAACGCCGGATGGGCGTCACCAGCAGGGCCTCGAGCGTGCCGCGCTCCTTCTCACCGGCGGTCGCGTCGATCGCCGTCATCTGCCCGCCGGTCAGCGTCCAGATGGCGATGAAGAAGGGGATGAGCCAGGAGAGCTGACCGCTGGACTTCTCGGCCGCGGAGCTGGCGTCGACGGTCTGCACGTGGATCGGCTCGAGGATGCCGGGATCGAGTCCCGCCGCCTTCAGACGTGTGGACACGAGCCGATGGGTGTAGGCGCTCACCGCCTGCTGGATCTTGCTGGCGTTGAGCTCGCTCTTCATGTTGCCCTGCTTGCTGTACAGCGTCAGGTCGGCGCCCTGGCCGGAGGCGACCTTCGCCTGGAAGTCGCTCGGCACCGCGATCGCCACGGGGACCTTGCCGTCGCGCACGGCCGCCTCGGGGTGCGCGACGGGCTGGAGGCTCACGTGCTGCGCCTTCAGCAAGCTGGCGAGCTCGGGTGGCACGTGGGCGAGCCCCTCCACGCCCAGCTCGGTCACGGTCGTCTGCTCGCGCTGGAACAGCCCGCCGAGGACCAGCGGCAGGCCCAGCATGATCACCGGCAGGACGATCAGCGGGATGATCAGGTTCGAGAGGATGGCGCGCTGGTCGCGGAGCGTGGAGAGGATCTCCTTGCTGGCGACCCGCCCGATCATGGCCGGCCTCACGAAGGTGCCCCCATCGGATCCTCACGCAGACCGCTGCGTTCCACCAGGTGGAAGAAGGCATCCTCCAGGCTCTCGCCGCGGCCCTGGTCGGTCAGCTCGGCGATCGTCCCCTCGGCGATCTTGCGTCCTCGGTAGACGATGCAGGCCCGGTCGCACAGCTCCTCCACCTCGCTCATGACGTGGGTCGAGTACACCACCGCGCGGTCCTCGCTGGGGTAGCGCTTGACGAAGTCGAGCACGGCGCGTCGAGCCACGACGTCGAGGCCGCTGGTGGCCTCGTCGAAGAAGATGACCGGCGGGTCGTGCAGCACGGCGCGCGCGATGACGATCTTCTGCTTCATGCCGGTGGAGTAGCCGCCTGCGCGGCGGGACAGCGTGTCGCCCAGCTCGAGCAGCTCGTCGAGCTTCTCGATCCGCGTCTCGATGGCGGCACGGGACATGCCGTAGAGATCGCCGAAGTAGTGGAGCACCTCGCGCCCCGTGAGACGGTCGTAGAGCCCCATGCCGCCGTTGACCACGCCGATGGAGCGGCGCACCCGCTCGCTGCCGGTGCGGATGTCGTAGCCGGCCACGGACGCGCTGCCCGCGTCGGGGACGAGGAGCGTCGCCAGGATCCGAAGGGTGGTCGTCTTGCCGGCGCCGTTGGGCCCCAGCAGGCCGTACACCTCCCCCGGATCGACGCGAAAGCTCAGCGCGTCGACGGCGCGGACGCCGTCGAAGGTCTTGCTGATGCTGTCAACGGAGATCACGGCGGTCCTTTCGGGCCGCGCGCCCGTGCGCGCGAGCCACCGCAGGATTCTAGGCGGGGGCCTGAGGAGTGTCAAGGGAAGCGTGCCCCGTGCTGGACGCCGCCGGCACCTCGCCGAGGGGCGGTGGGGCCCTGCTAGAATGGCGCCGTGAACGAAAGCGAGTTCGCCGCTCTGGACGGCTACCAGCTGATCCCGCGGCTGCTGCACGAGGTGCACGACGTCGACACCCGGACGGCGTTGCTGGGTCGGTCGCTCACGAGCCCGATGCTCCCGCGCCGCCACGGTGACGTCGCGGCCGAGCCGGGCGCCCTGGCCGTGGTGGATGCCGAGGCGGTGCTCACCGACCCGGCGCACCATGCGCCGGGCGACGCCATCGCGCTCCTACGCCCCGCCAAGATGGGCGAGTTGATGCCGGCGGTGCGCCGCCTCAGCGAGCTGGGGGTGCCCGCCATCGGGCTCGACATGGCGCCGCTGGCCGATACGCCCCCCTTCGGACGCGGGATGTGGCGCCCCCGCACGCGCGAGGACCTGGCCGAGCTGCGAGCCGCCGCAGGCTGCCCCATGTGGGTGTTCGGGGTCGCCGGCCCGTCCGACGCCGAGGTGGTCGCCGAGGCCGGGCTGGAGGCGGTGGTGCTGCAAGCCGCTGCCGGCGCCCGCCTGCGCGGCCCGGCGGTGGTGGACGTCCTCCCGGAGGTCATCGACGCGGTGGCGGGCATGCTGCTCATCGCTGCCGGCGGTCCGGTGCGTGACGGCGTCGACGCGTTGCGCTACCTGGCGGTCGGGGCGGAGGCGCTGGTGGTGCAGAGCGATCGCGCGCTCGCCAGCCTGGAGGCCGAGCTGCACTACGCCATGCGCCTGACCGGCTGTTCCTGCCTGGCCGACATCGGGTACGACATCATCTTCGCGCCGTTGTACGGAGAACCATGATCGCGTTCCTCGAGGGGGTCGTGCGGGAGGTGCGCGAGGGCAGCGTGGTGGTTCAAGCGGGAGCGCTCGGGGTGGAGGCGTGGGCGCCGGCCGCCACGCTGGGGCAGTGTCAGGCGGCGTCGGCCCGAAGCTGGCGCTGGCCGTGCTGTCGGCGTTGCCGCCGGCGTTGATCGCCTCGGCGGTGCTCAACCAGGATCCGGAGCTGCTGACCGGGGCGCCGGGCGTGGGGCGGCGGACGGCCGAGCGCATCGTGCTCGAGCTCAAGAACCGCATCCCCGAGGAGCTGCTCGCCGGGCCCGGTGGCGACCGGCGTCCGCGCAAGCTGTTGACCGGGGCCGGCGAGGACGCGGCCGAGGCCCTGATGGCGCTCGGCTACCGCGAATCCCAGGTGAAGGCGGCCGTCGCCGAGCTGGTGGTCGACCACCCCGACGAGGCCGCCGAAGGACTCATCCGCCGCGCGCTCGCGCGGTTGCGCTGAGCGCCCCGGGCCCGCCGGTCCGGTCGGACGATCGCTAGCGGGCGCCCAGCCGCGGGCACGGCTCAGGCGACGTGGGCGTGGCTCGCCAGCGCCTCCTGGGGGTCGACGGTGGACAGGCCGAAGGCCTCCCCGACGGCCCGGTAGGTGAGCCTGCCGCCGTGGGTGTTGAGGCCCCGCAACAGCGAACGGTCGGCGACCAGGGCCGCGGTGCCGCCCGCCGCCAGCGCCAGCGCGTAGGGCAGGGTCTGGTTGGAGAGCGCCCGGGTGCTGGTGTTGGGCACGGCGCCCGGCATGTTGGCCACGCCGTAGTGCACCACGCCGTCCACCACGAAGGTCGGCGCATCGTGCGTGGTGGGGTGGATCGTCTCGATGCAGCCCCCCTGGTCCACGGCGACGTCGACGATGACACTCCCGGGGCGCATCAGCGTCAGCATGTCGCGGGTCACGAGGTGGGGAGCCCGGGCCCCCGGGATGAGGACCGCGCCGACGACCAGGTCCGCACGCTCGACCATGGCGCGGATGTTGGCGAGGTTGCTGCTGAGGGTCTGGATGCGCCCGCCGAAGACGTCGTCGAGGTACTGCAGGCGGGCGTGGTTGATGTCGAGCAGGGTGACGCGCGCGCCCAGGCCCATGGCGATCTTGGCCGCGTTGGTGCCGACGACGCCTCCGCCCAGGATGACCACCTCGCCCGCCTCGACGCCGGGCACGCCGCCCAGCAGCTGCCCGCGCCCCCCGAGGAACTTGCCCAGGTGGTGCGCGCCGACCTGGGTCGCCATGCGCCCGGCCACCTCGCTCATGGGGGTGAGCAGGGGAAGGCTGCCGTTGTCGAGCTGGACCGTCTCGTAGGCGATGGCGGTGGTGCCGCTCTCCAGCAGCGCCTCGGTGAGCGGCCGGGCCGCCGCGAGGTGCAGGTAGGTGAACAGGACCAGGTCGTCGCGCAGGAAGCCGAACTCGCTGGCGATGGGCTCCTTCACCTTCAGCACCAGGCGCCGCCCCCAGGCCTCCGCCGCGGTGTCGACGAGGGTAGCGCCGGCGGCAAGGTAGTCGTCGTCCTCGAAGCCGCTGCCCACCCCGGCGCCGCGCTCCACGAAGACGCTGTGCCCCGCGTCCACGAAGGCGTGCACCGCGCCGGGCGTGGCCGCAACGCGGTACTCCTGCGGTTTGATCTCCTTGGGAATGCCGATGTCCATGATGGTCTCCCTGCCCGGTCTCCCGGGCCTCCGTCCACAGAAACTCCGTGGGTCAGTCTACCGCCTGCCCTGAGGCGGGGCGGGGCGCTGCGGAGGGCGATCGGGCCAACAGCGACGGGCCGGGCGGCCGTGCTCAGCCGTCCTGTCCGGCACCCCACACGCGCAGCAGGCGCACCCGCCCCTCGCTCGCCTCGGCTACCGCGGCCAGCTGCCCGTCGGGGTCGAGCAGCACGACACGCCCCTCGAAGGTGGCGGGCGGTCGCTGGCCGAGGCGGACACGGCGCGCAGCGTCGGCGTCCAGGGTCACAGCGGGGTAGGGCAAGGCCCGGCTCGGCTCCAGCCCCGGACTGCCTGCCAGCGCCTCGAGCTCGACCGCCTGCTCGAGCCCGACGCGACCCGCGCGCGTGCGCACCAGCCCCGCCAGGTGCGCGGGCACGCCGACGGCGGCGCCGAGGTCGCGGGCGAAGGCGCGCACGTAGGTGCCCGCCTGCACCCGCAGGGCGAGGAGGGCCGTGGGAGCGGTCGTGAGAGGGGCTGGCAACGCGGGACGGTAGCCGTCCTCGGCCGGGGCCCACAGGCCGCCGGCCGCCGGAGCGAAGCAGCACGGTAGGCGCTCTCGATCCCGGGCGAACGCCAGCAGGGTGATGGAGCGGTAGCCGGCCGGCCGCGCCGGCAGCTCGACGTCCTCGCCCCGGCGCGCCCGCCGGTAGCTGCGTTCGCCACCGCGCTTGATGGCGGAGAACGCCGGTGGACGTTGCTCGGTCAGCGCCAGGAAAGGCGGCAGCGCAGCCTCCACCGCGGCGGCCTCGAGGGCCGAGGCGTCGGCCTCGGCCGTGATCGGCCCCTCGGCGTCGAGCGTGGCGGTGCCGGCCCCGAAGGCGACCCACGCCAGGTAGTCCTTGTCGCTCCCGGTCAGGAACGGCGACAGCTTGGTGGCCCCCTCGGTCAGGAGCACCAGCACGCCGGTCGCGAGCGGGTCGAGCGTACCGGCGTGCCCTACCCGGCGCGTGTGCAGCGCCTTGCGAGCGGCCGCCACCACGTCGTGGGAGCTGACGCCGAGCGGCTTGTCGACGGCGAGGATCGGCACGGCCACGATTCTACCGGCCGACGCCGTAGCGGCGACCGCAGAGCGCGTCCGTGAGGAGCGGTAGCGTGACGCGATGCTGCTCGCCTTGGCCGTCGCAACGCTGCTGCTGTGGTGGGGTCTGACGGTCGACTGGGCGCTCGGGGTGCGCAGCATGGCGACCCTGCGGCGCGCGAACGTGCCCGAGCCGGCGAGGTGGCCCGCCCTCTCGGTGGTGATCCCCGCCCGCGACGAGGCGCCGGCGCTGGAGACCACCCTCGAGAGCTTGCTCCGGCAGGAGCTCCCCGGCCTGGAGGTGGTGGTCGTCGATGACCGCTCGCACGACGCGACCCGCGCGATCGCCGAGCGCGTGGCCGGACGCGACGAGCGCGTGCGGGTGCTCGGGATCGACGCGCTGCCGGCCGGCTGGCTCGGCAAGACGCACGCGCTCCAGCGAGGGGCGGACGCCGCCAACGGGGACTGGCTGCTGTTCGCCGACGCCGACGTGCGCTTCGCGCCTGGCGCCCTGCGGCGCGCCCTCGTCTACGCTCTGAGCCGCGAGCTCGACCACCTGGTGGTCCTGCCCAGGCTGGAGGCGCGCGGCGCCCTCCTGCGGTCGTTCGTGGCGGCGTTCGGGCTGCTGTTCTCCGTCTACACCCGGCCGTGGCGGGCGCGCGATCCCCGGAGCCGGGCCGCGATCGGGATCGGCGCCTTCGGGCTGGTCCGCCGCCACGCCTACCGGGCCGTGGGTGGGCACACCGCCATCCGGCTGCGGCCCGACGACGACCTCAGCCTCGGCCGGCTGCTCAAGCACGGCGGCTGCCGGCAGGAGGCGGTGTTCGGGGCCGACGACGTGGCCGTGGAGTGGTACCCGGATCTCGGCGCCGCGTTGCGGGGTCTCAACAAGAACGCCTTCGCCGGCATGGGCTACTCCACCCTCCGCGTGGCGGCGGTGGTGGTGGCGCTGCTGCTCACCAACGTGCTGCCGTTCGTGCTGCTGCCGTTCGTCGGAGGTCCCGTACGCTGGGTCAACGCCCTGGTGGTGGCGACCGTCGCGTTCGTGTACGCCTTCGACGCGCCGCGCCTGCGTCACGGCGCCTGGCTGTTCGTGCTGCATCCGGTGGGCACCACCCTGCTCGCGTACGCGGCCGCGGCCTCCGCCGCCAAGGCGCTCCGCCGCGGGCAGATCGAGTGGCGAGGCACGCGCTACTCGCTCGACGAGCTGCGGCAGCGCCCGACCCCTTCGGTGGAAGGCGGGGACCCGTCCAGGGGCGAGGGGCGACGCCCGCGCGAGGACGGGGAGGGTGCGGGGGACGCGCACGATCGCGCAGGCGTCGACAGCGGACGCCCTGCCCAACCCGAGAGCCCTTCGGTCGCTGGCGTCGACGCGCGGCGCGACGACGACCCCTCGGGCTGATCGGCACCCACGGTCGGCGCAGGGGACTCCGGCGCCCACCTATACTGCTCCATGCCGAACTGCGCCAGGGCGAACCGGGCCGTGTTGAGCTGCGCCAGGCCGACTGCGATGCGCCGGCTGGCGCTGATCGTGCTCGTCGTGTTGCTCGCGGTCGGACGGCCGGGCGCCGTGGCCTCCGCGACGCGCGTCGTGCACGCGCCCCACGTGGACGTCCTGTACGACGACCCCGCGCTGGCCGCGTACGCCCAGAAGGTGGCGGGGGCGGCCGAGACCGAGCTGGTGCGGGTGGCGGCGTTGTTCGGGCGCCGGCCGTTCCCGATCCGCATCCGGTTGCAGGGTGGCGACGACATCTTCAACGCGTTCGCGCTGCCGTTGCCCCGCCCGCACGTCACCTTCCGGCCGCTGTTCCCCATGGGCGGCGTGGTCGGCTTCCATGGCGCGGACCTCACGGAGCTGGTGCTCCGGCACGAGATCACGCACCTGGTGCAGCTCACCGACACGCGCGTCCCGCCGGGCAGCGCGCCCCTGCCGCGGGTGGGGCTGGTCGGGCAGGGGACGGCGGTGCTGCCTCCGGCCTGGTTGCTCGAGGGCATCGCGACGTGGGTGGAGTCCAGCGTGGGACCGGGTGGCCGTCTCCACGACGCGCGCACCCGTGCCCTGCTCTGGACGCTCGCCGCCGACGGAACGATGCCCTCCCTGACCGACGTCAGCCTCATCAGCTACCAGCGCTGGCCGGGCGGACGGGCTCGCTACCTGCTGGGCGCATCCTTCATCGACCACCTCGTCCGGCGCCACGGCTTCGACGCCCTGGTGCGCGCGCTCCACGTGTTCCAGGCGGGACACTACCTGCTGCCGTTCGAGGCGGCCTGGAAGCAGGCCGTCGGAACGGACCTGAACGCCGAGTGGGAGGCGTGGGCCCGGAGCCTGGCGGCGCAGGCGCGGCAGCGCCACGAGCTGGTCGTGCCTCCGGGGCTCGAGCCGGCAGTCGCCACCGTCGGCGCCCCCGCCCTCGCCGGCGACCGCCGTAGGCTGGCGTGGCCGGTGGAGGGTGGCGTGCGGCTGGCCACCGTGGTGCGGGGTGCTTCGTCGGGGAAGGTCGCCCTCTCGCACGCCCACACCCTCCCGACCCGGATCGCCGCCGAGAGCCTCACCTGGCTCGACGAGCACACCCTGGTCCTGGCGGCGGTCGCCCGTGACCCGGGGCGCTACCCGAGCGACCTGTTCGCGCTCGACATCGGCACCGGCGCGCTCCGCAGGCTGACCGACGGCGCGCACGCCCACCTCCCCCGCGCCGACGGCCCCGGCTGCGTGCTGTACGTACGCGACCAGGTGCCCCAGGGAGCCTCGCTGCGGCGCTGGTGTGCTGGGGAGCCGGATGCCCTGGTCTGGTCGGCGCCGACGGGTACACACATCGTCGGGCTCGCGGTCAGCCGCGGTGGACGGGTGGCGCTGAGCCTGTATCGGTCGGGCACGGTGGACCTGGCGCTCCTCGGGCCCGATGGGGCACGGAGACTGACGAGCGACGCGGCCAGCGAGCTCGACCCGAGCTGGGATGGGGAGGACGCGCTGCTGTTCTCGAGCGACGCGAGCGGGCTGTTCCAGCTCGAGCGCTTGCCCGTTCGCCCGGCGGACGGGGGTCGAGCCGCTGGCGCCGTGCCGGTCACGGGCCCCGTGGGTCCCCTGACGGCCGCCCTCGGGGGGGCGCAGGACGCGTTGGCGGTGGCCGGAGGATGGCTCTACCGCACGCTCCACGGTGACGGAGCCGTGCTGTCGTGGCAGCCCGCTGCGGCGCCGGTCGAGAGCGGCACGGAGGCCGGCGGTGGAGGCACCGGCGGGCCATCCGGTGGCGGGGCACTCGGACCTGGCGCGTCCGCACCGAGCGGGCCGGGGGCCGGCGGCCCCGGGGCGCGGTCGGTGCCGGGGACAGGTGTCGCCGCTGCTGCCGCGGGTGCTGATGCGTCCACGAGCACCGGGGCCGCGGCCGCCACGACGACGTACCCCGACCGCTCCTACAGCCCCTGGCCGAGCCTGCTGCCGTACGGCTGGTGGCCCAGCGGGGCGCGCCTATCGCTCCGGCCCCTGGGGGCAGGGCTCGAGCTCAGCGCCGTGGGCCTCGACGACAGCGCCCGTCACGCCCTCGATCTGACGGTCGGCTACGACACCGCCCTGTCCGGTCCGCTCGGGGGTGCCTACGGCTACGTACGCTACGCATGGAACATGCCCAATCCGGTGCGAGCGCCGGGCCCGCCGCCGATCGTGGGGGTCGCCCTGCAGGCGGGAGCCTGGCCGCACGGCGCCTACCTGGAGCCGGTCGGAGAGACGGCCTTCGGCGTGCGCGCGGAGACGCTGCTGCGCGGGCCCGTCGGCCCGTACGCCGGCTCGCTGGGCCTGGCCGCCGCGGTCCTGGACGCTCCCTCGGTCCCGGGCTGGCGGCCGGAGGCGGGGTTCGACGCGGTGCTCGACGGTCGAACCGCCGATCCCTTCGGCGCTGTGGCGGGAGGCGAGCGCTTCGCGCTGCGGGGGCGCTGGAGCTATGGCGCGGCGGGACCCTCGTCAGGTCTATGGGGGGAGGCAAGCTGGTGGCCCTCGCTGGCGCCGGCGCTCCCCGCGCGGCTCGGGCTGCGCGCAGGGTACCGGCCGCTGCCCCCGGTCCCGCTGGCGCTGCCGGATCTGGCTGCCATCGCGTCGGTCGGAGCGCGCCTGTCGATCCCGGTGCGGTGGCGATACGCGGATGGTCTGGCAGCCCTGGAGCGCGTCGACCTCATGCCGACGGCCAGGCTGTGGGTGGGAGCGGATCCTGCGTTGCAGGGTTGGCGCGCGGGCGCCGGCGCAGACCTGGGACTGTGGGCGGACACCGTGCTCGACTACGATGCGGTCGTACGCTTCGGCGTGACCGCCGGCTACGCGGACGGCTGGTGGGTGCGCCTCGGGCTGGGGCTGCCGTACTGAGCTGGCGCGCCCCCTCAGAGGCAGGCCGAGCCGGTGCGAAGGGAGCGCACGTACGCGAGCGCGGGGCGCACCGGCGAGGTCGCGTGCGGCCGCCGTTCGCCCGGTGCGGGATCGAGCGCGGTCACCTCGGCGCCCGCCTGCAGACAGGCGAGCAGCAGCTCTTCCCGTGCCCGGGGGTCGTGAGCCGGCGCGGTCCCGACGCGGACCCCGGGCGGAGCGGCGGCGCACAGGCGCTCGGCCACCAGGCGGTCCGAGAAGACGGGCGCCCAGCGCCCTTCCGGGCCTTCCAGCACGACCACGCCGAGTTGCCCCGGGGGGCCCTGCTCCAGGAACCAGAGTGGGCTCGTCACGTCGGCGACCATGCCGTCTCCAGGCTACCCGCGGCCACCAGGGTCAGGGCAGGAAGAGGCTACGCGCCCAGGCGCTGAAGGCCACCGCCAGCACCAGGCCCACGTTGAGCACCAGCTGGGCCAGCAGCGGCGTGATGCCGTTGGAGCGCCGTCGGAACACCTCCGCGAGCGCCAACCCGAACACGAACAGCAGGGCGACCGGCGTGAACAGCGACAGCCCGTAGAGCGCGGCCGAGCCGATCGTGGCGATGCTCGCGTCGTACCGCCGGCGGAGCGGTGGGATCAGGAAGGCGCGGAAGAACAGCTCCGTGAGGGGCAAGAGCACCAGCGCCGCGATGACCAGTGGGGTCAGGCGCGTGAGGTTCAGGTAGAAGGGACCGAGCAGCCCTCCCTGCGGGACGAAGACGAGGTAGCCGAACACGGCGGCCAGGAGCACGATGCCGAGGCCGATCCCGGCCATCGCCTGCTCGCCGCTGCCCAGCAGTCGCTCGACGGGATCCCAGCCGTTCAGGCCGACGCGGCGCCAGGTCAGGCCGACGAGCAAGAGCGACAGTGCGATCAGGAACACGGCGCGCACATCCGTCTCCTGCAGCGGCGTCAGGAACGCGAGGGCGTTGTCGTAGACGACCAGGCTGTACACGAGAGCGGCCAGGGCGGCCAGCAGCACGCCGGCGAAGAGGATGCCGTAGGCCTGCCCCACGCTCCACTCCTGCGGCCCGTCGACCACCTCGAGCGTGGTGGTGTTGGCGATGCGGCTCTCGCCCACCAGGTGCACGGCGACCAGGAACAGCAGCAGCAGGAACCACAGCAGGCCGTTGCTGACGAGCAGGTCCTGCAGGTTGCCGCGGCGTGTGGCCTCGCGCAGCGCCACCCCGCCCGACTGCACCTCGCCCTGGGCGTAGTAGATGAGGGCGAGCTTGCGCAGGTCGCCGGCCTGGGCACCGGTATCGCGCGAGCTGCGCAGCGCCAGCGCGGTCTCGAGCTGCCCCGCGGCGGCGTGCAGGTCGCCCATCGACCACAGCGCCGTACCCAGGAGCGAGTGCACCTGAGCGTTCTTGGTGTCGCCGGAGAGCTTCATGTAGGCCTGGAGCTGGTCGCGCGCGCTCGCCGGGTCGCCCAGCTCGAAGCGCAAGCGGGCCTCGGCCAGCCGGTAGTCCACATTGAGGCTGTCCTCGTCGATAGCCCGGCCGTAGGCGGCGAGCGCCTGGTTGAACAGCCCGCGGTGCTCGTCGACCTCGCCTGTCAGGTAGGCGGTCCTGGCGGCGAGCTGGCGGTTCGGTTGCTTGGCGAGACGGCCCTGCGCCTGCTGCAGGTAGGCGTCGGCATCGGCGTAGCGGTCGAGGTCCACGGCCGCCTGCGCCAGCAGCACCAGTGGCTCGGCGCTCTGGGTCTGGTCCTGGATCTGGTGGAGCCGCTGCTGGGCCGAGCCCGTCATGCCCAGCTCGAGCTCGATGCGTGCGAGCGCGAGGCTGGCGTCGACGAAGTCGGGCTTGATCTGGAGGGCGTTGAGGCAGCTCTGCCGGGCCGTCTCGAGGTCGCCGCCGGCCTCGAAACGGAGGCACTGCTGGTAGTAGCGGTTCGCGTCGAAGCTCTGCGCCCGTCCCACACCATGCCCCAGCAGCAGCGTCAGCGCCACCAACGCGGCGGCCACCAGCCGCGCCGACCGCGGCAGGCGGGGGCTCGTGACGGCGACGGCGCTTGCGTACGGCCGGACGGTGGCGTGAGCGGCCCGGGTCGGGACCGGTGGATGGCTCATGCAAGACCCCTTCGTGCGGTGCGGTCGGGCACTGGCCGGCTCGTCGTGCTGGGCGCCCACGCACCCCGCGCGTCCGGCTCCCGGCCGCGCCTCGCGGCCCTCACCCGCGTGCAACAGCACCGGCACCATGATGACCGACGGGGCTCGGGTCCGAGGTTAGGTCATTCACTTTGGCCGCTCCCCGAGCGCTTTTCTCGGCGTTGCCCCGCGAGCGCCAGCGATGGTGCGGTGCTCCCGCGGGAGGTCCCCGAGAGGCGATGAAGGTTCCCTTAAGCCGCTCCTGCAGCGGATTCACGGGGCGCTGATAGCATGAGGCATGGAACCGAAAGGGACCCGGAGGTGGCGGCGGTGAGCGCCGGGATGCTGTTCCTCGTCGCCCAGGGCGTGGTCGGGCTGCCGGCCCTTCCCGCCGGCACCGAGGTCCGCCTGGTGTCGCCCGATCTCCTGACGGTCTACGCCAGCGCCCGGATCCAGGACGGCCGGCTCGCCTTCCCCACGGCACCGGGTCCCGGCACCGAGCTGCGGCTGCTGTTCTTCCTGCCCGACGCCACCAAGGCCGAACGTGCGGCCGCGCTGAGCGGCGCCCGCGCCATCAGCGGTAGGATCAGCGTCGACGGGAGGGACGTGCTGCTGCAGGTGGCTGACAGCGACCAGCCGGTCTCCCTGCGCGCCCTCCTCGAGCAACGTGGCATCACGCTGTCGTTCCAGGCGAGCAAGGGGGAGTAGGTGTCGAAGAAGCGCATCCTCATCGTGGAAGACGACGTCGACATCCTCAGGCTGCTCACGCTGGAACTGCAGGACGCGGGGTACGAGGTGCTCGCCTTCGAGAGCGGCATCCGGGGGCTCTCCGCGGTGCGGGAGGCCGACCCCGACCTGGTGGTGCTCGACCTGGGGCTGCCCGACCTCAGCGGCCAGGAGATCGCGCGTCGCATCCGGCGGACCGGCGACACGCCGATCCTGGTGCTCACCGCCGCAGACGAGCTCAGCACCAAGGTCGACATGCTGAACGCCGGCGTCGACGACTACCTCGCCAAGCCCTTCCACGTCGAGGAGCTGGTGGCGCGCATCAACGTCCAGCTCCGCAAACGCAGCCTGGGCTCGACCCGCAAGGTGGGCGAGATGACCATCGATCCGGTCCGCCGCCAGGTCTTCTGGGGCGATGACGAGGTCAAGCTCAGCCCGCGCGAGTACGACCTGCTCGCTTACCTGGCCAGCCAACCCGGCCGCGTCTATAGCCGCAAGGAGATCGAGACCAACGTGTGGGGTGAGGACCTTCCGCCTTCCAGCAACGTGGTGGACGTCCACATCGCCAACATCCGTGGCAAGCTCCGCGACGCGGGCGGGTACGGCGTCATCCGGACGGTGCGGGGCATCGGCTACGCGCTCAAGTCCTGATCGTGCCTGATCGTGCGCGGGGTGGGGACCGGCGCGTTCCGGTGCGGGCGCGGCCGTTTGCGCGCTCAAGCCCTGATCGTGCGCGGGGTGGGGACGCGCTCGCCCCCGGACGAGGGGGGGTGGCACGCCTGCGCCCGCCGTGGTGCCGGACCGTCGCAGGGGCCGATCGGCCGTCGGTGCGATCCGCGTGAGCGGGGATGCGCCGTGAAGGCGCGACCGCTGCGGACGGGCGGCCTGCCGCTGACCTGGCGCGTGGCCGTGCTGGCCGGGCTCGCCATCGCGGTGCTCACGCTCGTCGGCATCCTGGCCGCCTACTTCGTGGTGCGCACGAGCCTCTACACGGACCTGCGGACCGCCCTGCGGCAGGACGCGGCGGCCGTGGCCCAGCTCTACCGCGAGGGGGGCCAGGGCAGCGCCAGGACGCGGGTCACCGGGCCCACCGGCGGGGTGGTGGTGCAGGTGTACGACCCCAGGGGCATGCTGCTGGTCGCGTCCAAGCCCGAGTTCGAGACGCCACAGGCGGCGATCCCGCCGTCGGACGTGGCCTCGGCGCGGTCCGGCAGCTTGCTGTGGAGCGGTCGGCTCGCCGGCAAGCGCATGGAGGCCGCGCTGGCCCCCTTCGACGTGGGGGTGGTGGCGGTGCTGGCCGACCCCACCTACATCGGGCTCGCGTTGGCCGGGCTGTCGCGGGCGCTGCTGTTCACGGGGGTGGCGCTGATCCTGCTGAGCGCCGTGGTGGGCTACCTGGTGGCGGCTGCGGCGCTGCGGCCGATCGCGCGGCTGTCGCGGCTCGCGAGCGAGCTGGGGCCGGAGCGGCTCGAGCCCATCCCCTACGAGGGGCCCGGTGACGAGGTCGGCCGGCTCACGTTCAGCTTGAACGGCCTGCTCCGCCGCCTACGCGAGGCGATGGACGCCCAGCGGGCGTTCCTGGCGGAGACCAGCCACGAGCTGCGAACGCCGCTCACCAGCCTCCAGGGCTTCCTGGAGCGGGCCAGCCGGCACAGCGACGAACGTGGGCGGCGCGACCTCGAGGACGCCCGGCGTGTCAGCGGCACCCTGAACCGGTTGGTCGAGGACCTGCTGCAGCTCTCCCGTGGGGAGCTGGTGCCGGAGAAGGTCTCGACCCACCTCGTCGACCCCGCCGAGGACGTGCTGCAGCCCGTCGCCGAGGAGTTCCCGGGGGTGAGGGTCCGCAGCGCCTCGGGCGGGCTGGTGCTGGGCGACCCCGAGCGGCTGCGGCAGCTGGTGCGCAACCTGGTCGCCAACGCCGCGCGCGCCAGCGGTGGGGGCGAAGGCGTCGAGCTGACGCTGCGCACCGATGGCCGCGAGGTCCTCATGACGGTCGTCGACGACGGTCCCGGCATCGCGCCGGAGGTGCTGCCCCACATCTTCGAGAAGTTCTACAAGGGAGCCGGGGGCGGCGCCGGTCTCGGCCTCGCCATCGCGGCGCAGATCGCCCGCCACCACGGCGGCTCCATCGATGTGGAGAGCGAGCCGGGGCGGACGGCGTTCACCATCCACCTGCCGGGTGTCGACCTGGGGGACGAGAGCGAGGGTTGAGCCGGCCGCCTAGAGGCGGGGGAGCGTCACCCCCCGCTGTCCCTGGTACTTGCCCTTGCGGTCGGCGTACGTCTGCTGCGGCCGGTCCCCCTGGAAGAAGACCAGCTGCACGATCCCCTCGTTGGCGTAGACCTTGGCGGGCAGGGGGGTGGTGTTGGACAGCTCCAGCGTGACGTGGCCCTCCCAGCCCGGCTCGAGCGGGGTGACGTTGGCCACGATGCCGCAGCGCGCGTAGCTGCTCTTGCCCAGCGCGAGCACCATGACGTCCTCGGGGATGCGCAGGTACTCCACCGACCGTGTGAGCACGAAGCTGTTGGGCGGGATGATGCACTCGTCGCCCTCGAACTCCACCAGGCTGCGGGTGTCGAAGTGCTTGGGGTCGACCACCGAGTTGAAGGCGTTGACGAAGATGCGCCACTCCGGCGCCGCGCGCAGATCGTAGCCGAAGCTGCTGAGACCGTAGCTGATGACGCCCTCGCGAACCAGGTCGTCTTCGAAGGGCTCGATCATGCCGGCAGCGGCACGCTCGCGGATCCACCAATCCGGTTTG
>JARRMM010000069.1:0-12625 GCA_037386005.1 Deinococcales bacterium | reverse complement strand
CTGGAAGGCGCGCCCGGCAAGCGAAGCCTTTCATGGAACCGGTACGGCCTGCGCCGGTGCAATGACCTGTGCGTCCACCCCAGCCGAGCGGCGCCGCCCCAAGGAGCCCGTCATGAGCGTCCGTCCCCTTCCCCCTCCCTCCCCCAGCCGTCGGGCCGCTCGCCCGCCCGGCTACCGGAACGTGCTCGGGAGCGCCGTCCTCCTCCTGGCGCTGCTGGCCGCCGGCCCCTTCGCCACGGCGCAGGACGCTCGCAGCCTGGGGATGGGGGGCGTGACCGTGGCCGGCCCGGCGGCCGCCAGCGTGAACCCCGCCTTCGCGGCCGTCCCGGGGCACGGCGGCACCCGGCTGACCCTTCCGCTCGGGGCACTCAGCGTCGTGACGCGCGACTACTGGGACCCCAACGGCGCGGGCTTCGACGCGCTCTCGACACTGGACCAGGCGAGCAACCTGGGGCTGTACCTGCTCGATCCGGCGGTCAGCCCCGATCGCGTCACCGTGGGTGTCGATACCCGGGGATTGAGCGTCACGTTCCAGGGGGGCGCCACCCTGCGTCTCGCCGAACCGGTCACGTTCAGCACCCGCCTCGACCTCCCCATCGGGGGCCAGGTCGGCCCGGTGCACATCGGCGTGCGACCGTTCACCACGCTCCACGCCAGCTTCGTGCCCGGCTCCGACACGAAGCAGATCTTCGGCTCCGGGAGCCCCAGCGCCTCGGGCACGCTGACCGCCGACGTCGAGGCCGGCGTCGCCCTCGACGTCGGTACCGCCTTCCCCCTCCCGTTGCCTCCGGCGGCGCTCGGAGCGGCTCGCGTGTTCGCCGGCGTGCGGGGTTCGGCGGTCGCGGGGCTGGCCAAGGCGAGCGCCGATCTGCAGGGGCAGGCCCAGGCCGAGCAGGACAGCAGCGGCGCCTACACCGGGAAGGTGCTCTACAGCCTGCAGGGCACGTACGGCTGGGGTGGAGTCCCCGTGGGTACGGTCGGCTACGGGGGCGAGGCCGCCCTCGGTCTGGCCGCGTCGATCCCCAGCGGCGCCGGCACGGTGACGGCCGGGGTGGCCGTCCGGCACCTGGGCGTCATGGTGTGGAACCTCGACCAGACGCGCGTCCAGAGCGACCAGAGCAGCTCCTCGAGCACGGACCTCGGCCTGGTCCGACAGGTGGAGGTGGCGCGACACGTCGACGTCGGCGCCAACCTCGCGCTCGACATCCCTTCGGGTGATCTCGGCGTGCCGGGCATGGGCCTCGTGCTCGCCGCCGACGGCAACGTCGACCTCTCGGGAGGCTTCGCGACCCACGCGGGCGCCGAGGTCCGGTTCGGGCCGCTCGCCGTGCGCGGCGGAGCGGGCTGGGACGGCGGCCTGCGCCTCGGGGTCGGAGCCGGCGTCCGGGCAGGGCCGGTCGGGCTCGACGTTGCGCTGACGTCGCACCGCTCGTTGTTCACCGACCACCAGGCCTACGGCCTCGCCGCCTCGCTGGGCTTCGGGCTGTGAGGAGGACCAGCATGATCCCACCGCGCACGCGCACGCTCACCCTCCTGGCGCTCGTGCCGACCCTGGCACTGCTGCTGGCCGGTTGTTCCCGTCATACCGCCCTCACCCTCAAGGCGGACCTCGTCGCCTTCCTCGACCCCGCCTCCAAGCAGGCGACCGTGTCCTACTCGGGCGGCTCCACGACCATCGAGCTGCCTCCCAACAGCAGCGCGCCGCAGGCCGGCACGCTCGTCGATCTCCAGAAGCTCGGCGTCCCGTCCGACACCATCCAGAACATCACCGGCCTCGCCCTCGACTTCGCTGCGAGCGTGCAGCCCGACAGCGCCATCGGCGCCGGCAACGCCACGCTCTTCATCGCCGGCGCAAGCGAGACCAACGTGTTCCAGAGCCAGTACGCCGTCGGAACGGTGCCGATCCCGGCGCTGCCCGCCAACCAGGCCACCGCCATCGCCGGCTCGTTCCAGCTCGACGCCCAGCAGCACCCCGCGGCCCTCGCGAAGGTTCAGAGCGGCTCCTTCCGTCTCGGCGTCCAGCTGCAGGCCACCGCCTCGAGCGGCGGGCAAGCGCGGCTCGACGTCACACGCCTCCTGGTGTCGGTGTCCCTGCCCCCCGGCTGGGGATTGCCCTAACCGCTGCGCCCCTGCCCCCGGGAGCGCGGACACCGAGGAACGATCGGGACACGACCTTCGCCGCTGCAGGCAGCGCCGGGCGGCGCTACCATGCCTTCGGAGCGCCTCGCGCCACCGGAAGGAAGGCACCATGGCACGACCCGTCACGCTGTTCACCGGCCAGTGGGCCGACATGCCGATCGCCGAGCTCGCCCCCCTCGCCAGGGAGATGGGCTACGACGGGCTCGAGCTCTGCACCTGGGGCGACCACTTCGACGTCGTCAGGGCGCTGGAGGACGACCGCTACGTACGCCAGCGGCTCGAGCTGTTGGAGAAGCACGAGCTGCGCTGCTACGCCATCGGCGCGCACATGGTGGGTCAGGCCGTGTGCGACCGCATCGACGAGCGGCATCGCGACGTCCTGCCGGCCCATGTGTGGGGCGACGGCGACCCAGAAGGCGTCCGCCGGCGCGCAGCAGGGGAGCTGATCGACACCGCCCGCGCGGCCAGGAAGCTGGGGGTCGACGTGGTCACCGGCTTCACCGGCAGCTCGGTATGGCACAGCCTCTACGCCTTCCCGCCCACCAGCCAGGACTACTGGCAGCGTGGCTTCGTCGACTTCGCCCAGCGCTTCGAGCCGATCCTGGCCGCCTTCGAAGCCGAGAACGTGACCTTCGCGCTGGAGGTCCACCCCACCGAGATCGCCTTCGACACCGCGACCGCGGAGCGCGCGCTGGACGCCGTCGGACACCACCGACACTTCGCCTTCAACTACGATCCCAGCCACCTCGGCTACCAGGGCGTGGACTACGTGGCGTTCCTCAGGCGCTTCCCGGACCGCATCGCGCACGTCCACATCAAGGACGCCTGGTGGGGGCGCGGCGACGGCACCGTGGGCGTGTTCGGCGGCCACACCACCTTCGGCGACGCGCGGCGGTACTGGGACTTCCGCTCCGTCGGGCGCGGGGACATCGACTTCGAGGAGATCATCGTGGCGCTCAACGACATCGACTACCGTGGACCGCTCTCCGTGGAGTGGGAGGACGCCCGCATGGAACGCATCCACGGCGCCACCGAGAGCGCCGCGTTCGTGAGGGCGCTCGACTTCGAGCCGGCCTCGGCGGCGTTCGACGCTGCCTTCAGCCGGACCCCGGGCGAAGAGCGGCAGGCGTGAGCGTGCGGGAGCCAGCGCGTCCCATCCGACTCGGCATGGTCGGCGGGGGACGTGACGCGTTCATCGGCGCCGTCCACCGCACCGCTGCGCGCCTCGACAACACCTACGCGCTCGTGGCAGGCGCGTTGTCGAGCACGCCAGAGAAAGCGCTCGCGAGCGCCCGTGATCTCGGGCTGCCGCGCGGATACGGGACCTGGGAAGAGATGCTCGACCGTGAGCTGGCTCTCCCCGAAGGCGAACGCGTCGAAGCGGTCAGCGTGGTCACGCCCAACCACCTGCACTACCCGGTCGCCAAGGCGTTCGCCGAAGCGGGCATCCACGTCATCTGCGACAAGCCGCTGGTGCACACCAGCGAGCAGGCTCGCGACCTCGTGAGGATCGTGCGTGAGAAGGGCACCGTCTTCGGGGTCACCTACAACTACACCGGCTACCCGATGGTCCGCGAGGCGCGGCGCCTCGTCCGCGACGGCGCCCTCGGCCGGATCCGCAAGGTGCTGGTGGAGTACCACCAGGGGTGGCTCGCCACACGCGTGGAGGCCACGGGCGAGAACAAGCAGTCCGAGTGGCGCACCGACCCGGCGCGATCCGGGCTGGGCGGGGCCATCGGTGACATCGGCAGCCACGCCGAGAACCTCGTCACCACCATCACGGGGCTGGAGCTCGAGGCCGTCTGCGCCGACCTCTCCAGCTTCGTCGAGGGGCGCAGGCTCGACGATGATGCCCAGGTGCTGCTGCGCTTCGAGGGCGGCGCCAAGGGCGTGCTCGTCGCCAGCCAGGTCGAGGCGGGGGAGGAGAACGACCTGCGGATCCGCGTCTACGGCGAGACCGGGGGTCTCGTCTGGCACCAGGAGCACCCCAACCGCCTGGTCCTGAAGACGCTCGATGGGCCCGCCCAGGTGCTCACCCGCGGCAACAACTACCTCGGGGACGAGGCCGACGCGGCCAGCCGCATCCCCGCTGGACACCCGGAGGGCTTCCTCGAGGCCTTCGCGAACGTCTACGCCGGCATCGCCGACGCCATCCGGAGGGATGCCGCGGCGGACTATCCCACCGTCGTGGACGGCGCCCGCGGGGTGGCCTTCATCGAGGCCGTGGTGGGGAGCGCCTCCAGCGAGCGGAGGTGGACCACCGTCGGCCCAGCCACCTCGACGCGACCCGATGGCCGCTAGGCGATCACTCAGAGGTTGATCCCGATCAAGGCGAGCAGGTAGAGCAGGAACAACACCGCGAAGACCGCATGGAGCGAGCCAGGGACGAGGGTCCGCCGAGCCTCCAAGGGCACGGCGGACCCTCGTCCCTGCTTGTTCGATCTCGCCGTCCCCACCGGGCCGGCTCGCCGCCCGCTCTAGTGAGCGGTCTGGCCGCGCCGCCTCACGACGACGTCGACCGTGATCGACGCCAGCAGCACGACAGCGGTGGCCATCAGCTGGATCGCGGCGCTGAGTCCGAGCAGCGCCATGCCGTTGACGATCGCTGCGATGACGACGCCCCCGAGCACGGCATGGAGGGGGTGGCCGCGCCCGCCGAACAGGCTGGTGCCGCCGATCACCGCGGTGGCCACGACGTACAGCACGATGGTGCCGCCGTCGAAGCTGGTCGAGATCGACTGCAGCCGCGAGGCGTAGACGATGCCCCCGAGCCCGGCCGACAGGGCCCCGAGCGTGAACCCAGCGGTCCGGATGTACGAGAGGTTGATGCCCGCGCGGCGAGCCCCCTCGGCGCTGCCGCCGATGGCGTAGATGTAGCGGCCGAAGCGGGTGCGTCCGAGCAGGAAGCTCCACAGCACCAGGACGCCGAAGACCACCGGGAAGACCCACGGCATGCCCATCACGTGGTACGGGCCCACGCCGCGATCGACGTTGCTCAAGAGCACCACGCCCACCCCGGCCACGGCGACCACCAGGATCTTCAAGTAGGTGAGGATACGACCCGGCGCCGCCAGGCCGCTCTTTCTGCGTAGGCCGTCCTGACGCAGGGTGAGGAAGGCGTAGAGCGCGACCACCACGGCGATCAGGATCCATCCTCCGAGCCGGCTGATGGTGCCGTTGGCGATGGCGTTGACGATCTTGTTCTGGATCGGGATGGTCCCCCCGGTACCCAGCAACTTGATCATCACCCCCTGCCATCCGAGCAGGCCGGCCAGGGTGACGACGAAGGAGGGCAGTCGCAAGCGTGTGACCAGCGTCCCCTGCAGGGCGCCGATCACGCCGGTCACCACCAGGGCCGCGAGGATGGCCAGGTACCATGGCCAGTTCGTTCCCGGCTGGACCAGCTCGGTCACCACGACCGCACCGATGCCGGCGACGTAACCCAGCGACAGGTCGATCTCACCGAGAAGGAGGACGAAGACCTCGCCCATCCCGATGAGCATGTACACCGCACCCTGGACGAGCAGGTTCACGAGGTTGCCGGGCGACAGGAACTTGGCGTTCTGCGTCTGGAAGATAATGCCGATCAAGATGACGCCGAGCACGACGGGGAGGACCCCGCTCTGCCCAGCTCGTATCTGCGTCCACCAGCGCCGTAGATAGGCGCTCAGCGTCCGCTCGTCGTCGCCGTCCCCGAGCGACGTCTCGTCGTCGCCTTCCAACTCGTCGGCGTCCTCGACCGCATCGAGCTGGCGTTCACGCTCCGCCGCCTCCTCGACGGCGGTGCGGTCGTTCTCCTGGGCGTCCTTGTCGGACGTCACAACGTCACCTCCCGTCCTCGGCGGGTGTCGGCGCAGCGTGGTTCGAGCCGCCGGAGTACCGTCCCGTCGTCATGAGCTCCACGGCCCTCTGGGAGTCGAACTCCGAGGCGGGGCCCGCTCCCACCATCTCGCCGAGGCGGAGCACGGCCAGGCGGTCGGCCACCCGGAAGACGTCGTTCAGGTTGTGCGAGATCATGATGACGGCCAGGCCACGATCGGCCAGGCGCTGCACCAGGTCGAGCACCTGCTTCGTCTGGGCCACGCCGAGCGCCGCGGTGGGCTCGTCCAGGATCACGAGCTTGGAGTTCCACATCACCGCCTTGGCGACCGCCACCGACTGCCGCTGTCCGCCGGACAGGTTCTCGACCTGGAGGCGCACCGACCGGACGGTGCGAACCCGGAGGTCGGCCAACGTCTTCCGCGCCGCCCTCTCCATGGCGTCCTCGTCCAGCAGGCCTCGTCGCAGGCTCTCGCGGCCCAGGAACATGTTCTGGACCACATCGAGGTTGTCGCACAACGCGAGATCCTGGTATACGACCTCGATACCCAGCTCGGCGGAGTCACGCGGGCTGCGGATCCTGACCCGCCTGCCCTCCCAGAAGATCTCGCCGGCATCGGGCTCGTGGATGCCGGCGATGGTCTTGACCAGGACGGACTTGCCGGCGCCATTGTCGCCCACGAGCGCCGTGACCTCCCCGACCGGCACGTCCAGATCGACACCAGCGAGAGCCTCGACCGCGCCGAAGCTCTTCTTGATGCCTCTCAGTTGAAGAAGCGGCTCGGTCCCGGAGGACCGAGACCGAGCCGTAGATGTCGTCATGCGAAGCCTATTGGGAGATGCCAGCCGCCTGGCACTGCTGCGCCAAGCCGCCCGCACACAACTTCTTGGGGTTGACGAAGCCGTCCTTCACGACCGTGGCGTTCATGTTGGAGGGGGTGACCCAGATGGGCGTCATCAACACGGAGGGAACGGCAACGTTCGACTTGGTGTCCTGGGTCGTCCCGTTCACGAGGCCCTGCGGCGGCGTCATGCCGGCGCGCAGGTAGAGGGCCAGCGCGGCAGCGCCCTGCGCCTCGAGGTAGATGGGCTTGTACACGGTGCCGCACTGGTAGCCGGCGAGGATGTTCTGCAGGCCCGTGAGGGTCGCGTCCTGACCGGTGGTGGGGAACGTCTTGGGCGGCACGTTGAGCGACTTGAGGTAGGAGATGACGGCGTTGGCGTTGTCATCGTTCGGCGTCACCACGGCGTTGATGTTGGGGTGTGCGGTGTACTGCTCCTCGAAGGTGGTCCGTGCCTTCGCCGGGTCCCACGTGCCGGCCGGCTCGCCGACCTTGACGTACTGGCCGGAGCTGAAGTACGGCTTCAGCACGCCGTCGTAGCCTTCGGCGAACAGGGTGGCGTTGTTGTCGGTCGGAGCGCCGCGCATCACCAGGATGTTGGGCTTCTGCACGTTCCACGCCGAGAGGCACTGGACCATGCCCTTGCCGATGAGCTTGCCGACCTCGACGTTGTTGAAGCTGACATAGTAGTCGCGCGAGCCACCGAGGGTCAGCCGGTCGTAGTCGATGACCGGCACGCCGTGGGCCTTGGCGTAGCTCTCGATGGAGGCGCCGACACCCGAGGAGATCGGGTCCATCAGCAGCACGGTGGCCCCGTTGGAGATATCCGACTGGGCCTGCGTCAGCTCGGTGGACTCGCTGCCCTGGGCGTTGGTGATGATGAACTGATCCGGCGACAGGCCCGCCGTCTCGAACGCCTTCTTCAGATAGGGCGCGTCGTACGAGGTGTAGCGCGCGGACGTGGTCGTCTCCGGCAGCAGCACGCCGATCTTGCCCTGGCCCTGGCTGGCGATCGCCTTGAGCTGCGCCATGGCCGAGAAGTCGGCGTTGAAGGAGTCGACCGTGAGCGACGAGCTGCCCTGCGCGAAGGCCATGCCTACCGCGAGGAGCAGAATCGCCAACCCGAGGCTCTTCAGCGTTTTCACGTTCACCACCTGATTCCTTCCCCTGGACCTCCTACGAGTCGCGGCCGGGTCGAGCCAGGGCCCCTGGCGCCGGCCTTTTCGAACCGAATTGCGGCTCGTTCCTCCCAACCTTGCGAGACTGGAATGTGCTGTCCTGCTCGGCCAATCGAATTACGTCGATTGTCGAACTAATGGCGAGTCTACTGCGCGTTTATGAGAGCGTCAAGGCTGCGAGCCCTGATCCTCGTCGGTCGCGCGTGGCGAGCCCCCACGTTCCAGCGATCCGCGTCCGAACGGGCCGGTCCGGTGGCGCAACTGGCCGTGCGAGATCCAACTCGGCAGGGACAGGAAACCCTCCATGGCGAGCGCGACGCCGCCCATCGCCACCGCCTCTTCACCCAGCGCGGAGACCAGCACCTCGACGCCGTCGCGCACCGGCCCGAGCGCGTCGCGCGCGACCACCCGCCGGACGGCGGGCAGCACCTGCTCGGACACCTGCGCCAGACCGCCCCCGACCACGATCCGGTGCGGATTCGTCAGGTTGAGCACCGTCGCCAGCACCGTTCCGAGCTTCTCGCCGGCGTCCTCCAGGACCTGGATCGCCACCGGGTCCCCCGCTCCGGCCAGGCGTGCGACCGCCGTCATGTCGTCGCACGAGCGCCCCGCCTCCCGCAGGCGACCGAGGATGGCACGCTCCGACGCGTACGCCTCGAGGCAGCCGTGCCCGCCGCAGCCGCAGGCACGGCCGTCCGGCACCACCTTGACGTGACCGAGCTCCCCGGCGTAGCCGTGCCAGCCGCGCTGCAGCATCCCACCCTGGTACAGGGCGCTGCCGATGCCCGCGTGAGCGATGACCAGCACGAAATCCATGACGCTGTGGCAGGCGCCGAAGAGGGTCTCCGCGAGCGCTGCCGCCTTGGTGTCGTTGTCCGCGTAGACGGGCACCGGGAGCTCGTCACGAAGCAGGCTCAGGATGGGCACGTCGTGCCAGCCCAGGTTGGGGCCGAGCGCCAACCGGCCGTCACGATCCATCAACCCGGGCACCCCTACCCCGACCCCCCGGATCTTCTCGAGCGCGACCCCCTCGCCGGCCGCGAGCTCCCGGACCATCGCACCCACCCGCCCCACGGCGGCGTTGACGTCGGAGCTGCCGGGCGCGCGCCGGATGGCCACCACGCGTGCGTCGATGGTCGTCGCGACGACGTGGAGCTCCTGCGGGTCGAGGCGGACGCCTACGAACCAGCCCGCCTTCTCCGACAGGCGAAGCGCCTTCTCGGGTCGTCCTGCACGGCCGCGGCTGGGTCTGGGGGTGCGCTCGAGCAGGTCCTGCTCCTCGAGCTGGGCGACCACCGTGGACACCGTGGCACGGTCCAACCCTGTGAGGCGGACGATCTCGCGCTGCGAGCTCCCAGGGTGCTCCCTCAGGGCATGGAACACCCTGGAGACGTTCAGTTGACGGATGATCGCGGTATTCACGTGGACCTCGACGGCCACGACCGGCGCTGCGCACCGCGCCGAGCGCGGCCCCGCGACGAGCGGCACTCCAGTATAGCCGCCGTCCATGAGCGCTCGATCCTTGGCGGCCGGCTGGCGCCCGGGCGAGCCCGCCTCGAGCGTGCCGACCCTCCCACCGGCTCTCCCGTCACACCCGTGGCAGACGCGAGCACTCCGCGATGCCGGGAGGCTATGGTGGTGGGGCGTCGTCCGGGACCCCGGCCGCGGCTGCTGCAGCACCCGAGGGCGCCGGCGACGCCACGGCGGCGACCCGACGCACCAGCCGCGCGGGCTGCGACGCCGAGGGAGGAGCGCCCGATGCCTGACCTCACACCACGCCCCGAGCACAAGTTCTCCTTCGGTCTTTGGACGGTGGGCAACGTCGGCCGCGACCCGTTCGGTGCGCCGACGCGGGCGGTGCGGGAGCCCACCGAGACGGTGCGCAAGCTCGCCGGCATCGGCGCCTGGGGCGTCAACCTGCACGACAACGATCTCGTCCCGGTGGACGCCACCCCGGGGGAGCGCGATCGGATCGTACGGGAGTTCAAGCAGGCCCTCGAGGACCACGGCCTGGTCGTGCCCATGACCACCACCAACCTCTTCAGCGACCCCGCCTTCAAGGACGGCGCGTTGAGCTGCGCCGACTCGCGCGTGCGGGGCTTCGCCGTCCAGAAGGTGATGCGGGCCATGGATCTCGGCGCAGAGCTCGACGCCGGCATCTTCGTGTTCTGGGGAGGACGCGAAGGCAGCGAGGTCGACGGCACCCTCGACGCCCTCGACGCGCTGGCACGCTACCGCGAGTCGCTCGACTTCCTGGCCGCGTACGCCGAGGATCAGGGGTACGGGTTCCGGTTCGCGCTCGAGCCCAAACCCAACGAACCCCGGGGCGATCTCTACCTGCCCGTGGTCGGATCCATGCTGGGCTTCATCCAGACCCTCGACAAGCCCGAGCGCTTCGGCGTGAACCCCGAGTTCGCGCACGACACCATGGCCGGCCTGAACTTCGTCCACGCCGTGGCCCAGGCCATCGACGCAGGGAAGCTCTTCCACATCGACCTCAACGACCAGAAGATGAGCCGCTTCGACCAGGACCTCCGCTTCGGCGCCGAGAACCTCAAGACGGCGTTCTTCCTGGTGAAGCTGCTGGAGGACACGGGTTACGACGGCCCGCGCCACTTCGACGCTCACGCCCTGCGCACCGAGGACGAGGAGGGTGTCTGGGACTTCGCCCGCGGTTGCATGCGCAGCTACCTGCTCCTCAAGGAGAAGGGCGAGCGCTTCGACGCAGACGAGGAGATCCAGGCGCTGGTTCACGAGCACCGCGTGCGCGACGAGACACTCGACGGCTACCTCGCCGCCTACACGCCGGAGTCGGGCGAGCGCGTGGCGAGACGCACCTTCGACCTGGACGTCCTGCGTGACAGGCCCACGCACCTCGAGCGTTTGGACCAGCTCGTCGTCGAATTGCTCCTGGGCGCACGCTGACCCGTCGCCCCGGTCTCCAGGGCAGAGCTTGCGGCACCCCCTCGCAGGCTTCACATCGCCTGCACGCCAAAGGTCGATAATTGCATAGGAGCGGCACGTTGCGGGCGTCCGGCATCGGTCCGGGTCGCGCCCGCGGAGGTGGTCATGGCGGTGGATGCCCGTCGCGCCCCACCACGCCGAAGACGGCGCCGGTGGTGGCTGTGGTTGCTGCTCGTGGCTGCGGTCGCTGCGGCAGGGGGGTCGTTCGTGGTCGTGCGCGACCGGGCGGGGAGCGCGCCGGCCCAATCGATCGTCACGGCGACCGTGAAGCGTGCGGCGTTCCAGGTCAAGGTCGACGGCCCTGGGAGCCTCTCCCCCATCCGCAGCGTGAGCCTGACGCCGCCCGTGAGTGGAACGTTGATCGCCATCGCCTCCGTCGGCGATCGGGTCGTGGAGGGGGCGAGCCTGGCGCGGCTGGACCCGACTCCGTTCCAGCGCGCCGTGGCCGACGCCCGCCTCTCCCTCGACAAGGCCCGGGCCTCGCTGGCCGCGTTGCAGGCGGACCAGGCGAAGACGGCGGCGTCCCTCGCATCCCAGGTCGCCTCGGCGCGGGCCGCCGTCGATGCTGCGCAGCGGGACCACGACAGTCAGCAGCAGACCCTCGACCTGACCCGGACGCTGTTCGACATGGGGAGCGCCAGTGCCAACGAGCTCCAGGCGGCCAAGGATGCCCTGAGCACGGCCGACGAGGCACGTGCGAACGCCCGCACCAACCTCGACACGCTGCTCGAGACGCAACGGCTGCAGCAGACCAGCGACGAGCAGGCTCTCGCGAACGCCCGCATCGCGGTGGAGCAGGCGAAGTTGACGTTTGCCACGGCAGAGCAGGACCTCGCCGACACCGAGGTCGTTGCCCCCTTCGACGGCATCGTGAGCGCCGCCAACGGCGCGGTCGGCGAGTCCACCGGCGGCTCGGACGGCCTGCTGACCTTCGTCGACGATGCCACCGTCGTCCTGGACGCCCAGATCGACGAGACCGACATCGGCCGGGTGGCGGTCGGGCAGTCCGGCACGGTGACGCTCGATGCCATCCCCGGTACCACCTTCCCCGGCCGGGTCACCAGGATCGCCCCCACCGCGACCCTGGTGTCGAACATCCCGGTCTTCTACGTAGCCGTGGAGATCGACAACGCAGACCACGCCCTGCGCGCCGGCATGACGGGACAGGCGAGCCTGGTCGTCCGGCAGGTGCCGGACGCCTTCCAGCTGCCGGCACGGGCGGTGCACAGCGCGAACGCCGGCAGCTCCATCCTCGTCGAACAGACGGACGGAAGCTACCGGCCGGTACCCGTGACGGTCGTCGCCGCCTCGGGCATCAACAGCGTTCTGACCGGCGACGTCCCCGACGGGGCGGTGGTCCTGGTCAGCGGTGACGCGGGAGCCTCACCGGCTCAGGGCACGGGGCCTGGCGGCGAGACCAACCAACGTCGCCCCAACGCTGTGCCGTTCCCCGGCCCGGGAGGCGGGTTCCGCCGCCCGCGGCAGGCGGGCGCCCCCTCGGAACGAAGACCGTGAGCGTCGACGTCGTGACGCTCGAGGCCGTCCGCAAGGCCTACCGCCTGGCCGACCAGCCGTTCTGGGCGCTCAAGGGCGTCACCTTCTCCATCACCCGCGGAGAGATGGTCGCCCTGATGGGGCCCTCCGGCTCCGGCAAGACCACCCTGATGAACATCATCGGGCTGC
>JARRMM010000068.1:0-12874 GCA_037386005.1 Deinococcales bacterium | reverse complement strand
CGCCGGCAGATCCCCGAACGATGCCGGGATGCCGGGCGAGCCCGGCGCCGGCCACGGTGCCCCCTGCTCGACGTGGCTCACCAGGATGCCCAGCCCAGCCGCCAGGTCGGAGGTGGCGAAGTTGCAGTGCCCGAAGGGGCTGGCGTTGGGCAGGGTGATGCCCGGGAAGAGTTGCTCCACCTGGGTGCGCAGGTCGTCGGGCACGATGCCCAGCACCACGTAGCTCTTCAGGTCGGTGCCGGGGTGCGACGCGGCCAGGGCCGCGTAGGCGTACTCGTGGTGGAGCGGGACGTCGGGGTCGATGTAGGTGTGAAGGGCGAGTAGCGGAACGCTGGTGTCGCCGGTCGGCTGGTAGGCCTGCAGCGCGTGGTTGACGGCGACCGCGTCCGGCGCGTACGGCGGGTCTCCTGTCAGCGTGGTCCACGATTTGGCGGTCGGCACCGCGTCCGTCAGATCGGTGTAGGTGGTCGAGGTGTTGTCGAAGGGCGAGCCGCCGGCGCGGGCCAGCAGATCCTTGGCGCCGACGACGTGGTAGCGCAGTGCTCGCCCCAGGGCGTACTGCGCGATGAACGGCATGAGCTGGGACGGCACGCCCAGATCGACCGCGGTGAGACCGTAGGCCTGCGGCGACTGCACCGCCGGCATGGTGAGGGTCGACGGCAGGGCCACCCCGCCCAAGCTCGTGATGCTCAGCCAGGTGTTCTCGAGCGAGCTGAAGCCGCTCGGGTTGGCCGCGACGGCCGTGGCGACGAGCGTCGCCAGGTCGGCCGGCGGGGGATCGGCCGGGTTCAACAGGTCGCCGCCCAGGTACGAGCCGCTCGGACCGGGGAGGTAGTGGTCGAACAGGATGCGTTCGTTGCCGATGTAGTTGAACTCCATGAGGCTCCCGCCGATCGGCCCGCAGGTCGGCATACCGCCGGCATAGCGTGTCGGGAACGTCTCGGCGAGCGCCACGGTGATGAGGGCGCCCATGGAGGAGCCGACGAGATAGCTGTGGTTGGGCTGCTCGTAGTAGTCGGCGAAGACGGCGTTCACGAGGTGCGTATCCTCGATGCCTTCGGCGATGGCGTAACCGTTCGCGGAGAAGCTCGAGGCAGCGAGCGCGAACCCCTGACAGAGCAGCTGATCTCGGGTCTGTACGAAGTCGGGCTGGTTCACGTAGTCGGTGAACGGGGTCGTGTCGTACGGGTCGATGAAGCCGTGCACGTACAGCACCAGGTCCTTGTTCCACGCGTCGGCGGCGAGATCGGCTCCGCCCGCCGTTACGGGGTGTTCGGGCTTGAACACCACGTCCTGGGCGCCATCGGTGGTATCGAACAAGGTGTAGGTGTAGCGGACGTCGTTGGCGCTGCCGAAGGAGGTGCAGTCAGCGATGCGCGTCGAGTCCTGCTCGCTCAGGGTGGCCGTGGTCTGGTAACCGTCGAGGCTTACCGACTTGCTGTAGGGCTTCTCGGCCGGCGTCGAGCACGCGGCCAGCACCAGTAGAGCTGAGGCAGCCTGGGCGCCGAGCAGCCAGCGTAGGCGGACGGGTCTCATCATCCCCTCCTAAGGCACATGAGACAGGTGAATGAACCACGAGCGGCCCGGCCGCGACGATGGCGGCCTGCCGTGCCACCAGCTCTCGAGATGTCGTGGGCGAGGTCGGCTGATGGACCCTATGGGCCGGTCCGACGCTGCCCCCTTTCCGACCAGACCGGTGTCGGGCGAACGTACGCGCCCCCGAGGTGCATCGCGTCGGGGCTCAGACCAATTATGAAGGTGACCGGCGGCGCCGGCGGCGACGGCGCGCACAGGAGCAGCGGCGTGACCGTCCCTCGGGAAACTCAGCTGCGAGCGCTAGCGCAGCGCCTCGACCTCGCGCTTGACCGCCGTCAGCTGCTCGTCGAAGCCGTCGAGCTCCTCGTGCAGCGCCCCCAGCCGCTCCAGCTCGGCGCGCACGAAGCGGGTGTAGGGGTTGATGGCGCCCGAGAGCTTCTCCTGGGAGCGCCCCAGCTCGGTGTCGAGCTGCCCCTGCAGGCTCTCGCGCAGGCCGCCCCGCAGCTCCTCCATCTTGCGGCTCAGCTCGCGCTTGGCCTTGCGGCGCTGCCGCGGCATCACCAGCAGCCCCACGCCCATCAGCGCCAGTCCCAGCGCCACGCCGGTGACGTCGACGGCGGTGGTGGTCAGGATCGCGAGCACAGCCGCGCCGAGCCCCAGGCCCCCGACCTCGAGCAGGCCCGACTGCACCACGGAGCTCTGCAGCGAGTCGGCCAGGCGGGCGGCCTCCTCCTTCTTGTCGTAGCCCTCCAGCACCTTCTCCGAGCGCTCGTGCAGCGCCCTCACCAGCACCTGCCGGTCGTACTGGAAGCGGCCGCCGACCTCGCCGATGACGCGCTCGCGCTCGGCAGCGCGGCGCTCGTTGACGAAGGTCATCACGTCCTCCCAGAGCTGCAGGTTGCGCTGGATGAACCAGTCGACCATGTCGCTCACGGCGCGGTCGATGTCGTGGTCGACGCTGCCCAGCACGCGGTTCTGGAAGGCCTCGCGCACCCGGTCGGTGTTCATGAGCATGAAGATCTTGCGCAGCTGCACGGTGTCGTCGAAGAAGTCGTTGCCGCGCTTCTCGACCTCCAGCAGCACGTTCTCGATGCGCGACAGGTAGCCCTCGTACTCGCGCCTGAGGTCCTTCTCGAACTGCTCACGCTGGCGTTCGATCTCCTCCAGCGTGCGGCGGTCGGTCGAGAGCAGCTCCAGCCGGTTGTCGAGCACCGAGCGGTAGTGCTCCGCCGTGCGCCGCGCCACCCCCAGCGGCGAGAGCAGCTTGAGCCTGAGGCGATCCTCGCTCAAGCGCGCGCTGATGGCGCGCTCCAGCGCGCCCAGGCCGCTGGCCTGCACCCCCGCCAGGTCGTCGGCCATGCGCGCCTTGAACGCCTGCTTGGCCGACACCCCGAACACCTCGGGCTCGGTGCCGAGCGTCTCCTTGGCGTTGCGCCCCACGTACGCCACGACCTTCTCCCGCTCGGCGTCCGTCTCCAGGATGTCGAGCTTGTTGACCACCATCAGTACCTTCTTGCCCCACGAGGCGATCAGCTCGAGGAAGGTGCGCTCGCTCTCGGTGAAGGGCCGGTCGGCGCTGGTCACGAAGAGCACCAGGTCCGCCCGGGGCACGAAGCGCTCGGTCAGCTCCTGGTGCCGCTGGATGATGGCGTTGGTGCCGGGCGTGTCGACCAGGGCCAGATCGCGCAGCAGCGGCGCGGGGAAGCTGCGCCGGACCAGCGCCGGCGCCTCCTCGCTCTCGCTCGGCGTCTCGGCGTAGGTGACCACCGTGATGCGGTCGGTGGTGGGGGTCACCCCCTCCGGCATGACGCGCTCGCCCACCAGGGCGTTGAGCAGCGACGACTTCCCGGCGTTGAACTCGCCGCACACCACCAGCATGAAGATACCGTCGAGGTCGCGCATGGCGTTGCGCAGGTCGTTGACGTGCTCGTCCTTCGCCTCGAGCCGGGCCAGCAGCGCCTGCAGGTCGGCGAGCAACGCCCGCTCGCGCGCGACGACGTCGCGAGCAGCGTCGGAGACGGCGATATCCATGTCTTCACGATACCACGGGCCCGGAAGCGGCCCATCCATGCCCACCACGTCCGCGGGGAGTCGGGAACGGTAGACTGGCGCGGCGAAGGGAGCCTGCATGACCGACACCGACACCCTGTATCGCGACCTCGTGGCGCGGGCGGCCGTCATCAGCGATCTGACCCAGGCGCACGCGGTGCTCTCCTGGGACGAGAACACCTACATGCCGCCCGGCGCCGCCGAGGCGCGTGGGCAGCAGATGGCGACGCTCGAGACGATCGCGCACGAACGGCTCACCGACCCTGCGCTGGGCGAGCTGGTCGAGGCGCTGGAGGCCGCGGGGCTGCCCGAGGACTCGGTGGAGGCCGCCGCCGTGCGGCAGGCGCGCCGCGCGGTCGATCGGGCTACCAAGCTGCCGGTCGAGCTGGTCGAGGCGCTCGGCAAGCACACCGCGCGCTCGCGTGCGGTGTGGGCGCGTGCCCGCCAGGAGCAGGACTTCGGGGCCTTCGCGCCGGAGCTGGAGCGGATGGTGGAGCTCAAGCGCCAGGAGGCCGAGGCCCTGGGCTTCGAGGAGCATCCCTACGACGCGCTGCACGACCAATACGAGCCGGGCTCGACGACCGCCCACCTGCGCCAGGTGTTCACACCGCTCAGGCGCGAGACGACCGAGCTGGTCCGCGCCATCCGCGACGCCGGCCGCTCCGTGGACGACGGGGTGCTTCGTCAGGCCTTCGGGGAAGCCCATCAGGAGCGCTTCGCTCTCGACACGGTCACCGCCTTCGGCTACGACCTGGAGCACGGCCGTCTGGACCCCACCGTGCACCCCTTCGCGACGTCGTTGAGCAAGTACGACGTGCGCATCACCACGCGCTACCAGGGGCACTTCCTCAACCCCGCGCTGTTCGGAGCCATGCACGAAGCGGGCCACGCCCTCTACGAGCAGGGCATCGACGACGCCTACTACCGGACCCCGCTCGAAGGCACGGCCAGCCTGGGGATCCACGAGTCGCAGTCGCGCCTGTGGGAGAACCTGGTGGGCCGCAGCCGCGCCTTCTGGGAGGGGGCCTACGCCAAGCTGCAGCGGACCTTCCCGCAGCAGTTCGCAGGCGTCCCTCTGGACACCTTCTACGCCGCCATCAACAAGGTCGAGCCGACCTTCATCCGGGTCGAGGCGGACGAAGTCACCTACAACCTGCACGTGATGCTGCGCTTCGAGCTGGAGCAGGGGCTGATGGCCGGCGACCTCACGGTCGCGGAGCTGCCCGCCGCCTGGAACGACTTCATGCAGGACGCGCTCGGCATCACGCCGCCCAACGACGCGCTGGGCGTGCTGCAGGACGTGCACTGGTCGATCGGCCTGTTCGGCTACTTCCCCACCTACACGCTGGGCAACCTGATGAGCGTGCAGCTGTTCGAGGCGGCGACCGCCGCGCACCCCGAGTTGCCGCGCGAGATCCGAGCGGGCCGCTTCGCCACCCTGCTGGGCTGGCTGCGCGAGAACGTCCACCGGCACGGCGCGCGCTACCTTCCCGACGAGCTGCTGAAGCGCGCCACCGGGTCCGAGCTGGACGCGGCCCCGTACCTGGCGTACCTCCGAGGCAAGTACGGGGAGCTCTACGGCCTGAGCTGACGGCGCCCCATCGGCCGGGACGTGCTTCCTTGAGCGCCCCGAGGCAGGGGGCTACACTGAGCCTCATGCCCGAGACGGCGCCGCTGAGCGACCGCGACCTGGCCGCGTACCTGCACGCCCACGGCGTGTCGGCCGAGCTGGTGCGGCCCGGGGTCCCCACGCCCACGGTGCCCGAGGCGGCACGGGCTCTCGGCGTCGGCCCGGAGGCCATCGTCAAGAGCCTGGTGTTCGAAATCGCGGGCCAGCGGGCGGGGGACGCTGCGAACAACGGCAGCGCGGTCGACGCCGTGGAGGACGGGCGCCAACCGTTGCTGGTGATCGCCGCCGGCGAGGCGCGCGTGCGCATGCCGGCGCTGGCCCGCGCGCTGGGCACCTCGCGGCGCGCGTTGCGTCTGGCCTCGCCCGAGCGAACCTTGGAACTGACCGGCTACGCCGTCGGCTCGATGCCGCCCTTCGGACACAGGCGGGTGCTGCCCACCCTGGTGGACAGCCTCAGCGTGCCCACCGAAGGCGTCGTCTTCGCCGGCGGAGGGGGGCGGGACGTCCTGCTCCGCGTACCGGTGGACACACTGCTGGGCCTCACCCGAGCCCGGCGCCTGCCCCTCACCGCCCAGGCGGCGGAGGGCGCAAAGGAGACGAACCGATGATCGCACGGCACCACGCTCGCCCACGATTCTTCCTGCTGCCCCTGCTGATCGTCCTCGGCGCGCTCGCGCCGGCGGCGTTCGCGTCCATCGGCGAGGCTCCGTCGACCATCGTCAAGGCGCTCGACAGCTACAAGCCGACGGCGGCTGACAGCGGCTTCACCGCCGCGTCCAACTTCGACTTCCAGATCGACAGCTCGGCCAACATCGCCATCGCCGTCAGCGGCAGCGGGATCATGAACGACGCCAACGTGCGCTTCGCCTCCGACCTGATCGGCGCCGCCACCGGCTACGGTCAGGGGATCGCCGGCCCCGCCGCGCAGTTCTTCCGCACCCGCCTGAGCGACCTCGCCGGCAAGGGCCCCGCCGCCATCGGGGTGGAGGAATACGAACTGCACCTGACCGTCACCGGCGACAGCCCCTACCACCTCGACTTCACGCTGAAGCCGCAGACGGTGGATCCCTCCGCGTTCCCGCCGGCTTCGCACAGCATCGGCCCGGCCAACGCCAAGCATGTCATCCGCGAGTTCTCCGACTTCCAATGCCCGTTCTGCGCCCGCTTCGCCACGGACGTGTTCCCGCAGCTCAAGGCGGAGCTGCTGTCCTCGGGCGACGTGCGCTTCGAGTTCCACTACTTCCCGCTCAAGAGCATCCACCCCAACGCCATGACCGCGGCCGAAGCCGCCGAGTGCGTGACGGCCGCCAACGACCCGGCCTCGTTCTGGACCTACCACGACGCGCTGTTCGCCAGCCAGGACAGCTGGAGCGGCCTCTCCGACCCGGTGTCCGCGCTCGTCAAGATCGCCTCCGACGCGGGGCTCAAGACGGATGGGGTGACCCAGTGCATCCACGACGGCACCTACAGCGGCTCGATCGACAAGGCCTTCCAGGCGGCGGCCAATGACCTCCACCTCACCGGCACGCCCACCCTGTTCGTGGACAACCTGAAGGTGGGGGACTACACCCAGCTCGCCACCTACAAGCGCCTCATGACCCTCTCGGACGCGATGCGGGCCGCCTCCAACGCCCCCTCGGGCGGCGCCACGACGCCGGCGACGCCTTCCGGCGGCGGCTCGGGGCAGTAGCACCCATGACGAGAGACGCGTTCCGGGGGCGCGCCTCCCGTGATCCGGCCCCCCGAGCCGGCCCCGAGGTCGTGTGAGCCCGACCTGGTTGTTGCCCTTGGCGGTGGCGGCTCCCTTCGCGGGGGCCGCCATCGCTCCAGTGCTCGGCCCGCGGCTGCGGGCGCGCAGCGGGCTGGTGCTGTGGCTGGCGTTCGCGCCTGCGCTGGGGCTCCTCGCTTTCGTCCGGCCGGCCCTGCGCGGCGCGCCGGCGGAGGCGAGCCTCGCCTGGGTCCCCGACCTCGGCCTCGGCTTCACCCTGCGCGCCGACGGCTTCTCGCTGCTGTTCGCCCTGATGGTGGCGGTCATCGGCGTGCTGGTGACGCTCTACGCCGCCGCCTACCTGGCCCCGGGCGAGCGCCACGGCCGCTTCTACGGCTACCTGATGACCTTCGGCGGCGCCATGCTCGGCCTGGTGCTGTCGGACAACCTGATCGCGCTGTTCGCCTTCTGGGAGCTGACCTCGATCGCCTCGTTCCTGCTCGTGGGCTTCTGGGACAGCCGCGCGGCGGCACGCGACGGCGCCGTGAAGGCGCTGCTGGTGACCGCCGTCGGCGGCCTGGCGCTGATGGTGGCGGTGGCGCTGCTGGGCATCGCCGGTCACAGCGCCACGCTGTCGGGGCTCGACCTCCCGGCGCTGCGCTCGAGCCCGCTCTTCGCCCCGGCGCTGGCGCTGGTGCTGGTCGCCGCCTTCACCAAGTCCGCCCAGCTCCCCTTCCACCTGTGGCTGCCGACGGCGATGGAGGCGCCCACGCCGGTGTCGGCCTTCCTTCACTCGGCCACCATGGTCAAGGCGGGCGTGTTCCTGCTCGCGAAGTTCGCCTTCCTGCTGGACGGCACCACCTTCGCCCAGGTGGCGATGGTCGCCGGGCTGCTGACGATGTTCTGGGGCTCCTACCTGGCGCTGCGGCAGAACGACCTGAAGGCGCTGCTCGCCTACTCCACCGTCTCCCAGCTCGGCATCCTCACGGCCATGTACGCCTCCGGGCACCCCCTGGGCGCCACCGCCCACCTGGTCAACCACGCCGCGTTCAAGGCGGCACTGTTCCTGGTGGTCGGCATCGTCGACCATGCCACCGGCAGCCGTGACATCCGCGCGCTCCGCGGGCTCGGCCGGCGCCTGCCGGTCACCGCCGTGCTGGCGGTGCCCGCCGCGCTGTCGATGGCCGGCGTGCCCCCCTTCGGCGGCTTCGTGTCCAAGGAGCTGTTCTACGAGGCGATGCAGCACGAGGGCTGGCTGCCCGCCCTCATCGCGGTGACCGGCAGCGTCATGACCTTCGCCTACAGCCTGCGCTTCCTGACGGTGTTCTTCGGGCCGTTCCGGGCCGAGGCGCCGGAGATCCACCGGCCGCACGCAGCCTTCTGGCTCCCCGTCCTGCCGCTCACGGCGGCGGTCGTGCTCTTCGGCTTCGTGCCGCCGCAGGCCACGCTCGCCACCCCGCTCACCGACCTGGCGGCGCCCGGCCTCGGCTTCGCCGCCAAGCCGCTGGCGCTGTGGCACGGCCTGTCGACGACGCTGGCGCTGTCGGTGCTCACGTGGCTCGCGGGGATCGCGCTGCACCTGCTGCAGGGCCGCTTCGCCCGACTGCAGGCGGCGCTGACGCCGGGCTGGAACGCCAACACCGTGTACTACGCCCTGCTCTCGGGGCTCGAGCGCTTCTCGGCCGGCTTCACCCGCGCCACCCAGGGCGCCTCCTTCGCCACCCACCTGCGGGTGCTGTTCCTGGGCGCGGCGGTGGCGGGCGCGCTGCAGGGCTTCCGCGTGCTGCTCCCCGCCGTGACGCCGGTGCCGATCGACATGGCGCTCGCCACCGGCCTGGTGGCGGCCGGCATCGGCGGCGCGCTGGTGACGCGCTCGCGCCTCTCGGCGCTGATCTACCTGGGGCTGGCGGGCGTGGCCTCGACGCTCATCTTCGTGCTGCTGCACGCGCCCGACCTCGCCCTCACCCAGCTCCTCGTCGACACCGTGACGGTGATCCTCTTCCTGTCGGTGTTCCGCTTCCTGCCGGCGATGCGTCGCTACAGCCGGCCGCCGTGGCAGACCGTCGTCGACGGCGTCATCGCCGCGGGCGTGGGCGCCACCGTGTTCACGATGCTGCTGGCGGTGCAGCAGCCGGTGGCGCCACGTATCGAGGGGTTCTTCCTGCGCTTCAGCAAGACGCTGGCGGGCGGCGCCAACGTGGTCAACACCATCCTGGTCGACTTCCGCGGCTACGACACCATGGGCGAGATCGCCGTGCTGGCGATCGCGGCCCTGAGCGTGCTGGCGCTGCTCCGGCTGCAGTCGCAGCAACGGGTCGAGCCCGAGCCGCCGCCGGAGGGCGGGCAAGCGGGCGGCGACGAGGCCGAGGGGGAGGCATGAGCAAGGGCCCGGACGTCTTCTTCCGCACGCTCGTCACGCCCATCGTGTTCGCGCTGCTGGCGGTCGGCTTCCACTTCTTCCTGCGCGGCCACAACGCCCCGGGCGGCGGCTTCATCGCGGGGCTGATCGTGGCGGCCGCGGCGCTGCTGGCGCGCATGGCGCGGCGGCGCGGGCTGCTGCGCATCCGCAGCGACGTGCTCATGCCGCTCGGCCTGCTGGTGGCGCTCGCCACCGGGGTGGCGCCGATGCTCGCCGGCAGGCCTTTCCTGACCAGCGCCCACGGCACGCTGCGCCTGCACGGCATCGGCGTCTTCGAGTGGTCGAGCGCGATGCTGTTCGACCTCGGGGTGTTCCTGGTGGTGGTGGGGGCGACCGTCACCATCATCGACCTGCTGGCGGAGGAGGGGGGCCTGGCGGAGCTGCTCGAGCGCGGCGGCGAGGGCTCCGGGCGGCGGGAGGCCGCCGAAGGGGAGCCCACGGGCCGGCGCGAAGGGGAGGACGGCTGATGGAGCTGCTGCTGCCGCTGCTGGCCGCGCTCCTGATCGCGGCGGGCGTGTTCCTGGTGCTCTCGCGCGCGCTCATCCGGTTGATCCTGGGGGTGTCGTTCATCTCCTACGGCGTGAACATCGCCATCCTGCTCGCCGGCGAGGGGGAGCGGCGCGACGCGCCACCGCTGTTGCAGCTCGCCGGCCCCTACAACGACCCGCTTCCCCAGGCGCTGATCCTCACCGCCATCGTCATCAGCTTCGCGACCACCGCCCTCCTGCTGGTGCTGGCGCTGCGCGCCTACCAGGTCACCGGCACCGACCACGTGCAGGAGCTCGCCGACCGCCCCGATCCGGTGCGGCCGCCGGTGGTCTATGCCGACCCGGAGGTCCCGTCGGTGTCGCCGGAGATCGGCACGGACGCCGACGTCGACGAGGAGGAGCGGCCGTGAACGTGCTGGCGCTGCCGGTCCTGCTGCCGCTCCTGGGCGGCTCCGTGCTGCTGCTCGTCCGTCGCAGCGCGGCGCGGCGGGCGGTCGCCACGGCCGTGTCGACGGCGACGCTGCTGGCGTCGCTCGTCATCGCCCTGCGCACCTTCCAGGGCACCGTCTTGAGCGTGCAGATGGCGGCGTGGGCGGCCCCCTTCGGGATCACCCTGGTCGCCGACGGGCTGGCCGGCCTGCTGCTGCTGGCGAGCAACGTGCTGGCGCTGCTGACGGTGGTGTTCGCGGGCTCGAGTCTGCAGCACGCGCCGGTGCGTGGCGGCAGCGCCCTGCTCAACCGCGCCCGTGACGCGTTCGGCGCCCAGGCGCTGCTGCAGTTCCTGTTCATGGGCGTGAACATGAGCTTCCTCACCGGCGACCTGTTCAACCTGTTCGTCGCCTTCGAGGTGATGCTGGTGGCCTCCTACGGCCTGCTGCTGCTCGGCGGCGAGCTGCCGCAGCTGCGCGAGGGCTTCAAGTACGTGGTGATCAACGTGGTGGCCTCGGCGGTGTTCGTGATCACCGCGGGCATGACCTACGGTCTGGTGGGCAGCCTCAACCTGGCCGACATCGCGCAGCGCGTCGCGGCGCACGGTCCGGACCCGCGGCTCACGGTGCTGGCGGCGCTGCTGGCGCTGGTGTTCGCGACCAAGGCGGCCGTCTTCCCGCTGGGCTTCTGGCTGCCCAACAGCTACCCGGTCCCGCCCGCTGCGATCAGCGCCTTCTTCGCCGCGGTGTTGACCAAGGTGGGGGTGTACGCGCTGGTGCGCACCTTCACACTGATGTTCCCCGGCGAGCAGCTGCTGCCGGCCGTACTGCTGGCGCTCGGCGGGGTGAGCATGGTGGTCGGTGCGCTCGGCGCCATCGCCCGCCGCCGCTGGCGCCACGCCATGGCGTTCGCCAACGTGGCGAGCATCGGCTACCTGGTGGCCGGCGTGTTCATCGGCACCCACGCGGGCATGACCGCCGCCCTGTACTACCTGGTGAACTCGGTGGCGGTCATCTTCGTGCTGTTCCTGGTGGCCGGCCTGGCCGAGCGGGTGGGTGGCGCCGGCTACCGCAAGCACGGCCACCTCGGGCTCTACCCCTGGCTGGGGGCCGGGTACTTCGCGGCGGCGCTGGCGCTGACCGGCCTCCCTCCGACCAGTGGCTTCATCGGCAAGTTCGGCCTGGTGCGCGCCCTGCTGGCGGCGGGCGGCGGGCTGCGGGTGGCGGTGGCGACGGCGGCGGTGGTGACCGGCCTGCTGCTGCTGTACGCGGCCACGCGCATCTGGCGCGAGTTCTTCTGGGGCGAGGCGGACGCCGTCCACCGCGTCGAGATCCCGCGCGTCATGAGCGGCGTGACGGTGGTGGCGACCGTGCTGCTCCTGTCGCTGGCGGCGTTCGCGGGGCCGCTGTACGGCCTGTGCGGGACGGTGGCGAGTCAGCTCGACGGCAACGCTGCCTACCGCGCCGCCGTGCTGGTGCCGGACGCACCGCCACGAGAAGGGGCACACTGAGCCATGGCATCCTTGCTGGCCGTGCTCGGCATGGCGCTGATGTGGAGCTTCCTGATGGGGCGGCTCACGGCGCTGAACCTGGTGGTCGGCGCGCTCCTCGGGGTGCTGCTGCTCTCGGTGGTGGAGCGCGAGCGCGAGCGCTCCTTCCCGCGCCGGCTGTGGGGGCTGGTGCGGTTCGTGGTGAGCTTCGTGCTCGAGCTCGTCACCTCGAACGTGCTGGTGGCGCTGCTGGCGGTCCGTCCCCGGCCGCGCTACCACCCGCACATCATCGCGGTCCCGCTGCGGGTGAAGAGCGACGCCGCCATCTCGCTGCTCTCCGCCGCCATCACCCTGCTGCCCGGCACGGTGGCCATGGGGGTCTCCGAGGACCGTGGGCTGCTCTACGCCCACGCCATCCTGCAGGCCGACCCCGAGCGCTCGCGCGCCAGCGTGCAGCGCATCGAGACGCTGATCCTGGGGTTCATGTCATGAGCGCGGCCGGTTGCCCGCGATCCCGGTTGGGAGGACGTTCGTCATGGTGATCGACGTCGCCGTCATCAGTCTGGCCATCTCCGGCGTGCTGGCCACCTACCGCGTGCTGCGCGGCCCCACCTGGGGCGACCGCGTGACCGCCTTCGACTTCCTCACGGTCAACCTCGCCGTGCTGGTGGTGGTGGCGGCGTTGCGGACCGGCTTCACGGCGCTGCTCGACGCGGCGCTGATCATCTCGATCCTGGGCTTCCTGAGCACGGTGGCGCTGGCACGGTACCTGCTGCGCGGCCGGGTGATGCGGTGATCCGGACCGTAGGCGTTCGGGCAGCCGCCCTCTTCGCCGGCGCCCTCGCGAGCGGTGCTGCCCAGGCCGCCGCTCCCGCCCGCGCCCCGTCGGCGCTCGACGGGCACCCCGTCGCTCAGGTGTTGGTGGTGCTCGGCTGCATCTTCCTGCTGGCGGCCGCCATCGGGCTGGTGCGCTTCCCGGACCTGTACACGCGGCTCCACGCGGCCACCAAGCTGGTGACGCTGGGCGGCCTGGGGATCTTCGCAGGGGCGGCCATCGCCTTCTACCCGGTCGACGGCGCGCCGCGGGTGCTGCTGATCGCCGCCTTCTTCTTCCTGACGGCGCCGC
>JARRMM010000067.1:0-12925 GCA_037386005.1 Deinococcales bacterium | reverse complement strand
CCCCCCGCGCCGCCGAGCGCGCCGGCGGCGGAACCGCCGCCATGAGCCTGTCCGGCGAGGACGTCCTGGTGGTCCACGACGTCCGCAAGGCGTTCCGGCGTTCGACGGGCGAGACCGTACAGGCGCTGGACGGCGTTTCGGTCGAGGCGCGCAGCGGCACGCTGACCGTCCTGGCGGGCCCCGATGGCGCCGGCAAGACGACCCTCATCCGGCTGGTCGCAGGGCTGCTCGCGCCGGACGAGGGCTCGCTCCAGGTCGCCGGGTTCGACGCGGTGCGGGCGCCCCAGGAGGTCCAGGACCGCATCGGCTACATGCCGCAGCGCTTCGGTTTGTACGACGACTTGAGCGTCCGTGAGAACCTCGACCTCTATGCCGACCTGCATGGCGTGGTCGCCTCCGAGCGCCGTCGGCGTTACGAGCAGCTGCTGGCGATGACCGGGCTCGAGCCCTTCCAGAGCCGCCCGGCCGGCCGGCTCTCGGGCGGCATGAAGCAGAAGCTGGGGCTCGCCTGCACGCTGGTCCGCTCACCGAAGCTGCTCATCCTCGACGAGCCGACGGTGGGCGTCGATCCGCTGTCCCGCCGCGAGCTGTGGGAGATCGTGCGGCGTCTCGTGCGGGAGGAAGGGCACAGCGTCCTCGTCAGCACCTCCTACCTCGACGAGGCCGAGAGCTGCGACCACGCCGTCGTCCTCTACGCCGGCAGGGTCCTCGCCCAGGGTGCCCCCAGGGACATCATGGCGCGCGCGGCGGGGCGCACCTTCCTCGCCGAGCCCGCCGCGGGCGAGAACGCCCGCCAGCTCCAGGCCAGGTTGCTGGCCGATTCAGGCGTCCTCCACGCCGTGCCTCAGGGAGGTCGCGTTCGCGTGGTGTCCACGGCGGCTCCGCATCCGGACGCCGGGCCGCCCGCCGTTCCCGCCGGCGGCGCTGCTACCGGAGCGCCGCCGCGCTTCGAGGACGGCTTCATGGTGCTCCTCTCGGGCACGGCCCGGGCGCCCTCGCCCGCCGCCCTCGAGGCGGAGGCAGCACCGCCCCGCCCGACCGCCGGCGAGGTGGCGGTGGAGGTGCGCGACCTGGTCCGCACCTTCGGGACCTTCACCGCCGTGGACCACGTGAGCTTCGAGGTGCGCCACGGCGAGATCTTCGGGCTGCTGGGGCCGAACGGGGCCGGCAAGACCACCACCTTCCGGATGCTGTGTGGCCTGCTGCCGGCGACCAGCGGCACGCTGCACGTGGCCGGCGCCAACTTGCGTACGGCACGGGCGTCGGCCCGGCAGCGCATCGGCTACGTGGCCCAGAAGTTCTCGCTGTACGGCCAGCTGAGCGTGCTCGAGAACCTGGACTTCTACGCCCGCGCCTACGGCTTGCGGGGGAGGCGAAAGCAGGAGCGGATCGCCTGGGCGCTGACGAACTTCGAGCTCGAGGCGTTGGCACGCTTGCCCAGCGCGCGGCTGCCGGGCGGTTACCAACAGCGGCTGTCGATGGCCGCGGCCCTCCTCCACGAACCGGACATCCTCTTCCTGGACGAAGCCACCAGCGGGGCCGACCCCCTCGCCCGTCGCGAGTTCTGGAACCGGATCAACACGCTGGCCGAGCGCGGCGTCACCGTGATCGTCACGACCCACGTCATGGAGGAGGCCGAGTACTGCGACCGCGCCGCCATCCTCGACGCGGGCGTGCTGCTGGCCGAAGGGACGCCGTCCGAGCTGCGCCGCCGCGCGCGCCCCGCCCCGGACCGCCAGCCGACGATCGAGGACGCCTTCCTGGCCATCGTCGAGGACGCGCGCCGCGACCGCGGTGGCGGCGACGGGTGGCCGGCGGCATGACCGGAACCGGGTCGGAGCCCCGCCGCGCGGCCAAGCTCCGGCGGATCGCGGCTCTGGTCCGCAAGGAGACTTACCAGGCGCTGCGGGACCCCAGCAGCATCGCCATCGGCATCGTGGTGCCGGTGATGCTGGTGCTGCTGTTCGGCTACGGCCTGTCGCTCGACGTCAAGAACGTCCCGGTGGCCGTGGTGGTGGAAGATGCCTCACCGGACGCGCAGGCGCTCGCCGCCAGCTTCGAGGGGTCACCCTACTTCGCCACCCACCTGGTGCGCTCCATGCCCGAGGCGGAGCAACTCATGCAGGACGGTGCGGTGACGGGCATCGCACGCATCCCCGCCGATTTTTCGCGCGCGCTGCAGTCGGGCACAGCCGAGCTGCAGGTGATCGTCCACGGTACGGACGCCAACACGGCGCGTATCGTCGAAGGCTACGCCGGCGGAGCGATCGCCCAGTGGCAGGCGCATCGGGGGGACGAGGGGTACCCCGTTCCGGTGGCGCCGATCGCGGTGCAGAGTCGACTCTGGTTCAACGAAGCCAACGACAGCCACTACTACCTCGTGCCCGGCCTCATCGTGGTGGTCATGACGCTGATCGGCGCCTTCCTCACCGCGCTGGTGGTGGTGCGGGAGTGGGACCGCGGGACCTTCGAGGCGCTGTTCGCGACCCCCGTGCGCGCCGACGAGATCCTGATCGGCAAGACCCTCCCCTACTTCGTGATGGGACTGGCCGGCCTCGCCTTGACCATCCTCGGCGGGATGGCCCTCTTCCACGTCCCGCTCCGCGGCTCGGTGCCGGTGCTGGTCCTGGCGTCCATGATCTACCTGCTGGTGGCGCTGGGGATCGGGCTCGCCATCTCGTCGGCGACCCGCGACCAGCTCGTCGCCAGCCAGCTGGCGTTGCTGCTCAGCTTCCTGCCGACGGTGCTGCTGTCGGGCTTCCTGTTCGACCTGCGCAGCATGCCGGTCGTCGTCCGCCTCCTCACCTACCTGCTGCCCGCGCGCTACTTCGTGGCCCTGTTGCAGACGCTGTTCCTGGCCGGCGACATCTGGAGCGTGATCCTCCCGAACATGGCGGTGCTCGCCGCGATGGCGGTGGGCCTGCTGCTCCTGGCCCGGGCGGCCACCCGCAAGCGACTGGCGTGAGGGATCCATGATCGACGCCCTCTCCCGCACGCTGGCGCTGATCGGCAAGGAGCTCCGCATCCTCTTCAAGGATCCGCGCACCCGTGTCAGCGTGCTGCTGCCGCCGGTCCTCCAGTGCGTCCTGTTCGGCTACGCTCTCACGTACGACCTGTCGCACGTGCCGTACGCCGTGCTCGACCTGGATCGCAGCGCCGCCTCCGAAGCGCTGCTGGCCGAGTTCGACGGTTCCGGGGTGTTCGAGCGGGTGGCGAACCTCGATCGCGCCGCCGACATCCGGCGCTTCATCGACGACCGGCAAGGGCTGCTGGTGGTGCAGATCGGCCAGGACTTCAGCCGCGATCTGCAGGCGGGGGTGCCAACCCAGGTCCAGGTGATCGCCGACGGGCGCAACTCGAACACGGCGAACACCGCCCTGGCCTACGTCGGATCGGTCGTCGAGGCCTTCGGCACCCAGTGGCGGGCCTCCCGCGGGCTGCCCGGTCCGCCCATCCGGATCTCGATGCGAGCCTGGTACAACCCCTTGCTGGAGAGCCGCTGGAACATGATCCCGGCGCTCATCGGCACGCTGACCATGCTGCAGACCCTGCTCCTGACCTCCATGTCGGTCGCGCGTGAGCGCGAACACGGCACCTTCGACCAGCTCCTGGTCACCCCCTTGCGCCCCTCCGAGATCATCGTCGGCAAGACCGTGCCCCCCATGCTGGTGGGCACCGCGCAAGCGACGCTGGTCCTGCTGGTCGCGCAGCTCTGGTTCCGCATCCCGTTCGAAGGCTCCCTCTTGACGCTCTACGCAGGCATCCTCTTCTTCCTGCTGGGCGCGGTCGGGATCGGCCTCCTCATCTCGTCCTTCGCGGCGACCATGCAGCAGGCCATGCTCTACACCTTCACCGTGCTGGCGCCGTTCACCCTGCTGTCGGGGCTGATCGCGCCGATCGACAACATGCCCGTGGTGCTGCAGTACGCGACCCTCATCGATCCGCTGCGCTACGCGATCGACATGACCCGGCGCGTCTACCTCGAGGGCGCCGGCTTCGCCCAGATCGTCCCGGACCTGTGGCCGCTGGCGGTGATCGGCGCCCTCACCCTGCCGGTGGCGGCCTGGATGTTCCGCCACCGCCTCACCTGACCGCGCGGGAGGAGGACCGCGGTGGAGGTTGAACGCGCTGGCGGAGGCGATGGCGAACGCTGTGCCGGCATTGCCCGGCGCCCCTCACCGGCCGTAGACTGCCGGATCGCAGCAGCTCGCGAACGAGCGGAAGGGAAAGCACCGTGGCCGAGGTCGTGCTGTTCCACCACGCACAGGGACGCACCCCGGGGGTGATCGCGTTCGCCGACACGTTGCGGCGCGCCGGCCACCGGGTGCACACGCCCGACCTGTTCGAGGGGCGTACCTTCGACACCCTGGAGGCGGGCATGGCCTTCGTCCAGGAGCTCGGGTTCGGCACGGTGCTGGAGCGCGGCGAGCGTACCGTGCAGGAGCTGCCTGCCGAGCTGGTCTACGTGGGCTTCTCCCTGGGCGTGGTCGTGGCGCAGAAGCTGGCCCAGACCCGCGCCGGATGCCTCGGGGCGATCCTCTGCTACGCCTGCGTGCCGGTCTCGGAGTTCGGCCCGTCCTGGCCGCGAGGCGTGCCGGTCCAGGTCCACGGCATGGACGCCGACCCCATCTTCGTCGGGGAGGGCGACCTCGACGCCGCACGCGCGCTCGTCGAGCAAGCCGAGGAGGCCGAGCTCTTCCTCTACCCGGGCGATCAGCACTACTTCGCCGACAGCTCGCTGCCGTCGTACGACGAGGAGGCGACCGCCCTCCTGACACAACGCGTGCTCGCCTTCCTCGCCGGCCGCTGAACGCCGGGCGGCGACAGGCGGACCACCCCGGTCGCGGCGCAACCCGTCATGACGCCGCCGAGCGCGGACCGGCGGCACCAGCGGAGCACAGACCGTAGACACGGCTACGGCCGGTGGATTACGATTCCGTAGTGACCTCTACGGTATGCCTTCGACGTCGCGCGCGGGGAGGACGGCTCCATGAGCACCGCCCCTGACCACGGCTCCGGCCAGGACCCACGACCGGTCGAGGCCGGCCTGGGCTTCATGCTCGGTTCCGCGCACCGGGCCTTGCGTTCGGCGTGGGAGGAATTCATCGCCGATCTGGGGTTGAGCGCCCCGCAGGCGCTGGTGCTCCGCTTCGTCGCGGAGAGCTCGGGCGTGGGCCTCCGGGAGCTCGCCCGGCGGATGCAGACCGATGCCATGAACGCCAAGCGTCTGGCCGACGCCCTCGAGGACGCCGGGCTGGTGCGCTCCGCCGACGACCCCGCGCACCGGCAGAGGCGGCTGCTGTGCGCGACCGAGGAAGGGCAGGCGATGGCGGCTCGGGTGGTGGCACGAGCTAGAGCCTGGCACGGCCACCTCGCGGAGCGCCTCGGAAGCGAGGCGCTGACCCAGCTGCGCTCGTTGCTCACGGATCTCGTCGAGGCCCTGGGGACCGAGCGGGACGCCCCGGCCTCGCTGGACGGCACACGGCCATGAGGGACGACGCCTACCCCGGCTCGACGGGCGCCACAGGCGCCTTGCGCCCCACGGGTGCGACGGAGGCGACGGATGCGACGCAGGCGGAGGGAACGACGCGCGCCGCACCCGCACGCCTGCTCGGTCTGAGCTGGGTCCACTTCCTCAACGACGGCGCCGCCAACTACCTGCCCGGGGTGCTGCCGGCGGTGCTGGTGTCGCTCGACCAACCCGTGCGCGTGGCCGGCGCGCTCATGGCAGCGCTGTCGATCGGACAGACCACGCAGCCTCTGATGGGGTGGATCGCCGACCGCCTCGGCGGGCGGAGCATGATCGTGATCGGCCTGCTGGCGAGCTCGCTCGGCGGCGCCATGATCGGCCGGGCGACGTCGATGGGGAGCCTCATCGCGTTCCTGGTCTTGATCGGCCTGGGAAGCTCGATGTTCCATCCCCAGGCGGTGGCCGCCGTCCGCACGCTCGCGCCTGCCCGTCAGGGGTTCCTCACGTCAGCCTTCCTGGTGGGCGGCGAACTCGGCCGAGGCATCTGGCCCACCGTCGCCAGCCTGATCGGCACGTCGTTCGGCTTGCGGAGCCTGTGGATCGTCGCCATCCCCGCCCTGGTCTCGGTGCCGTTCCTCTGGCGCTGGGCCCCCAGGCTCCCGTCCCGCCCGCGCGCCGTGGGGGCGTTGGGCTGGCGCCAGCAGGCCTACCCGTTGGTCCTGTTGGTGGGATACCGGGGTCTGCGCGCCCTGGTCACGGCCGGCCTGGTCACGTTCGTGCCGATCCTGTGGCACCTGCGGGGCGGCTCGCTCGTCGGCGGAGCCTCGATCGTGACGACCATGCTGGTGATCGGCGTCATCGGCAACCTCGCCGGCGGCCACCTCACCGACACGCTGGGCCGGCGCCCCATCCTGCTGCTGTCGGCCGTCGCCATGTCGGTCTTCATCGTGCCGCTGGCGCTGGTGCACGGCGTGTGGATCTGGGTCTTCGCCGCGCTCATCGGCATCGCGATGTTCCTGAGCGCGTCGACGACGGTCCTCATCGGACAGGACATGTTCCCCGGCAGCAAGTCGATGGGCTCCGGCATCGCCATGGGCCTGGCGAACGGCGTCGGCGCCATCCTGGTGCTGGTCCTGGGGCTGTGGGTGAGCGCGAGCTCGCTGATGCTCGTCTTCTGGGTGCTGACGGCGGTGGGGCTGCTGTCAGGGCTGATGGCCCTGGGATTCCCAACGACCCTGATGTCGGCTCGCGAGCAAGCCTGAGGGCGTTGCCCACCGACGGACCCCTCTCCGAAGGGTAGGCTGATCCACCCACCCCCGTGCCGCCCCGTGTGACGTACGCTCCATCCGATGTGCGGGCCACGGAGAACGGCGCGTGGTCGCCTGGAACGTGGTTGGACGAGGAGCGACCCATCGTGACGCAACAAGCTCTGGATCGACCGCGATGCTCCGTGTTCATCGCCACCAGCGTCGACGGCTACATCGCCCGGACGGACGGCGCGGTCGATTGGCTGGACATCGTGGCGCAGCCGGGAGAGGACTACGGATACGCGGCCTTCTTCGACTCGGTCGAAGCGCTCGTGCTGGGCCGCAAGACCTACGACACGGTCCTCACGCAAGGGACCTGGCCGTACGGCGGCAAGCGCTGCATCGTCCTGACCCACCGTCGCCCGACGCCACTGCACGGCGAGGAGTTCCGCGAGGGCCCGCCGCGAGCCCTCCTCGACGCGCTGCACCTGGAGGGCGTCCGCCACGTGTATGTCGACGGTGGGGACGTCATCCGGCAGTTCCTCGCGGCCGGGCTGATCGATCACGTGACGCTGTCGATCGTCCCGATGCTCCTGGGGGCGGGGATCCCACTGTTCGGGGCGAGCGGCGTCGAGCAGCGGTGGACGCTCGAGGACGTGCGCTCGTACCCCTCGGGGCTCATCCAGCTCCGCTACCGCGTGCTCTAGTCGCGGCATCGCACCGCCCGCGCGCCGACATGTCGGCATCCGGCCGTGCCCGGTGGGCTTCAACGGCTCGGGCATCGCCAACATCGGCGCTTGCCGGCCGGGCTCGCCCAAGATCCTTCGTGAGAACGGTCGGGGCGCACTGGCGCGCCCCGACCTCGTGCGAACACATTCCAGCGCTAGTCCGACGGCACGTTGGAGTTGTCGATGTCCCGGTAGATCCTCCAGGACCCGTCGTCCTGGCGCCGCAGGATGGTCATGAACTTCCCGTCCACGTGGGAGGTCGCGCCGCCGCCCTCGGGCGTCACGTCCTTCGTGTACAGGCCCCACGTATAGGCCCAGTCACCGATGACCGTGATCTCCTGAGGATCGATGCTCAGGACGACCGTGGCGCTCGACTTGCCGACCCCCGTGGCGGAACGGATGGCGTCCAGGCCGACGATGGGCGGCTTGCCGGCCGACATCTTGATCCCTCCCGGCATCCACAGCGCCATCCATCCCTCGAGGTTTCCAGTCTCCGCGTAGTGGGCGTAATCGACCCACACCTGGCGGATGGCGGCCTGGTCCGCCTGCACGTCGCCGCCGGCACTCTGGGCCGTCGCGCCCACCACGGCCATCAGACCCAGGGTTGCCAGCAAACACAGGGTGAACCTGCGGATCATGTCGACACCTTCCTCTCGCACCCCTCGTTCGGTTCTGCGATCCCGGTCGGCTCGGAGCCCCCCACCTCCTTCCCAGGGTCGCTGGGCCATCGCAAGCGTCGTGCTGGCCACAGCCGGAAGGCGGTGGGGCGCCCTTGGGCACCCCACCGGAAAGGGATGCTCTCTCGACCTAATGCGCAGGGACGTTGGAGTTGAAGATGTCCCGGTAGATCTTCCAGGAGCCGTCGTCCTGACGGCGCAGGATGGTCATGAACTTGCCGTCGACGTGCGCCAGGGCGTTGCCGTCGCTGCCGCTGACATCGACCGTGTAGAGCCCGCGGGAGTAGGCGTAGTCACCGAGGACGGTGATCTCCTTGGCGTCGATGTTCATGACGACGTTGTTCTCGGCGTCCGCTGCCATGCCTTTCTCGGTTCTGGCGCGGATCATGTCCTTGCCGATGTTGGGCGGTGCCCCTGGAGGCATCTGAACGCCGCCGTCAGCCCACAGCGCCATGTAGGCGTCCGCGTTGCCGGTCTCGACGGCGTTCGTGTAGGCGACCCACACCTGCTGGATGGCCGCCTTGTCGGCGGCGGAGCCGGTGCCGTTCTGCGCAACCGCGACGAACAGCACCGACATGCCGAGCGCTACCAGGATAGAGAGTACAAGTCTACGTGCCATACCCGTACCTGTCCCTTCCTCCTTCGTCTGGAGTCGGCACCCACGGGATCCACTCGATCCGGCGTCGCGCCCCCTCACCCCCTCCCTCGGGATCCAGCCGGTCCTCGGGCCCACGCCGATCGTCGCCGTCCGGCGATCGTCTCCCTTGCCGGCCGAGTCCCTCCGCCACTGCACCATGCCGTAGGTGTGCACCGCGGTCATGCTCGACCGCGGATCTCGAGCCTGGCTGATCCCCCACTGCATAGCCTGTCCCCCCAACGGTCCGGCCCCCGGCTGCCGGGATGCTGCCCCCTGGTGCGCCCACGTCAGCGCGCCGTGTTGGAAGTCCGTCTGTACGTCGAGCAGTAGCAGAGCCACCACGCCCGTCGCCAGGGGCAATCGTCCTCGTGATCGGTCGTGCCAGCGTGCGGGGTGAGGGGATATCGTGCGTCATGGCCGATCAACCAGCCCGCAGCGACGTCCCGGTCGACCAGACCTGGGAGCTGACCGATCTCTATGCCGACCGCGAGGCCTGGCTCCACGCGTGCGACGACGTACGCGACCAGGTCCCGAAGGTCACCGCCCACCAGGGGCGTGTCGGCGAGAGCGCGGCAAACCTGCTCGCCGCCCTGACCGCCCATGAGGAGCTGAGCCGGCGCCTGCGCCAGGTCGCCACCTTCGCCATGCTCCGCGTCGCCGTCGACCAGAGCGATCCCGAGAGGCAGGCGGACGCGGCCCGGATCCAACAGCTCGCCAGCGAGGTCGAGCGCGACACCACCTTCCTCACCGACGAGATCCTGGCACTCGACATCGAGACGGTCCGCGCCTACCTGGCGGCGGAGGCCGCACTGGAACCCTTCGAGCGGCTCCTGGAGCGGATGCTCCGCGACAAGCCGTACCGGCTGAGTCCGGAGACCGAGCAGGTGCTGGCCTCCTTCGGCGAGGTGTTCGAGGCGCCCTTCACCCTCTACCAGCGGGCCTCGGGCGCCGACGTGCGCTTCGAGCCCGCCGCCGACCGCGACGGCGAGACCCACGCCGTGACGCTGGGACGCCAGATGTTCACCTTCTCCCCCTCGCCGGACACACGCCTGCGCCGCGAGGCCTACCGCTCGGTCGCGCAGGGCTTCCGGCCGTACCGGAACACGCTGGCCACGTCGCTCGCGACCTTCGTTCGCAGCGTCGTGGTCGAGGCGCAGGTCCGCGGCTTCCCGTCGGCCATCGACATGGACCTCCATCGGCAGGAGGTCAGCCGCGACGCGTTCGACACCGTTCTGGAGACGATCGGCCACGGCATCGCGCCGCACATGCGGCGCTTCGCCGGCATCCAGCAGCGTGTGCTCGGGCTGGACCGTACCCGCATCGCCGACATCGACGCGGGCTGGCCGGGCGGCGGCCCCTCGGTGTCCTACGAGCAGGCGCGTGAGCTGATCCTGGACGCGGCCGCGCCCATGGGCCCGGAGTACCGCGGCGTCCTCGAGCGCGCCTTCGCCGAGCGCTGGATCGACCGCGCCGACAATGCCGGGAGGCGCGGCGGCGCCTTCTGTAGCTCCGTCCACGGGGTGCATCCCTACGTGTTCGTGACCTGGACCGGCGGGCTGCGCGGCGCGTTCATCCTGGCGCACGAGCTCGGTCACGCCGTGCAGGGCCAGCTCGCCATGGAGAACAACCCCTTGAGCCGCAGCCGTCCCAGCCTGTTCGCCATCGAGGCGCCCTCGACCTTCAACGAGCTGCTCCTCGCGCGTCACCTCGTGGAGAGCTCGGACGACCCGGCGTTCCGGCGCCGTGTCATCAAGACGCACATGGCGACCTTCCACCGGAACTTCGTGGTGCACCTGCACAAGGCCCTGCTCCAGCGCCGCATCTACGGCCTGGCCGAGGCCGGCGAGCCCGTCACCGCCGACGTCCTCGACCGCGAGGAGATGGCGGTCCTGGAGGACTTCTGGGAGGGCAGCGTCGAACTCACCGACGAGGACCGCACCATCTGGATGCACGAGGCGCACTACTACATGGGCATGTACCCGTACACCTACGCCGCCGGGCTCTCCGCCGCGGTCGCCATGTTCGCCGACGTCTTGGCCGAGGGCGAGCCGGCGGCGCAGCGCTGGCTGGGCTTCCTGAAGGCGGGCGGCTCGCTGGGACCGCTCGAGCTCTTCGCCCGCGCCGGCATCGACATGACCGATCCGGCGACCCTGCGGCGCGCCACCGACCACGTCGGCTCGCGCGTCGACGAGCTCGAGGGGGAACCGGCCGCCTGAGGACGCGTGCCAGGTAGAAGGCAGGCCGACAGGCGGGGGCCGACGACGCCCACCGCCTCCGGCGCCGTACGATGGTCCCACCGGAGGGGCCGGGCCTCACCCACCCACGCCCGTCGTCATGGCATCCACCACCACGGGCCGCTCGCCCGAACATCCGCGCTGGAACTTCGCCGCCCTCGTCTGGCACGGCGTCTTCTTCGCCGTGGGGACGGCGCTGGCCGAGCCGTCGACGGCGCTTCCGGCCTACGTGGCGCTGCTGTCGAGCTCGCCGGTGCTGGTGGGGCTGATGACGAGCCTGCTGCTGGCCGGCGAGGTGGTGCCGCAGCTCCTGTTCTCGCGCTGGGTGGAGGGCGCGGCGCACAAGAAGCCGTTCCTGCTGGTGGCCGTCTACAGCCGCGCGCTAGCGTGGCTGGTGCTCGGCGGGCTGACGCTGCTGTGGGCCGGCCGCGCCCACACCCTGCTGCTGGCCACGCTCTTCGCCCTGCTGGCCGCGTTCGCGGTGGGCGGGAGCCTGGGCGGCGTCGCCTTCGTGGACGTGGTGGGCAAGAGCGTGCGCGCCGGCAACCGGGGCCGCTTCTACGCCAGCCGCCAGTTCCTGGGTGGGCTCGCCGCTCTCGGCGCCGGCTTCCTGGCGCGCGCCATCCTGGCGCACCCGTCGCTCGGCTTCCCGCGCAACTACGCGCTGCTCTTCGTCGGCGCCGGCGTCGCCCTGGCGGTCGCCGGCCTCGGCTTCGTCAGCCTGCGCGAGCCGGTCGGCACGCTGCGGCGCCGTCCGCCGCTCAGCGCCTACCTCGCAGACCTTCGCCGGCTGTGGCGCGAGGACCCTGCGCTGCGCAGCCTCGTGGTGGTGGAGAACCTGGCGGGCCTGCACCTGATGCTGCTGCCGTTCTACGTCACGCTGGCCCAGAGGCGCCTCCACGCCGGGCCGGAGGCGATCGGAACCTTCATCATCCTGCAGGTGGTGGGGGGCGCCGTGTCGAACCTGGTCTGGGGCTGGCTGGCCGACCGCCACGGAAGCCCCTCGGTGCTGCGCGCCTGTCTGGCCCTCGGCCTGGTCCTGCCACCGGCCGCGCTGGCGCTGGCCCGCTGGGCGCCCGGCCAGTACGCGCTGGTGTTCCTGCTCGTGGGTGCCGCCGTCAACAGCCGCAACCTGTCGTTCAGCAACGTCCTGGTGGACATCGCACCGGACGCGGTGCGCCCGACCTACGGGGGGCTGGTCGGCACCCTGACGGCGCCGCGGCTGCTCTTCCCGCTGCTGGGCGGTGCGCTCATCGGCGGCCTCGGCTTCACGCCGGTGTTCCTGGCGGTGGCGCTGGCACTGCTGGCCACCCAGGTGGGACTGGGACGCGCCGCACAGCTCTACGCTTCGGCGCGCGGCGATGGGGAAGACGTGCGTTGAGGCCGCTCAGAGCGGCCGCTTCTGATCCTCGATCGATCGGGTCCGTTCCGTGATGACGTCGCCGGTGTGGAGGGTCGACGCGCGCTCCACCAGCATCAACAGGCACTCGCGGTCGGCCACGGGGTTGTGCCGCACGCCACGGGGCACGACGTAGACGTCGCCTTCACGGAGCTCGACGTCTCCGTCCTCCATCTCGATGCGCAGCGCGCCGGCGAGGACGTAGAACAGCTCGTCCTCCTCGGCGTGGCTGTGCCAGGCCAGCGAACCCTGGACCTTCGCCACCTTCACGTAGTGATCGTCGAGCTCGGCGATCACACGCGGCGACCACAGCTCGGTCAGCGACGCGGCGGTCTGCTGCGCCGCGACCACGCGGCGGACCGTATCGCCTCGCCCATCCGGCTGCGTCGGCTCGGCGGTCTGGTCGGTCTCGCGATCGGGGCCGCCGACGTCATGCCGATCGCTCTCGTTCGGGGACTTCATCGGATCCAGCATGGACCACGCCGGCGACTCCTGCAACCGCCGGCGGCTTGGCGCTGATGACAGCGGACGGG
>JARRMM010000066.1:0-13356 GCA_037386005.1 Deinococcales bacterium | reverse complement strand
GCGGCGCCATGTAGGGCGTGCCCTCGGCTGCGGCGGGGAAGTCGCGCGCATCGATCAAGGGGACCGCTCCCCGGGCCACCGCGGCGCGCACGTGCTCCCGTGCCAGCTCGGCATTGGCGGTGCGCACCATGGGCCCGAGCGTGGTCTCGGGGTCGCGCGGATCGCCCAGCCGGTAGGCCCGCGTCGCCTCGGCGAACGCTTCCACGAAGGGATCGAAGAGGTCGCGCTGGACGTAGATGCGTTCGATCCCGCAGCACGACTGTCCGGCATTGAACAGCGCCCCGTCGACCAACCCGGCCACGGCCCGCTCGAGATCCGCGTCGGCGCGGACGTAGGCCGGATCCTTGCCGCCGAGCTCGAGCCCGACCCCGATGAAGCGCTCGGCGGCAGCGCGCTTCACGGCTCGGCGAACGCCTCGGCCATCCGCTCGCCGGCGAGCGGGGTCTGATCGGAGTGCTTGAGCACCACGGCGTTCCCGGCCAGGATGGCCGGGACGACGGCGTTCACCGCCGTGAGGAAGGGGTAGTTCCAGGGTGCCAGCACCAGCACGACACCCAGGGGCCGCCGGCGGATCACCCGCCGGGAGCCGGCGGCGCCCCCGACATCCACGTCGGCCAGGGCCTCCGGAGCGAGCTCCAGCATCGCCAGCGCCCGCTCGGCGTACCCGCCGCGGATCTCCTTGGGGCCGTCGCGCACGGGCCGGCCCATCTGGAGGGCGAGCTCCTCTGCGATGGCATCGGAACGGGCCACGATGGCATCGACCATGCGGCGTACGATCTCCGTGCGTTCGTCGAGCGGACGCTCGCTCCAGGACGCCTGCGCCGCGTCCGCGGTCCGCAAGATCCGTTCCACCGTGGCGGCGTCGGCGAGCTCCCGGGTGACGGCGACGGAGCCGTCGATCGGGCTGATGGTGCGCTGCAAGCGGGGGGCCACGGCTACTCCGGGGTCACGTAGGCGGCGGTGATGCCGCCGTCCACGACGAACTCGCTGCCCGTGACGTAGCTGGACTCGTCGCTGGCGAGGTAGAGGGCGGCCTGCGCCATCTCGCGGGCCTCGCCGAAACGGCCCATCGGCACGTGGACCAGCCGCCGCTGCTTCTTCGCCTCGGTGTCGAGGAACTTCATCAGCAGCTCGGTCCGCAACGGCCCCGGGCACAGCGCGTTGACGCGCACGTTCTCCCGCGCGTGGACCACGGCCAGCTCACGGGTCAGAGCCAGGACGGCACCCTTGCTGGCGGTGTAGGCGACCTGAGGGGTGGCGGCCCCCAGGAGGGCGACGAACGAGGCGGTGTTGATGACCGAGCCGCCCGCAGCGCGCTTCAGTGCCGGAATCCCGTACTTGCATCCGAGGAACACGCCCTTGGCGTTGATGGCCATCGTCAGGTCCCAGACGGCCTCGTCGGTCGCGACGGCGTCGTCGTCACGGGCGTCCATGATGCCGGCGTTGTTGAACAGCACGTCGAGCCTGCCGTAGGCCTGCTCGGCGTGCGCCACCATCGCCTCGCAGTCAGCCGCTACGGAGACGTCCGCCCGGACGAAGCTGGCGCGCCCGCCAGCGGCCTGGATCGCCTCCACCGTCTCGCGTCCGGCGTCCTCGCGGACGTCGACGGCCACCACCGTCGCACCCTCGCTCGCGAACAGCAGGGCGCTCTCGCGCCCGATGCCGCTGCCCGCACCGGTGATCAGGGCCACCTTGTCCTTCAGTCGCATGCTCTCACCTCGTGCTCGGCCGCCAAGGGCCGGTCAGATCCGCTCGAAGTACCGCTGCCGTTCCCAGTCCGTGACGGCGCGCTCGAAGGCGGCCAGCTCGGTCCGGTAGAAGTGCACGTAGTGCTCCACCACGTCGGCGCCGAGCGCCTCACGAGCGAAGTCGCTGGCCTCGAAGCGGCGCACGGCCTGGTCCAGATTGCGCGGGAACCGGGGGAGGTCCGACGCCTCGTAGACGTCGCCCTGGTAGAGGGCGGGGGGCTCGAGTCGGCGTTCGATGCCGTCCAGTCCGGAGGCGAGGGCCGCCGTGAAGGCCAGGTAGGGGTTCACGTCGGCGCCGGGGATCCGGCACTCGATGCGCAGGCTCTCCTCCCGTCCGACTACCCGGAAGCCTGCCGTGCGGTTGTCGTAACTCCAGGCGGCGCGGGTCGGTGCCCACGAGCCGTCTTCGAAGCGCTTGTAGCTGTTCACGGTGGGCGCGTAGAACACCATGAACTCGTCGGCGTGGGCCATCCATCCGGCGAGGAAGTGGCGGAACGTGTCCGAGCCGCGCACCGGCCCGAGCGCCTGCGTGCCGGCGAAGGCGTTGGCGCCCTCGTGCCACAGGCTGAGGTGAAGGTGGCAGCTCGAGCCGGCCTGCCCGGCGGCCGGCTTCGCCATGAAGGTCACGCTGACCCCGAGGCGTTCCGCGATCTCCTTGAACGCCTGCTTGAACACCGTGTGGCGGTCCGCCATGGCGAGCACGTCGGCGTGCCGCACGTTCACCTCGTGCTGGCCGCGCCCCCACTCGCCCTTGGAGTTCTCCACGGGCACGCCGGAGCTACGCAGGTGCCGGCGCGCCTCGGCGGTGAAGCGCTCCTCGCGGGTGCCCTGGAGCAGGTGGTAGTCCTCGAGGTACCAGCCCATCGGTGTCAGGTCGCGGTAGCCGAGCTCCGCGGCGTCCCGGTAGGCGTCCTCGAAGACGTAGTACTCGAGCTCGGACGCAGCTTCCGCCAGGAAGCCCAAGGCGGCAGCGCGTTCGATCTGACGGCGGAGCATGGTGCGAGGGGCGATCTCGACGCGGTCCTCGCCTTCGGCCGTGGCGACGTCGCACAGGACCAGCGCGCTGCGGTCGAGCCAGCTCGCGCGGCGCAGGGTGGCCAGGTCGGGTCGCAAGAGGACGTCGCCGTAACCGAGCTGCCAGTTGGCGAAGGCATAGCCCTGCACCGGCTCCATCTCCATGTCCGCGGTCAGCAGGTAGTCGCAGGCGTGGGTGCCGTGAGCGGCGCCGTGCGTCACGAAGTATTCGGCGTCGAAGCGCTTTCCCATGAGCCTGCCGTAGGGGTCGGCGAAGGCCACCAGGACCGTGTCGATCGCGCCCTGACGGACGTCCTCGGCGAGGTCCTCCAGGCTCAGCATTCCGTGTGTCCCTGTCATCGCACCTCCCGGCCGGGCCGCCGGACGTGGCCGGGAACGAGCCCACAACGAGCGTCCTGCACTATACCTTCCGCGGTAGGGAGGCGTCTCAGCTCAGCGTGCCCACCGCGGCGGCGAGCGCCCCCGCCAGGAACACGCTGGCGAAGAACGTCACCCAGGCGTGGAGCCAACGCTGCCGGGACGACACCAGGAAGCCGGCCACGATCGCAGCGGCCACCTGCGCTGCGTCGACGATCGCGCCCTCGACCGAGCTGCTCGCGCCTCGCAGCGCCAACGGCAGCGCCACGCCCGTCACCAGCCCCACCAGCAGCGCGGCGGTCGCCACACGTGGCCAGGCGATGCACCTCACGCCGTCAGCCTATCGGCCCTCGCGCGCTCGCGCAATCGCAGCGCTCATCCACCGTTCAGCAGCGCGGCGAGGCGCTGGCGCAGCTGGCTCTCGTCGAGGAAACCGACGACGCGTCCCACCTGCTTGCCGGAGGCATCGAAGAAGAGCGTGGTCGGCATGCCGCGCAGGCCGTAGCGCGTGACGAGGGCGTTCCCGTCCACATAGCCCACCGGGTAGTGGATCCCCTCCTGCCGGATCAGCGCCTGGGCGCCCTCGTGGGTGCCGAGGCCCGTCTGCGGACCGACGTCGACACCCAGCATGACGTAGCCCTGCCCGTTGTGAGCGGCGTACACCTTCTGGAAGCCTGGCATCTCCATGCGGCACGGCGGGCAGTTCGACGCCCAGAAGTTGACGATCGCCGGTTCACCCTTACCGACCACGTCCGACAAGGCCACGCTGGCGCCCCCCAGGGCGGCCTGCCCCTGGTAGAGGTGGATGCGGGAGCCGCCACCTCCTCCCGAGGCGCGTACCGCCACCACCCCTCCGACCACGACCACGACCGCGAAGGAGGCGAGGAGCGCGAACTGGCGGCGCCCCCGCGCGCGTTGCTGCTTTCGATGGTCCCGTTTCTGCTGACGCTTCTTGCTCACCGTTCGCTCACCGTGTCCCGTCCTCGCCTGGTGGTGGGGCTCGGGTGGTGGCCCCGCCGGCGACCCCTCCAGCGTACTTCAATACCCGTGGGGGGTGTATGAGACCCGTTGCGGTGACGGACAAAGGGCGGAGATGTCCCGTACCGCACGCACGAAGCGAGACGCCGGGACGGCGCTGGTCCGGCCTAGAGCGACTCGCGCAGCGTTCGCAGAGAATCGTCTGTATCGTGTGTGGGCCAGTATTCCAGTCCGACATGGCCGTGATACCCCTGGCTCTCGAGCCATGCCAGGATGCTGCGCCAGGGGAGACCGCCGCTCCCCGGCTCGTGGCGGCCTGGGACGTCGGCCAGGTGCAGGTGGCCGACGTTGGCCACGTGCCCGGCCAGCACGCGCTGGGGCGTCTCGCCCATGGTGACCGAGTGGTAGATGTCGTAGAGGAGCGCGACCTCGCGCCGCCCCACCGCGTCGACGACCTCCAGCGCCTCGGGGGTGTGGTCCAGGAAGGTGCCGGGATGGTCGATGCGGGTGTTGAGGGGCTCGAGCAGCAGTCGTACCCCCTCGCCCGCCACGCGCTCCGCTCCGGCCGCCAGGGCGCCTATCAGCGCCTCCCGCTGTTCCTCGCGCGGGATGCCGAGCCGCACTTCGCCGGACTGCACGATCATCGCTTCGGCGCCCAGCCGGCGTGCCACCGCCAGCGAGGCGGACACGCCGTCGAGCCAACGCTCGTGGCTAGCCGGGTCGACGATGCGGGCGAGGGGCTCGCACACCATCCCCTTGAGCCGGACACCGGTCTCGGCCAGCGCGTCCTCCAGGGCGTCCAGGTCCTTGGTGCTCCAGTGCCACATCTCGACCGCGGCGAAGCCGGCGGCGGCCGCGGCTCGGACGCGCTCGGCAGCGCTCGCCCCGGCCTCGGCGAACAGCACTTCGATGCAGATCGAGTAGGGGAGGCTCACGCGCCTCGACCCCCCTGTCGCGGGGCGGAGGCCCCCATCAGTCCCAGCCGTCCAGGCTCCGGCGCAGGCGCCGGCGATCGGACTTGGCGTAGCGGCGGGCCATGTCGAGGGTGGCGTGGCGGAGGTGATCCTGCACCTGTCCCAGGTCGCCGGTCTGACGATACAGACGCGTTCCTGCCGAGTGCCGCAGAGCGTGGACCCCCATGAACTCGACCTCGGCCCGCTCGCACAGCCGTCTCAGGCGGTTGAAGACGCCGTACTGCGAGCGCAGCTCGAGCACGTGCTCGACCCCATCGCCGGCCACGTGCCGCGCGCGGCCGTAGGTGAGCAAGGCCTCGGCGAGCTTCGGCGTCAGCGTCACCAGAGCGGTCTTGCCACCCTTCCCGCCGCGCACCATCAGCTCGCGCCGCGGCAGGCTCACCTCGTCCCAACGGAGCCTAAGCATCTCGCTCACGCGCAGCCCGCCATGGGCACCGAGGAGGAGGATCACCCGCTCCTGCTGGTCGCGCGCCGCGGCCATCATGTCGATGAGCTCGAAGTCGGTATAGGAGCGCGCCCCCTGGACGTCCTCGGCGCGCGTCGTCTGGCGGCCCATCCGGACATCACGGAAGGGGTCGGCGTCGGTCGCGCCGGCCCAGGCCAGGGCGTCGTAGAGGGCGCGAGCGGCGGCTACCTTGAGCTGCACGGTGGCTGGAGCCAGCGGTCCGCGTTTGACGCGCCGGCCGCGTCGGGCCGCCGGTGGCTCCCGTTCCAGGAGCGGATCACGGTCGCCCGACCGCAAGCGCTGGACATAGAGGGTGCCGGCGTCACGCCGCGGACGGAGCAGGTTCTCGCCCTGCCATAGGGCCACCAGATCGGCCACGCCCCGGCGGTAGGCCCGCATGGTGTGGGCGCTGGTGCCCACGCCCGAACCGCCGTGCAGCGTGAGGTGTGCCTCGACCAGCTCCCAGAGGGCGTCGACGTCGCGCTCGTTGGCGGCCTTCACGGCGTAGCGGCGCAAGGCCTCGTCGCTCAGACGCTGAAGGCGTTGGACGCGTTGCAGCCGGGTCGCGCCGGAGAGCTCGAGCGAGGTGACGACTCCTGCCATGGTGGTCCGAGTCTACGCCGCGTCCCTGCGGGACGCTGTGAATTATCAAATGAGCCGGTCGGCCGGCGCGACCGCCGCGATACGCTGTCCCGGGGCGGCGCCCCCTGCGGCGCTCGTCCCCCGAGGAGGTCGTTCCGTGCAGGAGCGTCACGAGAGCAGTCTGGCCTGGTTGGACCGTAGGATCGCCGCCGGCGTGGCGTTCCACGAGCTCGCCGACGAGGCGGTCGTCCATCTTCGCTCGGGATTCCCCCACTATCACTGGGTCGGGATCTACATGGTGGAAGGCGACCGGCTGAGGCTCCGGTCGTGGGACGGGCCCGCGGCCACGCAGCACGTCGACATCCCGCTCGATCAGGGCGTGTGCGGCTACGCCGCCTCCACCGGCGCCCTCGCCAACGTGCCGGACGTGAGCCAGGACGATCGCTACCTCCAGTGCTTCCTCGGCACACGTGCCGAGCTGGTGGTGCCGATCCGCACGCCACGACGCGTGTTCGGCGAGATCGACATCGACAGCGACCAGCTCGCCGCCTTCACCGCCGACGACGAGGCTTTCCTCACCTCGTTCTGCGACCGACTGGGCGCGCTCGCCGAGCGCGAGGGACGGGCGGGCCACGTCCCTGGTTGACGCTGCAGGGATGCATGCCCCCGCGCCCACCGCCGGCCGGCCGGTCTGCGGGGCGCCCACGGGGAGGTGCGCCTTCGCCCATGACGCCCAACCGACGCTCGGCCTGACGACGTCCGGTAGGCTGGAAAGCCTGGCGCGGCGTTTCGCCGCGGTGGGGACGGGAGACGATGCGACCACCCAGTGATGCCTACGCGGTCGGCCGCGCGCCGCTGCGCAGTCGTGTGATCGAGCGAACGCCCTTCTTCTACGGGTGGGTCGTCCTGGCGGCCGGGACCTTCGGGATGATGATGACCACGCCCGGGCAGACGCTGGGCGTGTCGGTGTTCCTCGATAAGATCATCGCCGACCTGGGCGTGTCCCGCTCCCTGGTCTCGCTGCTCTACACCGTAGGGACCGTCACCGGTTCGTTCGTCCTGCCCTTCGTGGGACGCTTCATCGACCGGCGCGGGCCGCGCTTGGCGGTCGGCCTCATCGCGGCTCTCTTCGCTCTTGCCTGCGGCTACATGGGTCTGGTGCGCAACCTCGCGATGCTGCTCGTCGGCTTCGTCCTGGTGCGAGGGCTCGGCCAGGGCTCACTCAGCCTGGTGAGCCAGCACGTGGTCAACCTCTGGTTCGTGCGCAAGCGCGGGCTCGCGGTGGGGTTGACGGGGCTGGGCATGGCCGCCGCCACGGCGTTCTTTCCCATGCTGATCGAATCGATGATCGGGTCGTACGGTTGGCGTGAGGCCTACGTTCTGTTGGGCCTGCTGGTGGCGATCACCATCCTGCCGGTGGGGGCACTGCTGTTCCGGGCCCGGCCGGAGAGCTTCGGGCTCGCCCCGGACGGAGGCGCGGGGCTCGCGGGCTCGGTGATGCCGCTGGAGGGGGTGCGCGAGGTCGACTACACGCTGGCCGACGCCCGTCGCACGCGTACCTTCTGGCTCTTCGTCGCGGGCAACACCTTGGTCTCGGCTCTCACGACCGGTCTGATCTTCCACCACTTCTCCATCATGGCGGCGGGCGGGCTCGACCGAGCGGTCGCCGCCCGCGTCTTCGTGCCCTTCGGCGCCGTGACGGCGGCGGCGAACCTCGCCGCCGGCGCCCTGATGGACCGGATCCCCCCGCGGCTGCTTCTCGCCGCCATGCTGGTAGCCCAGGCCGCGTCCCTGGTGCTCGCCGCGGTCGTGGCGCCCGGTCTCGTCCTCCTCTATGGGGCCCTGCTGGGGGCCACCATGGGCATCAAGGGCGGCGTGCAGGGCGCGGTGTTCGCCTACTACTTCGGACGCAAGCACCTGGGTGCCGTCAAGGGTACGGCGTCGACCATCGGGGTGGTCGGGACGGCCGCCGGCCCGCTGCTCTTCGCGCTCACCCGGGCGGCGGGTGGCTCGTACGCCCCCGTGTTGTTCGCGAGTGCCCTGGTGGCGCTCGTGCTGGCGGTCGTCTCGGCGCTGTTGCGCCCCTTCCGCCCGGATGGGAGCGTGGCATGATCGCCAGCGTCATCCTGGCCCACCCACGACCCGGTTCGCTGAACCATGCGTTGGCGGCTTCTTCGGCCCGAGCCTTGGAGGACGCCGGTTTCACCGTCCACCTCCACGACCTCTACGCGGAGGCCTTCGATCCGTGCCTCCGTGCCGAGGAGGTCGAGACGACCGTCTTCGCGGACGCGCTCGCCCGACGACACGCCACAGAGATCGTCGAGGCCGATCGCATCGTGGTCGTCCACCCGAGCTGGTTCTTCCACGTGCCCGCCATCCTGAAGGGGTGGGTGGACCGCGTCCTGCGCGAGGAGATCGCCTTCTCGAGGGGTGAGCGGGGGATCGAAGGCCGGCTCCGCGCCGAGCGGGCCCTGGTGGTGACGACCGCGAACGCTCCGCATGCCTACGAGGTGGAGGGACTGGGCGATCCGCTCACGACCTTCTGGCGGGCCTGCGTGTTCGCGCCCGCCGGCGTCGCCGACGTCGAGCGACTCGTGTTGGCGCCCGTGCGCGGAAGCACGACCGAGATGCGCCGGGCGTGGATCGAGGCGGTGAGGGAGGCGACGCTCGCAGGCTTGAGCAGCCGCTGAGCGGTCGCAGAGGGGTCGCCGTGCCGCCAGCATGAGGCCGAGTCGGCGGAGGGGGGCGCGCGGCGTTCCGTAGAATGCCGTGTGCTGGACCTCCCGAAGCGCGCCGAGCCCTGGGGCACGTCACCGCGCACGCGGCGTTGGCCGCGTGGGGGTCCGCCTTCGTGAGCCTGCGCCGGTGGCTCTGGTCGGTCCTGATCGCGATGGCCGTCCTGTCGCTCGTCCTCCTCGCGGTGGGTGCGGGCATGGCGGCGTACCTGCCCCCGTTCATGATGGCAGCAGCGGCCGCCACCGTCCTCGGCGGCGCTGGGAGCGGTCTGCTGGCCGGGCTCGTCGCCGTGGCGGCGACCGCCCTGGGGCGTGGTTTGGGCTGGCTCGACGCCTACGCAGCGATCGTACTGGCTGTCGTCGTGGGGCTTACCAGCCGCGTGGCGGATGGGTTGCGGCATCACGGCGCGCGAGCCGATCGCAGTCTGGCCCTGCTGTCGGTGCTGATCTCCGCGCTGCACCGGGTCGCCGAGGCACCCGGCGCTCGCGATGCCGAGGCGACGCTTCCCGGCCTGCTCCAGGATCAAGGCGCCGAGGGCCTCCTGGTCTGGCGGACCACCTACGGTGCGCCGGAGGCCGTGGCCGGAGCCGGCGAGGCGGCCGACATGGAGGACGTCGCGGAGGCTGTGCGCCGCGTCGTCCGCGAGAAGGTCGAGCTGCACGATCGCTACCGGGCGGGTCGGCGGGTGCGCCACCTGAGCGCGGTCCCCGTGTTCGAGCGGGGTGACGTGGTGGCCGTGTTCACCGCCTTCCGCACCGAGCCGATGGCGCCCACGGAGCGGGCGGTGGTGCGCGAGTTCACCGAGACGCTGGGTCACGTGCTGACCAAGCTCCACGAGGCGCGGAGCGGCGATCTCGTGCTTCAGCTCGCCCAGTTCCAGGATGTGACCGCGGAGGGGGCATCGGTATCCCAGGTGCTCCTGGACCTGGTGGTGCCGGAGCTACGCCTCTGGGGAGGCGCGGTGCTCCGCTACCGCGCGGGACGCTTCAGTGCCGAGTCGGTCGGAGGCCGGCTTCCCTCGGGCCTCGAGGATCGGCTGCGGCGTGGCCTGCTCTACAACGAAGGGGTCGTGTGGGAGGCGTACCGGGCGGGCACCCCGCTGTTCATCGAGGACTACGTGGCCCAGGCTGCTGCCGACAGCGAGTTGGCCGCGTTCGGTGTCCGTGCGCTGGCCGTCGTGCCGATCGAGGCCGGGCGTGCGAGCCAGGCTATGGTGACGCTGTTCCACGGTCAGCGCCGGCCCTGGCTGGCCAGCGAGCGGGATCTCCTGGGTGATCTGGCTTCGGTGCTGCGCGCATCGCTCGCGCAGCGCGACTCTGAGCTCCGGCTCGCCGAGCTCGCACGGCTGCAGAGAGAGCTCCTGGCGACGCCAGTGGCCGAGATGTATCCGCGCCTGCTCGAGGCGGCGATGCGGCTCGTTCCCGGCTCGGAGGCCGCCAGCCTCCTCGTCCGTGGCGACGACGAGCTGTTCCGGTATGCGGCCGTGGTCGGCTTCGACGCCGAAGGGCTGCGACCGATCCGTTTCACGCTGGAGGCGATGGAGTTCTGGTACGGCGCCGGCGATCCGGGGTGGCCGAACGGTGAGCCGAGGGTGCTGCTCTCGCGACGAGAGCGGACGGTGAGCGACATCAGCGCGTTGACCGGTCCCAGCGAGGAGCTTCGACGGGCCGGCCGCGTGGACGAGATCGTGGCCGATCTGTGCCTGCCCGTGCTCTACCGGGGTGAGGTGCTGGCCATCCTGAACCTGGATGCGATGCACGATCCCGACGCGTTCCCGCCGGCGGCCATCGAAGCGGCCGCCGGCCTTGCGCCGTTCATCGGCTTCCTGCTGCACGAGAGTGATGCCCGGACCCAGCTATCCGCTGCGGCGCGCACCGACGAGCTGACCGGCCTCTCGAACCGGCGGGCGTTCAACGAGCAGGCCGAGCAGGAGATCGGCCGATCGGTGCGCTACGGCGAGCCGCTGGCCCTGCTCGTCCTCGACCTGTCACGCTTCAAGCAGGTCAACGACAGGTGCGGCCACGTCGCTGGCGACGATGCCCTGAGGGATGTGGCCCACGCGCTTCAGTCGGCAGCGCGCACGGGGGACCGCCTCTTCCGCTGGGGCGGTGACGAGTTCGCCGCGCTGTTGTCGCACGCCGATCTCGAGGCCGCCCGTCAAGCGGCGGACCGCATGGCGGACGCGGTGGGCAACGTCCACACGCCCGTGGGCCCCCTCGGCGTGAACATCGGGGTGGCGTGCGTGCCGGACGACGGCACCGATGTGGACAGTCTGGTTCGCGTCGCCGACGGCCGTATGTTCCTGGCGAAGGCGACGGGCAGGGTCACGGTGGAGGGCGACGCGGCGGACTGACGCGTCCTTCGGCGGGGCCACCGCCCGGCTGCGACCATCGCCTTAGGACGCGGACGATCTCGAGCATCGCCCGACTATCCGCTTCGCAGTACCGATGCAGGGCGGCCTCCCGGTCCGGGCGGTGCGTACGAAGGAGCCCCCGCCAGACCGCCTGTGCGGCAAGGCCGTCGGCGAGGTGCACGTCCCGATAGCTCCCTGGCGCCAGGGTCGTCGCCACCTGTTTCAGGTCCCAGCGGGCCGCGAAACCCGGGTGACGCAGCGCGTTCTGGATCGTGGGGAGGAGATCCCACAGGCGATCGCCGGCCGACCGGAGCGACGGCGCGACGGCGGGCGCCGCGTCCGCCAGGGCCTCGAGCAGGCGATGCTCGGAACCCGCGTCGTAGACGACGATGCTCGAGGCGCGCTGGAGGATGGGCGCCAGCGCCTCGGCGAGGGGTCGCCTCGGATCCTCGTCCGGATCCGTCCGCAGACACGCCAACGCCTCGACGCCCCCGTCCGCTCCCTCCAGGTGGACGCTGAACTGGAACGGCAGGGGCTCGAAGGGAGCGCTGCCCTCGACGAGCGGCACGGCCGGCGTGGCGAACTCCATGTCCAGGTAGGCGATCGGGAAGCGCAAGCGTGCGAGCGCCGCCCCCAGGGCGGTTCGATCGACGCGGACCCGTCCCTCGAGGGTGTCGCGGACCGCGAGGCGCTCCTGGGCGGTGAGGCCTGGGGGCGCGTCGGGGACGTGCTCGAGCTCGAGCCAGCCAGCACTGCGCCAGGCCCTCCGGGTCGTGCTGCGCAGGCCCCAGACACGGTCGATGCTACGGCCCTGCAGTCGGCCCCAGCAGCGGTCCACGAACGGGCATCGACGCGGCCGGAAGCAGTGCGACCCGACGGCGGTGTCCGGCTCCCGGCTCGCCACCACGCTCGCCGCCACCGCCTCGAGCCGAAGCGGGAGATGGCGCTGCTCGTTCAGACAGCGCTCGGTGACGTCCACGGACGCCAGGAGCTCCGAGGCGTCGTCGTGGTGGCCTCGCCGGTCGACGTGCAGCACCCGCATCGTGCCGGCGGGCCACCCTCTGGCCGCAGCGACGAGGCTCGTCAGCGCCAGCCGGCGTACGTGGTGCTCGCGCACCCGCGCACCCGTTGCCAGCGTCGTCAGCACGAGACCATCGGCCGCGCGCTCCAGCATGTCGACCGTAGTACGCACACGGAGATCGGGTCCTCGGGCGAGCGAAGGGGCGAGTGCCGTCATCGGGGCCTCGAAGGAAACATCCAGGAGAGCCTGGCCGACCCCGAGAGCGTCCGTGCCAGGTCGGCCACTCGCGACGTCGCTCGGTTTCGGGGCTTCCCGATTCCCGAGACCGACCGTCGCACGCAGCACTCTGCGCAGGTCGGCACGTTGAATGGCCAGGTAGCGGGCGAGCCCGTCGGGCTCCCCGGCCTCGGCCGGAGCATGGGCCTGGAGCCACGCTCGGCGCTCGCACTGCCCCCAGGCCTCGATGCGCCCGCTGTCCAGGGTCAGCGTCCGCGGGCGATGCGCGTCCACGTCGGAAGCGTAGCGCACCGCCGCTAGGGCTGTCTCAGTTCCCGAGGGCCTTCACGATCGCGTTCACGTTGGCCCGCAGGAGGTCCTGGTAGCTCTCCCCCTTGCTACCGAGGGGATCGAGCGTCACCAGCGGCACGCCCGCAGCCTCGGCCACCACCTGTGCGGGGCGTGGGTTGAGCTGCCGCTCGTCGAACACGGCCTTGGCGTGCACGCGTCGGATGGTGGCGACCGCTTCGGCCACGTAGCGCGGGCTCGGCTCCCGCCCCGGCGTCGGCTCGACGGATGCCACCAGATCCAGTCCGAAGTGCCGAGCGAAGTACGGCCACGCGTCGTGGAAGGGGACGAAGGGTGCGCCGCGCAGCGGTGCCAGCTCCTGGCTCAACGCCTCGTCCAAGCTCTTCAGCGACCGCACCAGGTCGGCTCCGTTGGCGCGGAAGGCGGCTGCGTCCTCGGGGTCGACCGAGGCCAGCGCCTCGACGAGCAGCGGTACGGCCGACGCCATGAGGCTCGGGTCGAGCCAGACGTGGGGATTCGCGCCGACGCCTCCGGCTCCCTGGATGGGCTGGTAGTCGAGCCGGTCGGTCACCACGAACAGCGGGGTCCCCGGGGCCGCCGCC
>JARRMM010000065.1:0-12971 GCA_037386005.1 Deinococcales bacterium | reverse complement strand
GGGTGCACAAGCGCCAGGTGAAGCCGAACCTGCAGAAGAAGACCATGTGGGTCGACGGCAAACCCAAGAAGGTGTGGGTCAGCGCCAAGGCCTTGCGTCAGCTCGATCCCACCCTGTTCGTCAACCCGAACAAGCGCTGACGCCCAGCACGGCGCCGAGCGTGGCGGCTGCCCGGGAGCTCCCGGGCAGCCGTTGTCGTCGTGGCCCGCAAGCGGGTGTCGCCGGGACTTGGCACGGTGGCGCCCCGGCGGGTAGAGTAGACCACTAATGAGAACGCATTCTCGCTTCGTCGCCGAACACGCTCCAGGGCGAGTCGCCGGGTCCGCCCGCGGGGTCCGAGGGTGAGCGCCGTGCGCGCACGGCCTACGGGAGGCGTCGTCGCCTCGGCCGTACCCGCGCTCCACGTGCACCGTGTCCAGGTACGCATGGGGGAGGCCGTGGTCCTGGAGGACGTCAGCTTCGATCTGGAGGCCGGTGGCTTCCTCGCCGTGGTCGGGCCCAACGGAGCGGGCAAGTCGACCCTCGTCAAGGTCGCGCTCGGCCTGATCGTCCCGCAGAGCGGGCATGCCGCGCTGTTCGGCGCCGCCGCCGGGGCTGCGCCGGAGCGGATCGGCTACGTGCCCCAGCTCAAGACCTTCGATCGGACCTTCCCCGCGACCGCTCTCGAGCTGGTGGTGACGGGCCTGCGACGGCGCTGGCCCGTGCGCATCGGTGCAGCGAGCGGGAGGTGGCGCGCGCCGTGCTCGCCCGCGTCGGGGCCGAGCACCTGGAGCGGCGCCAGCTCGCGCGCCTGTCGGGCGGCGAGCTGCAGCGCGTCTACCTCGCACGGGCGCTGGCACGCAGGCCGGAGCTGGTGCTGCTCGATGAGCCGGCCACCGGCGTCGACTTCCTCGCCGAGCACGATCTCTACGACCTGCTGGAGGGCTACCAGCGCGACACCGGCGCCACGGTGGTGATGGTCACGCACGACCTGGCGGCCGCCCGCTACCACGCCGACCGGGTGCTGGTCCTCAACCGCCGGGTGCACGGCTTCGGCATCCCCGACGAGGTGCTGTGCGAGGCCTGCCTCGAGCGCGCCTTCGGCCACCTGGGGCACCACCATGCGCTGGCGTTCTGAGCGGAGCGGCCGATGAGCCTGGCGGCCGCCCTGCACCTGGCGTTCATGCAGCGCGCCCTGGCGGCGGGGGTGCTGGTGGCCCTGATGGCGGGACTGCTGGGCGTGTTCGTGGTGCAGCGGCGTCTGTCGTTCCTCGGCGCGGGGCTGGCGCACGCCGCCTTCGGCGGCATGGGGCTGGGTGCCTTCGTGATCGTTGCCAGCGGTCTGTTGGCGAGCGGGGTGGGCCTCTTGCGGCACCCGTTGTGGATCGCGGTGCCCTTCAGCCTGGTGGCGGCGCTGGCCATCGCCTGGGTCCGGGAGCACACCCGGCTCAGCAGCGACACCGCCATCGGCGTGTTCTTCGCCGTCTCGGTGGCGATGGGGGTGCTGTTCTTCTCGATCATCCCCCCCGACGTCAACCTCGGCCTGTCGTTGATGGACCTGCTGTTCGGCTCGATCCTGGCCGTGACCCGGCCCGACCTGATCGTCATCGGGGTCGTGACCGTGGTGGCGCTGTCGTTCCTGCTGGGGTGGTGGGGGCGCCTCGGCTACGCCACCTTCGACGACGAGCTGGCGCGGACCGACGGCGTGCGCACCCGCTTGTTGGAGTACCTGCTGTTCGCGATCGCGGCCCTGGTGATCGCCGTGAGCTCGGTCGTCGTGGGCATCATCCTGATGGCCGCGTACCTGGTGATCCCGGCGGCGGGTGCCCGCCTGGTGGCGCACTCGCTCGCGCAGATGACGGTGCTGAGCCTGCTGCTGGCGGTGGTCAGTACGGTGGTGGGGCTGGCCCTGTCGTTCCTGATGGACGTGCCCAGCGGCTCGACCATCGTGCTCACGCAAGCGGCCCTGTTCCTGGTGGCGGCGGCGTTCTCGCGCTCGTGACCCGGTCGGGCGCTCAGCCTTTCGCAGGCGCCGCGTCCGGCGTTCCGATGCGCTCGAGGAGGCGGTCGACCCGTTGCTTGACCTCGTCGGTCATGCGGATCTTCTGCGGCCACGGCCGCGTGAAGCCCTCCTCGGCCAGCTTCGGCGTGCCGTCCATGACGTAGACCGGCGCGCCGCCGTGACCGCTCACGACCTGGACGTCGCGCTCCGGGTCGATGTTGTTCAGCAGTGTCCAGATGCAGTCATCGAAGTCGGTCGGGTCGGTCTCGTCGTCGAGCACCGCGATGAGCCGTACGCCGGCGCACGCCGCCTGGCGTGCCGCCCACTCCCCCAGGTGACGGCCCTGGTTGGGTCGGTCCTTGCGGGTGGTGATGAACCAGAAGCCGCCGGCGATCTGATGTTGCCCCTGGATCTCGGCGTGGTGGGGTAGGCGCTCGGCCGGACGCTCCTCGTTCGGTCGCCAGGCCACCTCCTCCCCCTCCTCGGGGTGCTTGCGGGTGCCGTCGATCACGAGCTTGGAGCCGTAGCTCCAGGAGCGGCTCGAGTGGTCCAGCACGTCGATGGGGCCGCGCGCGAACTGCTCGTCGCGGCCGGGTAGGGCGCGCGCCAGCACGGCCCGCCAGAAGGCCAGCAGATCGGTGACCGGGATCTCCTCGTCGGACACCAGCAGGACCTTGGCGAACATCATCTGCCCGAGGCCCAGAAGGCCGTTGGCGACCTTGTATGCCTGGCCCGGGTAGCGCTTGTCGATGCGCACGTTGACGAGGTTGTGAGCGATCCCGGCGGGTGGCATGTGGTAGTCCACCAGCTCCGGCAGCACGAGCTGGGCCGGGACCAGGAAGATGCGCTCGCTCGCCTCGATGAGGTACGCGTCCTCCATCGGCGGTCTGCCGACGATGGTGGCGGGGTAGACGGGATCGTGCCGCATGGTCACGGCGGTGACGTGGAAGGCGGGGTAGAGGTCGGTCAGCGTGTAGAAGCCGGTGTGGTCCCCGAACGGACCCTCCGGGCGCCACGCCTCCTCCGGGTCGACGTAGCCCTCCAGCACGAACTCCGCGTGGGCGGGGACCTCCAGGTCCACGCTCACCCCGCGCGTGACCTCGAGCGAGCGTCCTCGCAGGAAGCCCGTGAGGGAGTACTCGTTGAGTCCGGGCACGGGGGGCAGCGGTGCGGTGGCGGCGTAGGTGAGCGCTGGATCGCCGCCGAGGGCGACCGCCACCGGCAGCCGCTCGCCGGCCCGGCGGGCGCTCTCCAGGTGGCGCGCCCCGGTCTTGTGCCGCTGCCAGTGCATCCCGGTCGTGGCCCGGTCGAACACCTGCATGCGGTACATCCCGACGTTGACGTCGCCTTCGACCGGATCGCGCGTGATGACCAGCGGCAGGGTCACGAACGGGCCGCCGTCGTCGGGCCAGCAGGTCAGCACCGGCAGGCGCGCGAGGTCCACCTCGTCGCCGCGCCAGACCACCTGCTGCACAGGAGCGTTACGGACCCGCTTGGGGGGCAGCGAGGCCACCTCTCGGAGCTTCGGGAGGTTCGACATCAGCCCCATCAGGCCGCCGCCCAGGCGCACGTCGAGCAGGCCGCGGATGCGGTCGGCGATGGCATCCAGCGACTCCACTCCGAGGGCCCAGGCGGTGCGCCGACGGCTCCCGAACAGGTTGATGGCGACCGGGAACTCCTTGCCCTCGACGTTCTCGAACAGCAGCGCGGGGCCGCCCCGCTTCACGAAGCGGTCGGCGATCTCGGTGACCTCGAAGGCGGCGGACACCGGCTCGTGGATCCGCAGCAGCTCCCCATGTCGCTCCAGCAGCGCCAGGAAGCCCCGCAGGTCCTTGAGCCCCTGCAACGCGCGCGGATCGCCCTCGTCCATGCCGGTATGCTACCGCCGCCCGGCGCCCGGGACCGTCGGCGCGCCCGCCATGCGGCGCCGCTCCCGGCCGACGACGCCGGGCCTTCAGTCGCTCCGAGTGGGAGAGGCCCAGCCGTAGGCGCGGCCGGGGTCCTCCGGCAGCGGCACGTGACGCGGGCCCTCGAGCGCGTGCGCCAGGTCGGCCTTGAGGTCGTCGAGGCCGGAACCGGTCCGTGCCGAGACGCTGGTGGCATGGAAGCGCTGTCTCAACCCCTCGAGCACCTCCGGGTCGGCGGCGTCGGCCTTGTTGAGCACGATGCGGCGGGGCGGCTCCAGCCCCAGGGCGTCGAGGATGCGCTGCACCGCGTCCACCCGCTCGGGCGCCCCCGGTGCGGCCGCGTCGACCACGTGCAGCAGCAGGTCGGCGTCGTGCAGCTCCTCCAGGGTGGCGCGGAAGGCGTTGACGAGCTCCTCGGGCAGGTCGCGGATGAAGCCCACCGTGTCGGTGTAGAGCACCTTGGCGCCCCACTCGCCCAGCGCCGGCAACCAGCCCTCCCGGGTGGTGGGGCGCAGCGTCGCGAACAGGCGATTACGGTGCACGGCGTCGGACTTGGCGAGGGCGTTGAAGAGGGTGGACTTGCCGGCGTTGGTGTAGCCGACCAGGGCGATCACCGGGGTGTTCGAGCCGGTGCGGCTCTTGCGCGTCTCGCTCCGCCGCTGGCTGATCTCATCGACCGCGCTCTCCAGACTGACGATGCGGTCACGGATGCGCCGCCGATCGACCTCCAGCTTGGTCTCACCGGGACCTCGCGTCCCGATCCCGCCACCGAGGCGGCTCATGGCGCGCCCGCGCCCGGCCAGCCGGGGGAGCTGGTACTGGAGCTGCGCCAGCTCCACTTGGACCTGCGCCTCACGACCGCGCGCGTTCTGCGCGAAGATGTCCAGGATCACCTGGGTGCGGTCGAGCACCTTGAGGCGAGTGATGCTCTCGATCTCACGGGCCTGCGCGGGGGAGAGCTCGCGGTCGAAGACCAGCAGGTCGGCGTCCTCGTGGTAGGCCTTCGAGACCAGCTCGTGGAGCTTGCCGCGGCCGATCAGCGTCTTCTGGTCGGCGTGGCTCCGCTGCTGCAGGCTGCTCCAGGCCACGGTGCCGCCGGCGCTCCGCACCAGCTCGGCCAGCTCGTCGAGGCGAGACTCGGCCTCGATCAACCCCTCGCCCGACTCCAGGCCGACCAGCACGGCTCGCTCGGCGCTGCTGCGCGCCACCTCGCGGGCGCGCACCTGCCGCGCCATCTCCTCCTCGAGGGCGCGAAGCCGCTCGGTGAAGTCGATGCGCTCGAGCTCGGGCACCGTCATCGGCGGGTCGAGGATCCAGTCCTCCTCCTCGCTGGTGGGCGGCGCCACCTGTGCCAGGTACGCGCGCCCCGGAAGCCCGTCCTCCCGGGTCTCCACGGCGACGATGGCGTCGAGCCGGTTGAGGAACAGCGTCGTCAGGTCGTCCCCGCTCAGACCGGTCGGCTTGAGGTGCGTGTGCACCAGACGCAAGCCGTACAGTCGCGAGGTCACCTCGCCCGAGGGCGGAGGCAGCGGCGTGTCCGCCGCGTCGCCCGCCGCAACGGTGACGACGCGTCCCCGGCGGTCGATCAGCACGCTGACGCCACGACCGATGTCGGCGCTGAGCGCCGTGAGCGCTCGCGCCAGATCGTTGGTGAGGGCCGCATCGGGCGGGACACGGCGCCGATAGAGGTTGCCGAGCCGCTTGACCTGGCCGACCTTGAGGCCGGAGAGCTTACCGTGGACCTTGTCGATCGCCGATGCTCCCTTCTCCGGAACGTTCTCCGTGACGACGCGGCGCGGGCCGCGTCGCGGTCACGCGAGAGGACACGTCAATACCTGCGGGACGCGCCCGCAGGTCGACCGGCACCCGGCCGGCTAGCGTTGTCGAGAGGAGCCTTCGCAAGGTCGCCGCGCCGGGTCTCAGCCGAGACCCCTGTCCTCGCGCGGAAGGTACCGGACCGTGCTCACTGATCCCATTCTAGCGCATCGAAGCGTCACGCTCGGGGCGGGGACGACCGCGCCACGGCACTGGCGTCCCCGGCGGCCCCGCGACGCCGTGCTAGGCTCGGCGGCGTGAGCCCTGCTCGGCTCGCCCTCCTCCTGCTGACGCTGGTCACGGCCGCGACGTTCGCCATCGCGCAGGCCGATGCCGTGGCTGCGATCCGTGTGGGTGGCGTGCTCTACACTCCGGCGGCGCCGCTGGCGCGGGCGCTCGGCGACATCCTGGCGCCGGGCCGAGGGAGCCTCACGTGGCGCGCCGGGACGGGAACCCTGACGGTCTTCGACGGCTCGCCGGACGCGCTCTGGCAGGCTGCCGGCGCCAGCGCGTCGACCGCGCTCGCCCTCTCGGCGCCGGCGCTGTTACGGGGCGGGCACTGGTACCTGCCGGCCGACGCCCTCGACACGCTGGGGATCGCTCTCGACGGGAGCGCGCTGCGGCTGCCCGACGGACGCACGCTACCGCTCGAGGTGCCCACCCCTCCCGAGGCCGCTAGCGGCGGGCGTAGCGAGATCGACGACCTCGGCCACGGCGTGCCCGCGCTGCGCATGTTCGCAGCGGACGCGTCGGGCGGGGACGGGGTCGCGGTGGCGGTGGCCGATCTCGATCTGCTGCCGCTGATCGATCCCGCGCAGCGACAGCAGATCGACGGGGCGCTGGAGCGCGTGGGCGACGACAAGCCTCTGCTGGTGCTGGTGTCGGCGCTCACGCCGAGCGACTGGCACGCCTCGTTCGTCCTGGAGCAGGACGGCCGCAGCCTCGAGATCCGCTATCCCTACCGCATGCGGATGGTGCGGGGCTCGAGCCGGCACGTCGGACCGGACGCGCCCGCCGCCGCCGTGCTGCTGCTGCCGTCGTGGTTCGACCTCTACCGCCCCATCACGATCACCTGGCAGGACGTGCGGGCGACGGTCACCTTCCGTCGCTGAGGCATGCGAGCCGGGGCGCGGCGGGGTGCCCCGGTGGGGCGGGGCGTGTCGGGACGGTGCCGGCGATGGCCGGAGGACCGGGGCGTGGCTCCCTATACTGGTGGGCGGAACCGGCACCGGTCCCACGGGGGACGGGCGCCGGACGTTGGAGGTCACCATGGGAATCGTCATCGCATCCGCCGTACGCACGCCGATGGGCGCCTTCCAGGGCGCGCTGTCGCCGCTGAAGGCCTCGGAGATCGGGGCAGCGGCCGTGCGGGCGGCGGTGGAGCGAGCGGGGATCGAGGCCGACGCGGTCGACCTCGTCCTGATGGGCAACGTGCTCCCGGCCGGCATGGGCCAGGCGCCGGCGCGGCAGGCGGCCCTCTACGCCGGGCTGGGGCGGGGCACACCCGCCGTCACCCTCAACAAGATGTGCGGGAGCGGCCTGGAGGCCGTCATCCAGGCGGCGCGGGCCGTCAGCGTCGGTGACGCCGAGGTGGTGGTCGCGGGCGGCATGGAGTCGATGACCAACGCGCCCTACCTGCTCCCCGGCGCCCGCGGCGGGTTGCGCATGGGCAACAAGAGCGTCATCGACTCGATGGTGTTCGACGGTCTGTGGGACGTCTACAGCGACCAGCACATGGGGTCGTGCGCCGAGCTGTGTGCCGGGCGCTACCACTTCGCGCGCGAGCGGCAGGACGAGTACGCCATGCGCTCCTACCGGCGGGCGCAGGCCGCGATGGCGGACGGGACGTTCGCCTCGGAGATCACGCCGGTCGAGGTCCCCGGCAAGCGAGGGGCCGTCACCGAGGTGACGGAGGACGAGGGACCCGCGCAGGTCAACTTCGACAAGGTCCCGGGTCTGCGCCCGGCCTTCGAGAAGGACGGCACCGTGACCGCCGCCAATGCCTCGACCATCAACGACGGCGCAGCGGCGCTCGTAGTCACCAGCGAGGCGGTCGCGCAGGAGCGAGGTATGCCGGTGCTGGCGCACATCCGTGGGTACAGCGGCCATGCGCTCGAGCCCGAGTGGTTCACCGTCGCGCCGGTGGAGGCCATGAAGAAGCTCTTCGCGCGCCTCTCCTGGACGCCCGAGAGCGTCGACGCCTACGAGATCAACGAGGCGTTCAGCGTCGTGCCGCTGGCCGCCATCGAGGAGTTCGGGCTGGACGAGGAGCGCGTCAACGTGCTGGGTGGGGCGGTCGCGCTCGGTCACCCCATCGGCGCCTCGGGCGCCCGCATCCTGGTCACGCTGCTGAGCGCCCTGAACAAGCGCGGGGGGAGCCGTGGCATGGCGTCGATCTGCATCGGCGGCGGCGAGGCCCTGGCGATGGGGATCGAAACGGCGTAGTCGATCGCCCGGCCGACGGAGGCGAGGGCGGGGCACGGCACCTCAGCGCTCAGAGGGGGTTGTCGCCTCCGCCGTCGCCGTCGGGCGGCATGGGCTCGGGCAGCCGCCCCATCTGGACCGCCTCCGCCACCATCGAGGGCAGCCCCCACGCCACGATGTCGAAGGCGACGGCGGCGAAGTCGTACTCGACCTTGTCCATCTGCACGTCGATGGACTCCTCGGTGATGGTCAGCAGCGCGTAGTCGGCACCCGGCTCGCCGTTGAGCGAGAGGCCGACCGAGCCGGGGTTCACCACCAGGCCGGTCGGCAACTTCCGGTAGAAGGGGACATGTGTGGAGCCGCTGGCCAGGATCGAGCAGCGGTGCCGTTGGAGCATCTTCCCGAGGGAGATGGGGTCCTGGTTGAGGTTGAGCGTCTCCGCCGGGTCCTCGGGGCTGCCGTGGAAGAAGCGCAGCCGACCGGCAGGCGTGTGGATGCGCTGCTGGACCGGGAGGGTCTGCAGGAAGTGCACGTGGCGGGCTTCGATCACCTCGCGCGTCCACTCGAGGATCTCGTCGGCCACGCCCCGCCGGGGGATCTTGCGGCGTGCGAAGGCGTAGGCGATGCGCTCGTCGGCGGCGCCCAGCGTGCACAGCACGCTCTCACGGCGTACCAGGTCGATGGTCTCGTTGGGTGCGGGGCCGTACCCGACCAGGTCGCCCAGGCACAGGACGGTCTCGGCGCCCCGCAGCTTGAGCTGCTCCAGGACGGCTTCCAACGCGATGACGTTGGCGTGGACATCGCTGATGATGCCGACGATCACGGCGTCAGTCTAGCACCGGGGAGTACGCCCTCCGGGAGGGACGTGCCGGACGACGGCGCGGCGGCAATCGGAGCGAGAACGTTCAGGACGGCGGCGCGATCCCTTCCTCGACGGCGGCGGTGAGCAGCGCGACGGCGGCCTCGAGATCGGCCTTGGCGACCATCTCGGTGACCGTGTGCACGTAGCGGGAGGGCGTGGACAGGGTGATCGACGGCGCCCCCTCGCGTGCGCGCTGCATGGCCCCGGCGTCGGTCCCGCCCAGCGGCAGCACTTCGAGCTGGTAGGCGACGTCGCGGCGCTCCGCCAGTGCGATCAGCGCGTCGACCAGCCAGCGGGTGCTGATGGTCGAGGCGTCCATCACCTTGATGGCGGTGCCCTTGCCGAGCTGTGTGATCCGGAGGTCGTCGCGAGCCTCGGGCGTATCGATCGCCAGGGTGGTGTCGAGCGCGATGGCCACGTCGGGCGCCACGCTGAAGGCGCTGGTGATGGCACCCCGCAGCCCTACCTCCTCCTGCACCGTGAAGACCGCGTGGAGGTCCATCGCGGGGGTCCCGAGCCGGCGCAGCGTCTCGATGAGGATCCAACACCCCGCACGGTCATCGAGCGCCTTCCCGGTCACCACATCACCGAGATCGGCGAAGGGCTGCCGGAGCGTCACCATGTCGCCGACGCGTACCAGCTCCTTCACCCGCTCGGCGTCCATGCCCAGGTCGACGAAGAACGCGTCGAGGTCGGGGACCTTCGAACGTTCCTCGGCGGTCGAGAGGTGAACCGGCTTGCCGGCCGGGTTGAGGACGCCGACCAGCTCGCGCTCGCCGTGGGAGGCGTGGACGGTCACCTGGCGGGCGAAGAGGTTGCGTGGATCGAAGCCACCGACGTGCTGAAGGCGCAGGAAGCCCTTGTCGTCCACGAAGCGGACGATGAAGCCGATCTCGTCCATGTGCGCGGCCACCATCAGCCGCGGAGCATCCGCCTTGCCACTGCGCCGCACCGCGTGGAGGTTGCCGAGGGCGTCGGTGTGGAGGTCGTCGACGTGGTCGCGGACGCCCTCTTCGATGAAGGCGCGGACCCGCTCCTCCCGGCCGGGCACCCCGGCCAGCTCGGAGAGTTGTGAGAGCATGTCCATGCCCGCGAGTCTACCGCCTGGACGCGCATCCCGGGCGAGGGCCGGGTGGCGGAGGGGTGGTAGGGTGAAGCGCATGCGACCGGTCAGCACGTTCTCGCTCGTCGCCCGCGATGCGGACAGCGGCGACCTCGGCATCGCGGTGGCGTCGAAGTTCCTCGCCGTCGGCGCGGTGGTGCCCTTCGCGGAGGCGGACGTGGGGGCCGTCGCCACCCAGAGCTACGCCAACACCAGCTACGGGCCGCGCGCCATGGCCGCCTTCCGCGCCGGGGTGCCGCTCGACCTCATCCACGAGTCGTTCGCCGCCACCGACGACCAGCACGCCATGCGCCAGTACGGTCTGGTCGATGCCTCGGGCCGCAGCCTGACCTTCACCGGTGACGCCTGTCACCCGTGGGCGGGCGGTATCGCGAAGAGCGGCTTCGCGGCCCAGGGGAACCTGTTGGCGGGCCCCGAGGTGGTGGAAGCGTTGGCGGACACCTTCGAGGCGAGTCGCGGTCCGCTGGCCGAGCGTCTCGTGGCGGCCCTGCGCGCCGCCGACGAGGCCGGCGGTGACCGCCGCGGCCGCCAGGGCGCGGCGCTGCTGGTGGTGCGTGCCGGTGGCGGCTACGGGGGCTTCAACGACCGCTACATCGACCTCCGCGTCGACGACCACCACGCCCCGGTCACCCGCCTCGGCGAGTTGCTGACCCTCCACCACCTCTACTTCGAACGACCGCGAGAGGAGGACCTGCTCCCCCTCGAGGGCGAGGTCCTGGCTCGGCTGCTGGCGGTGCTGGAGCGCGCCGGTCGCCACCGGGCCGATGCCGGCTGGAGTCCGGAGGCGCTACGAGCCCTTCAGGAGCTGGCGGGCGTGGAGAACCTGGAAGAGCGGCTCACGCACGCGGACCGGATCGATCGCCTGGCGCTCGAGCACCTCGAGCGCCGGTACCCTGGCTGATCCAAGCGCCGGCGGATGAGGAGGGCGCGGCGACGCCGCGCCTCTCACTCACTGCCCGCTGAACTCCGGATCGCGCTTCTCCAGGAAGGCGCTGGTCCCCTCCTTCATGTCCTCCGTCGTCACCGCCATGCCGAACAGGTCGGCCTCGATCTCGAGCCCCTGGTTGAGGGTCACGTCGAGGCCGCGCACCACGGCTTCCTTCGCCAGTCCGAGCGCGATGGGTGCCTTGCGCATGGTGAGCCTCGCCAGCTCCTTGGCGCCCTCCAGGGCGTCGTCCGCGATGCGGTTGACGAGTCCCATCGCGAGCGCCTCCTCGGCCTCCACGTGGCGCCCGGTGAAGATGAGGTCCAGCGCGCGGCCCTGGCCGATCAGTCGAGGCAGGCGCTGGGTCCCGCCGTAGCCCGGGATGAGGCCGAGCCCCACCTCCGGCAACCCCAGCCGCGCCTTGGGCGACGCCACGCGCAGATCCGCCGCGAGCGCCAGCTCCAGCCCGCCGCCCAGGGCGAAGCCGTTGATGGCGGCGATGGTCGGGATGGGCAGGGCGCCCAGGGTGTTGGTCAGGTCCTGCCCGGCGAGCGAGGCCTCACGGCCGGCGAAGGTGTCGGACAGCCGCTGCAGTGCGGCGATGTCCGCGCCTGCCACGAACGCCCGCCCGGCCCCGGTCAGGACGAGCGCCCGCACCTCGAGGTCGGCCTCGGCCATCTCGAAGGCGATCGAGAGCTCTGTGAGGAGCTCGTCGTTGAGGGCGTTGAGCGCGTCCTGTCGGTCGATGGTGAGAACGGCGATGCCGCCGTCCACCTCGTAGCGCAGGTGCTCGAAGGTGACGTCCTCGTACGGTGCCTGGTCGCTCATGCGATCCTCCGGTGCCCGGCACGCCTCGGGCGGCGCGTCGGGTCAAGCGTGCGTCAATCGTAGCGGAAGAAGCCCTCGCCGCTCTTGCGGCCGAGCTTGCCGGCGCGCACCATCTGGCGCATGAGCGGCGCGGGCCGGTACTTGGGATCGCCGAACTCGGCGAACAGCGCTTCGGTGGCAGCCAGCCCGACGTCCAGCCCCACCAGATCCGAGAGCGCCAGCGGCCCGATCGGCATGTTCGCCCCCAGCTTCATCGCCCGGTCGATGTCCTCGGCCGACGCGACCCCCTCGGACAGCGCGTGCACGGCGTCGTTCAGGTAGGGGATGAGCAGACGGTTGACGATGAATCCCGGCTTGTCCTCGCACACGATGGGGGTCTTCCCGATCCCCTCGGCGAAGGCGCGTGCCTGCTCCACCGTCTCGTCGGACGAGCGCAGGCCGCGCACGACCTCGACCAGCGCCATGACCGGCACCGGGTTGAAGAAGTGCATGCCGCAGAAGCGCTCCGGCCGGCCGCTGTACCCCGCCACCTCGGTGACCGACAGACTGGAGGTGTTGGTGGCGAGCAGAGCGCCTTCGCTGGTGGCCGCCGCGAGCCGGCCCCACACGTCGCGCTTCACCTCGAGCGACTCGTACACGGCTTCGATCACGACGCCGGCCTCCTCCAGGCCTTCGAGGCGGTCGCGCATGGCGATGCGGCCACGTGCCTCGTCCGCGTCCGCCTGACCGAGCGCCTCCTTCTTCACCAGCCGGCCGAGGCTGGAGGCGATCGTCCGCTCGGCGCGGTCCAGCGCTCCTGGAGCCACGTCGCACAGCACCACGTCGTGCCCCGCAACCGCGCAGGTCTGCGCGATCCCGGACCCCATCGTTCCTGCTCCGATCACGGCTACGTTCATGCGTCGTCCTTTCCCAGCGCGAAAGCGGGGATGCGCCCGCCGCCCCGCGCACGATGGCGTTCCTTCCGGCGGCGTGCGCGCCGCCCGCGGCTCACGGCTCGCCGCCCTCCTGGAGGGCAAGCCCGGCCTCCAGCACGGTCTCCACCATGCCGTCGACGGCCCGGCCGAGCACGCCGGGATCCACGAAGCTGGGGTCGCCGATGGCGTTGC
>JARRMM010000064.1:0-19270 GCA_037386005.1 Deinococcales bacterium | reverse complement strand
CCCTGCCGGGTGGGCGCATGGGCCGGGGCAAGCACGTCGACGACGGGCTTGGTGCCGGTCTTCTCGATGTTGCCGAGCGCCTTCTCCTCGATGGTGCTCAACCCGCCGCGGATGTTGCCCTGCGTCGGCTGTGAGCCCATGAGGTTGGCGTCCTGCTCGTCGATCATCCGGATGTAGGCGTCGTAGGTCTCCTGGAAGCGCCGGCGCACGTCGTCGTCGATGCAGCGCTCCGCGATGAGGTGCTCGCCGCCGGTGAGCTCCGAGGTCTCGCCGAAGAGGACCGTCCCGCCGGCGTCCACCACCGCATCGACCACCTGTGCCACGGTCGGGCAGGAGGCCAGGCCGGTGGTGGTGTCGCTCTCGCCGCACTTGATGCTGAGGCAGATCTCGCCCAGCTCGATGGGCTCGCGAGGGATCTCGGCGGCGTCCTGGACGAACCGTTGTGCCGCACGCGCCGCCACCTGGATGGTCTTGAGGTCGCCGCTGCGCTCGATCGAGAACCCCTCCACCGGCGTCCCTTGCGCACGGATGCCCTCCACGACCCGTTCGGTCCAGTTGGGCTCGATGCCGATCACGATGGCCGCCGCCACGTTGGGGTTGGAGCCGGTGCCGATGAGGGTCCGGAAGTGGAGCTCGAGATCCTCGCCGAACTGAAGCCGCCCGTACGGGTGCGGGATGGCGAGTGCCTCGGGTACCAGCCGCGCCACGCCCTCGGCGGCGGCGTTGGAGATGTCGTCGACCGGGATGACGACCACGTGGTTGCGGATGCCGACCCGGCCATTGGCCCGCCGGTAGCCGGTGAGTGCCGTTTCCATGGTGCTCCCTCTCCTACCAGCGCGCCGAGCGGATGTTGTGGGTGTGGACGTAGTCGCCGACCTCGATGTCGCGGGTGGCGATGCCGATACGCGTACCGTACTCGGTCACCTCGTCGCCGCTCTTGAGCGCATGGACGGCGATCTTGTGGCTGAGCGGCACCTCGCCGCGGGCGGTGACGCGAACCTCGCCGCCGGTATCCATGAAGATCCCGACGATCTCGTCGCCGCCGGCGATGTCCTCGGTGGCGACACCGACGTCATCGCCTTCGTTGTGGACCAGGAACTTGTGAATGGCGAACCACCTCCCTCTGTAGGCCCTCGGGCCCACAGCTCCAGGCACTCTCGTGTCCGGTCGCATGGTTGTGATTGCGCCATTCTAGGTTCCGAGGCGGCAATTGTCAATTTTCAATTTTGTGTCGAAAATCAGACAGCTGGCGGTGCCGGAGCGGCACCGCCAGCCGCGTCCCCTACTCCAGCAGGTCGGCGTCGTCCGCCGGGGTCACCGCCGCCAGATCGCGGCCACACCAGGGGCAGAACCGCACGTTCACGCGCTGCTGCCGGGGCGGCGCCCCGGGAGGCACCACGGTCATCACCCAGGATGCGCTGCGCGAGCTGTAGAACACCAGGCCCTCGATCTGTCCGGTCTCGGGCCTGCAGGAATGGTTGGCGGAACGGCGGTCGTCGGCCATGGCCTACCCTGTCACGGCGGGCGCGACGGGATGGAGCGGGCGCTCGCCACGCAGGCAGCGCGCCACCTCCTCGGCCGCGAGCTGCCGCATGCGCCGCTGGGCCTGGACCGAGTACCAGGCCATGTGCGGCGTGACGACGACCGCAGGGTGGCGACGCAGCGGCTCGTCCTCGGACGGCGGCTCGCCCTCGACGACGTCGAGCCCGGCGCCCGCCAGATGGCCCGCGTCCAGCGCACGCAGCAGCGCCGCCTCGTCGATCAGCCCGCCGCGGCTCACGTTCACGACGTAGGCTCCCTGCGGCAGAAGCGCCAGCTCGCGCTCGCCGAGGAGGTGCCGGGTCGCGTCGCTGAGCGGCAGGTGCAACGAGACGACCTGCGCGTCCGCCAGGGCGGCTTCCAGCGAGGTCCGCAGCTCCACCGCGCCGCCGGTGGGATCGGCCGTGACGAACGGGTCGTAGCCGGTGACGTGGAAGCCGAGCCCCGAGAGGAACCCCGCCGCGCGCCGGCCGATCCGGCCCAGGCCCAGCACGGCCACGGTGGTCGCCTCGGGCGCCGCGATGGGCGTGAGCTCGGCCACGCCCCAGCCGCCGCCGCGCACATGCGCGGCGGCGGCCTCGATCTTGCGGGTGAGCGCCAGGATCAGGGTCACGGCGTGGAGCGCGACCTCGTCGGTGCAGTAGTCCAGCACGTTGCACACCGGGATGCCCAGCTCGGCCGCGGCGCCGACGTCGATGCGGTCGACGCCGATGCCGTAGCGCACCAACGCCTTCAGACCTTGCATCTCCTCGAGCACGCGCCGCGTGAAGCGCGGGGCCGATCCCGCCAGCACGGCAGCGGCGCCGCGACAGCTCTCGACGAGCTCGGCCTCGCCGTCGCCCGACGCCCGCACCACCTCCACACCGAGTGGAGCCAGGACGCGCTCCTCGATGTCGAGCGGAGCGAAGCGCGCGCCACAGGCGACGACGCGTGGGGGCGCCGCGGTGGGATCATCCACGGTCGCGCCGCGCCCGTACGGGCGCCGTGGGGCTCGGGGGGATAGGACCGGGTCTCGTCACGAGGCCACCTCCGGTTGGGGCTCGACGCCGGGGAGCGTAAGGTCGGTCCCGAGGTGGGCGAGCAGCGCGGAGCCCGCGTTGCGGACGTGCTCCCGCATGGCCGCTTCAGCCGCCTCGGCCTCCCCTCGCGCCACGTGCGCCAGGATGCGTTCGTGCTCCGCCATGGAGGCCGGCAGCCGGCCCTCCACCTCGGCGGAGGTGCTGATGAGCAGACGGACCTGCCCCATGAGCATCTCGGACATGTTCAACAGCCGCTCGTTGCCCGACATCTCCCACACCATGCGGTGGAAGGCGACGTCGAGATCGGCGTAGCGTTTCAGGTCCCCCTCGGCGCAACACTCCTCCTGCTCGCTCTGCAACTCGCGGAGGAACGCGGCCAGCTCCTCGGGATGCGTCTCCACGGCGAGCCGCATCGCCAGCCCCTCGAGGACCTCGCGCAGGGTGTAGATGTCCACGATGTCCTTGGGCTCCAACGTGATGACGTAGTAGCCGCGATGCGGGCGCGACTCCACCAGGCCCTCGCGTTCCAGCGCCGCCAGGGCCTGGTTGATGGGCGTGGGCGAGAGCTCCAACTGCTCGACCAGGTCGCGCATCACCAGCTTGCTCCCTGCCGGCAGCGTCCGCGCCAGGATCCCTTCCCGCAAGGCGTCGTACGCCTGGCGCGACAGAACGTCGCGCTCCGGCGCATGCAACTTGCCGATCGTCGGCTTCCCCATGCTCATGAGTCTATAACAGAAAATTGAAAATTGACAATTGACCGGGGGCGACCTAGAATTGCCGAATCGACAACCGAAATGCTCAGCACGCGCGCGTGCTCCGTGGCTCCTTCGGCCGCTGAGGCGCTGCGCCGGGAGGTGCCTCATCCACGGGTCGTTCGTTCAGTCCAGCCATGCTCACGGCAGGGTAGCCAGCGACACGGGCGCGCTGCCATGACGGTCCCCACGCAGGCACGCCGCGCCAAGGCCACGGCCTCCAACATCTCCAAGTGGTATGGCGACCTCGAGGTGCTGCACGACGTCAGTCTCGAGATCTTCCAACACGAGTTCGTCTGCCTCCTCGGCCCCAGCGGCTGCGGCAAGACCACCCTGCTGCGGATCCTCGACGGGCTCATCGTGCCCGACGAGGGCACGGTCCAACTCGACGACAAGGTCATCACCGGGCCGCCCCGTCAGGCGGCGGTGGTGTTCCAGCAGTTCGGCCTGTTCCCTTGGAAGACCGTCAGCCAGAACGTCGCCTTCCCACTGGTGCTGGCGGGCGTGCCCCAGACCCAGATCAACGAGAAGGTGCAGTGGGCGGTCGAGCTCGTCGGCCTGAAGGGCTTCGAGGCGGCCTTCCCCGACAACCTCTCCGGCGGCATGCGCCAGCGCGTCGGCATCGCACGCGCCCTCGCGCTCGGCCCCGAGCTGCTGCTGATGGACGAGCCGTTCGCCTCCGTGGACGCCTACACGCGCGAGCTGCTGCAGGGCGAGCTGCTCTCGATCTGGGAGCGCTTCCGCCAGACGGTGGTCTTCGTCACCCACAGCATCGACGAGGCGATCACCCTGGCCGACCGCATCGTGGTCATGAAGACCAAGCCCGGCGAGGTCTACCACGTCTTCGACGTCCCGATCGACCGCCCCAGGACGGTCGACACGGTCCGCAAACACCCGGCGTACGAGCCGCTCCGGGAGACCATCTGGCAGGACATGCTCAAGGGCAGCGGGAGGGACGTCTGATGGACGTGCAAGAACGACTCCCCGACGCACGCGCCGCCCTGCGCGAGCGCGTCAAGCAGCGCCGACGCCAGGCCGAGCGCCGCACGCGCAACCGCTACCTGCTCATCCGCGCGCTGTCGTTCATCGTGGTGCTCGGCGCCTGGCAGATCTACGGCGCCAGCACGCTCGAGATCATCTTCACGCCCTTCACGGCGGTCATCGCCCACCTCTACGAGCTGCTCGTCTCCGGCCCGCTGGCCGGCGCCATCCTCTACAGCGTGTCGATGTTCCTGGGCGGGCTGGTGATCGGCAGCATCATCGGCATCACGCTCGGCGTCGCCATGGGGCGCTTCGCCGTGTTCGAGGCCGCGGTGGGCATGTACGTCTACGCCATCTACTCCACCCCGCTGGTGGCGCTCATCCCGCTGATCTCGCTGTGGTTCGGGTTCGGGGTCCAGGCGCAGCTCATCATCATCTCGATGTTCGTGCTCTTCCCCGTCACCATCGCGGTCTACAACGGGGTGCGCAGCGTCGATCCATCGCTCGTGGAGGTGGCGCGCTCGTTCCGCGCGAACGAGATGGCCATGTGGCGCCACGTGATCATCCCCAGCGTCGTGCCCTACATCGTCACCGGCCTCAGTCAAGGGGTCGCCATGGGCCTGGTGGGGATGTTCATCTCCGAGATCTACACCGCGTTGTCGGGCATGGGCCAGATCCTGGCCTTCTCGGCCAACGCCTACAAGACGGCCGACATGCTGGCCGTGCTCCTGACCGTGATGATCCTGGGGGGCTTCTTCCGGACGGTCATCGAGGAGCTCAGGAAGCGCCTCGCCCCCTGGTTCAACAAGGACACGGGGCGGTGAGCGCAGGCTCCGGCGGCCGGGCACGTTCGATCGGTGTCTCCGGGACGGAATGCGTCCGTTCCCGCGCACATCAAGGGAGGCAGCAGATGAGAAGGTCGATGACAGGATGGCTCAAGAGCACGCCGCTCCCGCTGGGGGTCGCGATCGGGTTGCTGATCGCGGCCTTGCTGGTGAGCACGGCCAGCGCCCAGGGCTCGAACGACTGGCCCACCGTGACCGACTCCACCCCCTGGGGCACGATCGGCGCCACCGTCGCGGTGTCGCCCCCCAAGGCCGTGTTCCTCGTTCCCTTCATCGCGCAGCAGGAAGGGTTCTTCGACCGGGAGCACCTGCACGTCAAGCTGGTACCCGAGACCAGCGGGGTCCCCGCCTTCCTGAGCACCGTAGCCGGCTCCACCAAGTTCTCCTTCACGTCCGCCACCGACCCCATCATCGCAGCCTCCCACGGCAAGGCGGCCCACGTGATCTGGTCGTACGGCCTCAAGCTCGACACCGTCTGCATCGGCGGTGACGGCATCAAGACGGCCAAGGACCTGGTCGGCAAGAACGTGGGCGTCACCGATACCGGCGGCTTCGCGCAGACGCTGCTGCAGGCCTGCCTGGCGCCCGAGGGCGTGTCGCTGGACAGCGTGCACATGATCCACATGCAGCGCTCCGGCTTCGTGCCCGCGATGGTCAGCCACCGCATCTCGGCCGCGGTGTTCCACGCCGACGGCGCCTACGTCGTGCTGCAGAAGGACCCCGGCGTGCACGTCCTCGCGTACGAGTACCAGGCCATCCCCGACTGGTGGTACGGCGCCCTGGCCGCGAACGATGCCTACGTCAAGGCCAACCCGGGTGAAGTGAAGCGCTTCCTGCGCGCCCTCGTGCTCGCCAGCCGCTGGATGTACGACCCGGCCAACAAGGCCAAGGTCATCGCCGACGGCGCCAAGGCCAGCGGCGAGGACCCGGCCGCCATCGAGTACGCCTACAACCTGATGATCAAGGGGCACATCTGGCCGCTGAACGCAGGCCTGCCGACGCAGCAGTCGTACCAGTACACGGCCCAGAAGCTCAAGGATTTCGGCGAGATCGACACCATCCCCAGCTACGACCAGACCATCGACGCGTCCTACATCGACGCCGTACTCCAGAACGTAGGGACCGCGACCGCCCATCCGGGCGCGCGGCCGGCGCTCGTCGTGGGCTCAGCGCTCGTCGTGGACCCCGCCCGCGCCCGCCGCATGCTGCCCCGCCGACGCCATCGATGCGTCGCGAGCGCACGCCGCTGCGGCGACCGCCCCTCGTAAGCCAACCGAAAGCCTCGCCACCTAGCCTCGGGGCACGATGCCACGTGACCCCTCCCTCACGATCCCAGGCGCCCTCGATAGCTCGCGTCGGTGGCCACGAACGCACCCGGCCACGGGCGCGACCCGGTCCCTCTGCGCGACCCAGCCGTTCCCAGCGGCCCGCTGCGGCGCCGCTCTGCGGCGCGCTCTCGCCTTCGCTGCGACGCTGCTCACCTGCGTCACGCTGATGGGCCCATCCGTGGCGCAGGCCGCCGACGGCGCCGCGCTCTACAGCCAGAACTGCACAGCCTGCCACCAGGTCAACGGTACCGGTGTCCCCGGCGCCTTCCCGCCGCTCGCCGGCAATCCCGCCCTGAAGGACGAGGCGCACGTCCGAACCGTCATCGAGAAGGGCCTCACCGGCCCGCTCGACGTCGGCGGCCAGAGGTTCGACGGCACCATGCCCGCCTTCGGCGGAACGCTCTCGGGCGCCGAGATCCAGGCGTTGACCGACTACATCCGCAGCAGCTGGGGGAACGACTTCGGGACGGCGGGTGCCGACGCCTCGACCGGCGCCCCGGCGAGCGGCGCGGCCGGCACGGGACAAGCCTCCGGAACGCCGCCGGCGACCCCTTCCGCCAGCGAGGTCGCGCCGAGCGCCCCCACCGGCACCGCCGCTCCCGCGACGGCCGCCCCCGCGCCGGCGGCGGCCGTGGCGGCCGGCCGAGCGCTGTTCTCCGGACGCGTCCGACTTCAGAACGGTGGACCGCCCTGCGCCGCCTGCCACAGCGTGGACGGCGCCAACCCGCTGGGCGGCGGCACCATGGGGCTCGACCTGACCACCGCCTACGACCGGCTGGGGCAGAGCGCCGGTCTCAAGGGAGTGCTGACGACCATCGCCTTCCCGGTGATGCGTCAGGCGTTCGCGACCCACCCCCTCACACAACCGGAGATCGACGACCTCATCGCCTACCTGCAACAGACGGCGGCCACCGCGCAGGCGCAGGGCACCGCGAGCCGCGACCCGGCCCGCTTCGGCTTCAACTGGCTCTGGCTCTTCGGCGCGACGGGAGCCGCGCTGCTCTTCACGCTGCTGCTGGCGTGGTGGCCGCGTCAGCGCGAGAGCGTCGCGGAACACCTGCGACGCACGGGACGACTGGGGAGGAACCGTCGATGAAGTGGATCAAGGAGGTCGCCTCGCCGACCGAGCGGAAGTGGGAGGCGTTCTACCGCAACCGCTTCCAGCACGACAAGCGCGTGCGTACCACGCACGGCGTCAACTGCACGGGCAGCTGCAGCTGGGAGGTGTTCGTCAAGGACGGCATCGTCACCTGGGAGCTGCAGGCCACCGACTACCCGCATCTCGAGCAGGGGCTGCCGCCGTACGAGCCGCGGGGCTGCCAGCGCGGCATCAGCTTCTCGTGGTACCTCTACAGCCCCATCCGCGTGAAGCACCCCTATGCGCGCGGCGTCCTCATCGACGCCTGGCGCGCCGCCCGGGCGCGCTTCGACGACCCGGTGGAGGCGTGGCGCAGCCTCATGGACGACCCCGCCACCCGCAGCGCCATCCAGCGGGCCCGCGGCAAGGGCGGGTTCCGCCGGGTGGGCTGGGAGGAAGCGCAGGAGATCGTGGCAGCGTCGACGCTGTCCACGGCCGAGACCTACGGCCCCGACCGCGTGATCGGATTCTCCCCCATCCCGGCCATGTCGCAGGTGAGCTACAGCGCCGGGAGCCGCTTCCTGTCGCTGTTCGGAGGCGTGCCCCTCTCCTTCTACGACTGGTACTGCGACCTGCCGCCGGCCTCGCCCGAGGTGTGGGGCGAGCAGACGGACGTGCACGAGTCGGCCGACTGGTACAACGCACGCTTCATCGCGGTGATGGGCTCCAACCTCAACATGACGCGCACGCCGGACACGCACTTCGTCAGCGAGGTACGGCACGCCGGCGCCCAGCTCGCCGTCCTCAGCCCCGACTTCTCGCAGGTCGCCAAGTACGCCGACTGGTGGATCCCAGCCCATGCCGGTCAGGACGGCGCCTTCTGGATGGCGGTCGACCACGTCCTGCTGAAGGAGTGCTACGTCGAGCGCAACGTGCCGTTCTTCACCGACTACCTCCGGCGCTACACCGACGCCCCCTTCCTGGTCCGCGTGGAGGACGGCCGGCCCGGCCGCTTCCTGCGTGCGGGCGCCCTGCCGGCCTACCGCGACGTGGACAACCCCGAAGGGAAGCTGCTCGTCTGGGACGAGACGAGCGGGCGCCCCCGCATGCCCCAGGGGACGATCGGCTTCCGATGGGGAGAGGGCGACGCGGGCAAGTGGAACCTCGAGCCGGTCGACGGGCTCGATGGCGAAGCCATCGCCCCCGAGCTGAGCTTCGCCGACGAGCACGACGAGCGAGCGAGTGTCACCTTCGACGACCTCTGCAACGGGCGACCGGTCGAGCGCCGGGTCCCCGTCCGCTACGTCGAGACCGACGAGGGACGCGTGGCGGTCGCCACCGCCTTCGACCTGCTGCTGGCCCAGTTCAACGTCGCCGCGGCCGGCGAAGAGCCCGTGGACTACGACGAAGAGGACGCACTGTACACCCCCGCCTGGCAGGAGTCCCGGACCGGCGTCCACCGCGACACCCTGCTGCGCTTCGCCAGGGCGTGGGCGACCAACGCCGAGAAGACGGGCGGCAAGAACCTCATCATCGTCGGTGCCGGGGCGAACCACTGGTACCACAACAACCTCATCTACCGTTCCGCCATCACCGCCCTGATGCTGACCGGGGCGGTGGGGACGAACGGCGGCGGCCTCGCGCACTACGTAGGGCAGGAGAAGCTCGCCTGCCACGCCTCCTGGGGCGCCATCGCCTTCGGCGCCGATTGGGGCGCGGCCAGTCGACAGCAGAACGCCCCCAGTTTCCACTACGTGCACACGGACCAGTGGCGCTACGAGCCCGGCTTCGGTGGCTACGACCGGAACGGCTCGAACCCGGGTGATGTAGCCCCGGAGCACACCATCGACCACCAGGCGAGAGCCGTCCGCATGGGTTGGCTCCCCTTCTACCCGCAGTTCGACCGCAGCCCCCTCCAGGTGGCGCGCGAGGCCGCCGAGGCCGGCGCCACGACCGACGAGCAGGTCGTTCGGCACGTCGTCGATCGGCTCCGGGACGGCAGCCTGAAGCTCGCCGTCGAGGACCCGGACGCGCCCGCGAACTGGCCGCGTGTGTGGTTCATCTGGCGCGGCAACGCCATCGGTACCAGCATGAAGGGGCACGAGTTCATGCTCCGCCACTACCTCGGGACCCACTCGAACGCCACGGCGCCCGAACGCGCCGAAGACGCCGTCCATGAGGTCACCTACCGCGATGCCCCCCTGACCGGCAAGCTCGACCTGGTGGTCGACATCAACTTCCGCATGGACACCAGCGCCCTGTACTCCGACATCGTGCTGCCGGCCGCCACCTGGTACGAGAAGGACGACCTCAACAGCACCGACCTGCACAGCTTCATCAACCCGATGCAGGAGGCGGTCCCACCGGCATGGGAGTCGCGCTCCGACTGGGAAGTCTTCAAGGGCGTGGCGCGCAAGGTCTCGGAGCTGGCACGCACCCGCATGCCGGAGCCCGTGCTCGACGTCGTGATGCAGCCTCTGAAGCACGACTCGCCCGACGAGCTGGCCCAGCCCCGGGTGGAGGACTGGCGCGCGGGCGAGGCGGACCCCGAGCCGGGCCGGACCATGCCTCACGTCCAGGTGGTCCGACGTGACTACGCCCACCTCTACGACCAGATGCTGACGCTCGGACCTGGGGTGGAACGGAACGGTCTCGGCGTCCACGGCCTGAAGATCGACGTCGCCGACGTCTACGCCGAGCTCCGCGCCGCGAACCCCCGGACCTTCGGCGATCCAGGCGGCGTCCGGGGCGTGCAGCGCGCCCGCCCCTCCGGCGACGGACAACCGGAGCCCGCCACCTACCCCTCCCTGGAGAGCGCACGCGACGTCGCCGACGCGATCCTGGCGCTCGACCCGGTCAGCAACGGCGAGCTGGCCCACCGCGCCTTCGCGCACGAGGAGCACAAGACCGGCGTCCGGCTCACCGATCTCGCCGAGGGCAGCCGCGACGTCCGGGTGAGCTTCGACGACCTCGTCGCCCAACCGCGTCGCGTCCTCACCAGCCCCACCTGGACCGGCATCGTGAAGGCGGGGCGCGCCTACACGCCGTTCGCCCTGAACCGCGAGCGTCTCGTCCCCTGGCGCACCCTCACCGGCCGCCAGCACTTCTACCTCGACCACGAGCAGTACCTGCGCTTCGGCGAGGCGCTCCCCACCTACAAGCCCAAGCCGGACGCCGCCATGATCGGCGACACCGATGGGCACGGCATCCCCGACGGTGGCAAGCTGCTCAACTACATCACCCCGCACGGCAAGTGGAGCATCCACTCCACCTACTCCGAGAACCACCGCATGATGACGCTCTCGCGCGGCGACTACCCGGTCTGGCTCAACGCCAAGGACGCCCACGAGATGGGGATCCGCGACAACGACTGGGTGGAGCTGATCAACAACAACGGCGTGTTCGTGCAGCGCTGCATCACCTCAGCACGCATCCCACGCGGCGCGGTGTTCGTCTACCACGCCACGGAGCGTACCGTCGGCATCCCCAAGTCGCCGACGCGAGGACGCCGGGCCGGCATGAACAACTCGATCACCCGCGCGCGCCTCAAGCCGGTGCTCATGTCGGGCGGGTACGCCCAGTTCACCTACGGCTTCAACTACTGGGGCCCCACGGGGGGCAACCGCGACACCTTCGTGTACGTGCGCCGCATCGAGAAGCCGGAGTTCTGACGTGTGCGTCGCGATCTCGGCTCCGACGGCGACCCACCGACAGGACACCACGGAAAGGCTAGGCCTGCCATGAACGTCAGGGCACAGATGAGCATGATCTTCCACCTCGACAAGTGCATCGGCTGCCACACCTGCTCGGTAGCCTGCAAGAACCTGTGGACCGACCGCAAGGGCACCGAGTACATGTGGTGGAACAACGTCGAGACGCGTCCCGGCACGGGCTACCCCACCGGCTGGGAGGACCAGGAGGCGTACCGGGGGGGCTGGAGGCTGGCCGGCGACCGGTTGGAGCTGCGCCTCCACTCCCGCGCCAGCGGCCTGGCCCGGCTGTTCTACAACCCGGCCCTCCCCAGCCTCGAGGACTACTACGAGCCCTTCACCTTCCGCTACCAGGACCTCTTCGACGCCCCGGCCGGCGACGACCAACCCACCGCCGAGCCGGTCTCCATGCTGACCGGCGAGCGGATCGACATCGAGTCCGGTCCCAACTGGGACGACGACCTCTCGGGCTCCGACGTCTACGCCGCCAGCGATCTCAACCTCGACGCGCTCGAGCCGGAGGTGCGCGAGCAGTTCGCCGAGATCGACCGGGTGGTGATGAACTACCTGCCCCGCATCTGCAACCACTGCCTCAACCCGTCGTGCGTGGCCGCCTGCCCCACCGGCGCGATCTACAAGCGCGGCGAGGACGGCGTGGTGCTCGTGAACGAAGACAAGTGCCGCGCCTGGCGCATGTGCGTCGCCGCCTGCCCCTACAAGAAGGTCTACTACAACTGGCACACCGGCAAGTCGGAGAAGTGCATCCTGTGCTTCCCGCGGCTGGAGACGGGACAGGCGCCCGCCTGCGCCCACTCCTGCGTGGGCCGCATCCGCTACCTGGGCGTGCTGCTCTACGACGCCGACCGCATCCCGGAGGCGGCGAAGGCGAAGGACCCCGCCGACCTGGTGGAGGCCCAGCGCTCGGTCATCCTCGATCCCTTCGACCCGGCCGTGGTCGCAGCTGCACGGGAGGCGGGCCTGGACGACGGCTGGATCGACGCCGCGCAGCGCTCGCCCGCCTACCGCTTCGTCAAGGAGTGGGGGATCGCCCTGCCGCTGCACCCCGAGTTCCGCACCATGGCGATGATGTTCTACGTGCCGCCGCTGTCGCCGGTGGTGTCGACCCTCGAACGGGAGCTCGTCAAGCTGCGCATCCCGGCCGAGGACCAGGGCGCCGAGGTGTTCCGCCGCATCGACGACTCGCGCCTGCCGGTGCGCTACCTGGCCAGCCTGTTCGCAGGCGGCAACGAGGAGCTCATCCGGGTCGCGCTGCGCAAGCTGCTGGCCGTGCGGGCCCTCAAGCGCCGGCAGAGCGTCGAGGGCGAGGTCGACGCGCGCACGCTGGCGATGCTGGACCAGGCCGGCATGAGCTTGGAGGAGGCCGAGGCGATGTACTGCCTGACGACGCTGCCCACGCTCGACGAGCGCTTCGTCCTCCCGCCCTACCACCGCGAGGCCGCCATCGAGGCCGCCAACGATCCGCTGGCGCACAAGGGCGCGACCGGCTTCGGGAGCCTGCGCGCGCCGGAGCGGGGGGAGTGAGGTGACGCGCCCCCCGGTGAATGCGCTCGACCTCCTGGCCGAGGGCTTCCTCTACCCCGAGCCGGCGCGAGCGGCGCGCTTGAGGCAACCGGCCCGGGGCCTGCCCACCGCCTGCCGCGCGCCTTGGACGCGCTTCCTGGAATCGGCCGGGCGGCTCGATCCGGCCGCCTGGGAAGAGCTCTACACCCGCACGCTCGACCTCAACCCGGTGGCCGCGCCCTACGTCGGCTACCAGGTCTACGGCGAGGACTACCGCCGCGGCTCGTTCATGGCGAGGATGTCGGCCGAGCTCGAGCGCCTCCAGATCCCCGCGAGCGGTGAGCTCGCCGACCACCTCGCGCCCGTCCTGCGCTACCTGGCGAGGGCCGAGACCCTCCCCTCCGACGTGCTCGACACGACGCGCCAGGCCCTCGCGAGCATGGTGAAGCAGCTCGAGGGCATCGATCGGACCAACCCCTACCGCCACCTGGTGCACGCGGCCCGGGCGGCCGTGGGCGAGCTCACCTCGGAAGGGAGCGCGCCGTGAACGACCTGCTGTTCCTGGCCCTGCCCTACGCCTCCATCGCGCTGTTCGTGGCGGTGACGATCCTGCGCTTCCGGCAGCGGCCGTTCACGGTCTCGTCGCTCTCCTCGCAGCTCCTCGAAGGAAAACGCCTGTACTGGGGCTCGATCCCCTTCCATTGGGGCGTGGTGCTGATCCTGCTGGGCCACCTCGCTGCGCTGCTGGTGCCCAGGGGCATCCTCTGGTGGAACGCCGTGCCTGCCCGCGTCTACCTGCTGGAAGGTACCGGCGCTGCGCTGGCCGTGTGGGCGCTGATCGGCCTGCTCGTGCTGACCTGGCGGCGCCTGTCGCACCCGCGCATCCGCGCCGTCAGCACGCCGATGGACTACGTGGTGCTGGCCCTGCTGCTGATCCAACTCGCGACGGGCTTGTGGACCGCGGCGAGCTACCGCTTCGGCTCGTCGTGGTTCGCGGGCGTGATGACCCCCTACCTGTGGTCGATCCTCACACTGCGTCCGCGCCCGGACCTGATGCTCGACCTGATGTGGCCAGTCAAGATCCACGTCCTGGGCTTCTTCGTGCTCCTGGCGGCCCTCCCCTTCTCGCGCCTGGTGCACATCGTCACCTTGCCGCTGGGGTACCTGGTCCGGCCGTGGCAGATCGTGGTGTGGACGCAGCGTCGAGCGCGCCGCCGGCGTACCTGAGCTTCCGCATCCCGCGCCAGGGGGCGCGGCGCCGTCACCGGTGGGAGGGAGCGCGCCGCGCGCTCCGCCAGCTCAGACCTCGGACTGCAGCACGCGCTCGCCCTGCACCCGCACGAGCGCCGCCTGCTCGGTGTCGCCCCGCTGTTCCAGGAGCCGGGCGAGGGCATCGTACCCGGGGCGGTGCCAGGGGTCGGCCTGCAGGAGGCGCCGGAGGCTCACGATGGCATCGCCGGTGCGGCCCTGCGCCTCCTGTAGCGCCGCGCAGCGCTCGAGCGCGCGGGTGGCCCGCTCCCGGAAGTAGGAGCGATCGAGCTCGAAGGCGTCGTTGTAGGCCTCCTCGGCCATGAACGGCCCGCGGTAGCGACGCAGCGCCTCGGCGTAGCTCCGGATCGCGAGCATCCCCTCGCTCCGATCGGCCTCGTCGATGAGCTGCTCGAAGGTGACGACATCGAGGTCCACCGGCTCGAGAGGACTGAAGGTGTAGCCTTCGCCCTCGGAGAGGATCAACGCCGGCGCCTGGGGGTCCATCTCGATCGCCTTGCGCAACGTGGAGACCAGCACGTGAACGCGCTTGACCGCGGCCACCGGGTCGTCGCCCGGCCAGAGGCGCTCCGCGAGCTCCTCCCGCGCGAGCACGTGCCCGCGCTGGGCCACCAGCAGCTTGAGGAGGACCCAGGCCTTGCGCCTGCCGAGGCTGCGGGGGTCGAACGGCCGTCCGTCCAGCGTGAGTTGGAAGGTACCGAAGGTCCGGATGGTGACACGGGGCATCCCGTCGCCGGCCGCCCCGTCGGCCGATGCCGCTCCGAGCAGCTGCGCCGCCCGGTGCTGCAGCCACAACAGCGGCGCCATGTACTGCGTCCCCGGCGAGGGGGGTCTGGCCAGCACCACGCTCTGGACCCCGACGACCTCGTCGCCCAACCGCCACGGCAGGCAGTAGCGGGCGGGGCCCTCGGAACCCATGGGGCAGCCGACGCCCGCGATGCCGACCCCGGCGACGCCGACCTCCTCGGGGCCGTTCCGCACGAGCGGGCACTCGCCCAGGTGAGGACATCTCACGCTGCCGCCGTCCGCCTGGCCCGACGCCGCCGTCATCAGCGCGACCGTGCGGGCCCCGCACAGCTCCTCGGCGAGGCGCGCCACGCGCCCGTGGGCGGCGTCCGGCTGCCCCCTGCGGAGCACGCTGCCGACCTCCGCCAGGGCCTCCTCGGACAGCTCGGAGAGTACGCCGTAGAGCGCCGCGGCCAGCACCGGTCCGACCATCGACATCAGAGCGCTCAGCGAGCGGACGGGCACGTCGGCACTCCGGCTCGCCAGGTCGACGACCCCGACGAAGCCACCGGGCGCGTTCAAGGGGTAGCTCAGGAAGGTGCGGTAGCCCAGTCGCTTGACCTTCCCGCGTAGGTAACGATCGTCGTTGGCCAGGTCCTGGGTCACGAGCGGCGTGCCTTCGTAGGCAACGATGCCCGGGTACCCCTCGCCCAGCCGGAACGCCGCCCGCTCCTGGAACGCGGCAGCGTCCCGACCCTGGTGCACCGTCAGCAGCATGGAGCTGTGCCCCGGATCGATGAGGAAGAGCTCGCTGGCCTCGACGCCGGCAGCACGCCGCAGCACGTCGAGGAAACCACGCAGTGTGGGGAACAGGCGCGATCGATCGCGCATGCGATCGACCGCACGGGCGAGCGAGATCAGGACCTCCTCGTGACCGGGCCGCAACGCGTCGCTCAACCGCACCTCGGTGCCCTCCGGGCCGAGGGTAGCCGTGCACCGTTGGCGGCGACCACCCCGCCAGAGCGTGGTCTCGGCGGTGTAGGCGCCGCGGCGCAGCTCCGCCCTCACCGGGCATCTTTCGCAGACGTCCCGCCCGCGCTCGTCGGTCCCTCGCACCACCTCGGCGCAGCTCCGTCCGACGAGCTCGACCTCGGCCAGGGCAGGCTCGCGCACGGGGGCCTCCAGGATCGTGCCCCGCGAGTCGAGGACCCAGAGATTCTCCGCCACGGTTGTCCGAATTATAGGGGCGACCACCTGACGCTTCCGGGACGTATGTCCCCTTGCCTGTTAGTGGACCGGTAGCGACGGCTGCCATGCTCCGCGGTGACGACAGACCGCGGAGGGGACCGGCGCCGATGCAGAACGTCCGCACGCCGGCCGCCGCCGCGGGGGCGCACGCCGGGGCGCCCAGGATCCCCACCCTGCGCTCGAGCCGGCACCCTCACGGCCGGGCGCGCGCACCAGGAGGTCGATGCCATGACGGCAACGAAGGGTACGCCCACCACCGGACTCTGGGCGGCGACGCTCGGGTTCTTCTTCGGTTTTGCGTCGGTGTCGCTGTTCGGGCCCACCGCGCACCAGCTCGCGGGACCCATGCACCTGAGCGCAGGCCAGATCGGCCTGCTGGTCGCCGTTCCGTCGCTCTCCGGATCGTTGTTGCGCATCCCCTTCGCCGCCTGGGTGGACACCTCGGGCGGACGCAAGCCCTTCCTCACCTTGCTGATCATGTCGATCGTGGGGATGGCGGGACTCGCGCTCGTGATCCACACGCTCTACCCCGACCATCTCACGCGCGGCTTCTTCCCGTTGCTGCTGCTCCTGGGGCTCCTGTGCGGTAGCGGCATCGCCACCTTCTCGGTCGGCATCGGGCAGGTTTCGTACTGGTTCCCGCAGCGCACGCAGGGCTTCGCCCTCGGCACCTACGCGGGGGTCGGCAACCTCGCTCCCGGCATGTTCTCGTTCCTGCTGCCGGTCGCGCTGAGCAGCTACGGGCTCGGCACCGCCTACCTCGCCTGGCTCGCCTTCCTCGTGGTGGGCACGGCGCTCTACTTCGCGCTCGGCCAGAACGCCCCCTTCTTCCAGCTCCGCCAGAGCGGCGCGACCGTGGACGCCGCCCGTGCGCGCGCTCAGGACGCCGGGCAAGAGCTCTTCCCGGCCGGGTCGGCCGTCGACACCCTCGTGCACTCGGCCAGGGTGTGGCGCACCTGGATCCTCGTCCTGCTGTACTTCACTACCTTCGGCGGGTTCCTGGCCCTGACGGCGTGGCTGCCGACCTACTGGCTCGAGTACCTCAAGACCACAGCGGTCGCCGCGGGCGCCCTCACGGCCCTGTACTCGCTGTTGGCGTCGGCCATCCGGGTGCCGGGCGGGTCGCTGGCCGACCGACTGGGCGGCGAACGGACGGCGCTCCTGTCCCTCGGGACCACCCTGCTGGGCGCTGCCATCATGACCTTCAGCGGACACCTCGCGCTCTCGGTGGCGGGTGTGGTGCTGATGGCGCTGGGCATGGGCGTCAACAACGCGGCCGTGTTCAAGCTCGTCCCCCGTGTGGTGCCCCACGCCGTCGGCGGAGCGGCCGGCTGGGTCGGCGGGCTGGGCGCTTTCGGCGGCTTCGTCATCCCGCCGGTCATGGCGCTGTTCGTCGGCGGCGGCGACGCGACCGGCTACGCCACGGGGTTCGTGGTGTTCGTGGTGCTGGCGGCCGCCGCGATCCTGGCGGCGCTCCTGCTCCACGTCACGCCACTGGCGGCCCGGCCCGCGCCGACCCCGCGGGGCGGAACGCAGGTCTGACCCCGGAGGCCAGGCGCCAACTGTAGCCTCGGCGGGCGCGTGCCCGCCGAGGCTCCCCTACACTGGCCGCGTCATGGACACGACCCCAGACGGCGGCGCGCCGGTCGCGTGCGCCAACATCAACCGGTCCGAGCGGCGGCGGCGCTTGACCTTCGGCCTGGTGGCGCTGGGCGTGGGGCTGGTCGCCTTCGTCCTGCTTCTCGCGGGCGGCGCCGAGCGCTGGTGGCGGCTCCCCCTCATCGTGCTCTTCTATCCGGCGGCCGTCGGCTACTTCCAATGGCGCGACCACACCTGCGTGGCGCTCGCTGCACGCCAGCAGCGCAAGCTGGGGGACCGGATCGAGACCATCGAGGACCCCGAGGAGCTGGCCCAGGTGCGGGTGCAGGCGACCGGCGTTCAGCGCAAGTCGTTGGCCGCGGCCGCCCTGCTCATGGTCGTGGTGTTGCTGGTGCCGTAGGGGGCTGCGCACCGGCGGCCGGTCTTCCCGGAGAGGACCGCATCGCCCCCGCCACGTAGTACGGCGCGATCGCCGCTCCGGCGCGTACGCTGAGGTCCCGGAGGTACCACGATGACCCTTCAGCCGCAGGCAGCCCGGCGAACGCTCGCCCTCGTGGCCGACAGCACCTGCGACCTCACGGCGACCGAGGCGAGCGACCTCGGGGTCACCATCGTTCCGCTGCACGTCGAGTTCCAGGGGAAGACCTACCTCGACGGGGTGGACATCACCACCGACGACATCCTGGCCGGGATCGCGGCCGGCGCCGACCTCCCCAGCACCAGTCAGGTCACGCCGGACACCTTCCTCGAGGTCTTCCAACGGGTCGCCGAGGCGGGCGCCGAGCAGGTGCTCTGCCTCACCCTGAGCTCGGAGCTGTCGGGGACGTACGCGTCGGCGTGCCGGGCGGCCGAGGGAGCGCCGCTGCCGGTGACCGTCTTCGATACCCGTGCGACCACGGCGGGCCATGGGGACGTGGTCCGCAAGGCTGCGGAGCTCCGCGACCGAGGGGCGAGCCTCGCCGCCATCCTCGAAGGGATCGAGCCCATCCGGGACACGCTCAAGGCACTGTTCGCCGTCACCAGCCTCGAGCACCTGCGCCGCGGGGGGCGTATCGGCCGCGCCAGCGCGCTGCTGGGCGGACTGCTGCGCGTCACGCCGATCCTCACGCACGAAGGCGCCGGCGCCGTGCCCGTGACGACCGTGCGCGGCACGGTCGCCGCCATCCGCGAGATCGTCCGCCACGTGCGGGCCTTCGTGGGCGAGCACGCGGGCACGCTCCACCTGACCTTCATGCACGTGCACAACCCGGCGAGTACGGAACGCCTGGCCCAAGCGCTGCGCGACAGCGGCGTGGCGTTCGCGGGCGGGGCCATCCGCGCCATCGGAACGTCCGTCGCGACGCACGTCGGGCCCGGCACGTTCGGCGTCTACATGTACACCGAGCCTTGAGCACGGCGCCGGCACGACGGAGCTACCTTAGCGACACCACCGTGCCGCCGATTCGCGGCCGATCGGAAGGAACCATGGACATCAGCGACTTCGTCACCATCGAGGACGTTCGTCAGGCCTGTCGCGATCTCGGGATCCGCGACTGGACCGAGCTGACCGACACCCGGGTCGAGCCCGGGGAGGCCGAGGCGATCCGTCAGGCCGTCGGTGCGGAGGCCCTGCAGGTCTCGCGCGAGACCTTCCAGCAGGGCCTCGAAGTGGAGCT
>JARRMM010000063.1:0-20958 GCA_037386005.1 Deinococcales bacterium | reverse complement strand
GGGTGACCACCGCCGACAGCCTGCAGCTCGACGAGGCCGCCGGCGTGGCGGTGCTGGCCGGCAAGCCCGCCCGCAGCACCAAGGGGCAGGACGTGCTGCAGGGCGACCGCCTGCGCTACTACCTGAACAACAACGACGTGGTGGTGCTGGGCGCCGTCAAGGGCGACCTGGAGGTCACCATCCCCTCGGCGCCGTAGCGTCCGGGCCTCGGGCGATCGGGCCTCAGGGGCGTTCCAGGTAGGCGAGCAGCGCCGACCGGAGGCCGCCCACCCCCTTGTAGGCGAGCAGCGCCTCGTCCATCGAGCGGAGCGCCGAGGCCAGCGCGCGCCGGCGCGCCGGCGTGGTCAGCACGGCGGGGAGCGGGGCGCGGTAGACCCGGATGGTGAAGAGCGCCCGCCCCAGCGCCGGGAGCGGCAGCACCGTCTGGCGCTCCACCCGGAACCACAGCGCGGCGGGGCCCGCCGGCGCGGCCACGGCCGGGCGGCGACGTGGGTTGCGGTCGAGGGTGGCGTCCTCGGCGAGGCTCCAGACGTAGCGCACGAACGGGCCCTTGGCGACCATCGCCCGCACGACCCGGCCCGCTGCGGCCTGGAGCATCTCGCTGTGGGGCACGGGTGCGTGCAGGGCGGCGAAGCCGGCGCCCGCCCGCTCGGCGGGGTCCCACGAGCTGGGGAAGCAGACGTGCAGCAGCTCCGCGCGGCCGTCCCGCGCCCCTGCGCCCGGAGCGGCCGCCCCCGCATCGCCGCCTTCGCTCGCCTCCGGCCCCGCCATCAGCACCAGGTCCTCCTGGACGGCCAGCGCCAGCGCGTCGGCCAGGCGCTCGAGAGGGGGAAGCGCAGCGCGTCGGGCCCGGCCACGATCGGTGCCGGCACCGCCGCGGCCCCCTCCGGCGCCGCGTCCGCCGCGAGGCCCTCGGCTACGCGCAGGAGTGCCTGGCGCAGGGCGTCGCGGTCGACGCCGGCAGCAACCACCCGGCAACCGTCGGGGTCGTCACGGAGCAGGCGCAGCTTCTCGCGCAGATAGCTGGGGTAGGTGCGGTCGAGACGCAGGTGGCCGGTATCGGCCGCGTCCCAGCGCCGCATCGTGGGCCTCACGCTGTAGCGCGGCTCGACCGGGAACGGCACGCGCTCCTCGGGCAGCGTCACGGCCGCTCCCCGGAAGGGTGCTCCGCCGTCGCGCACGGCACCCGTGGGCTCAGGCCTTGGGCAGGTTCACGATGAGAACACCGGACTCGAGGTGGGCGGTCGCGTTCTCGCGGTCGACCTCGGCGGGCAGCTCGACGGTGCGCTGGAACGGGCCGTTCGGGCGCTCGCTGAACACGATCCCGGTGTCGTCGGGCAGGTTCTCGCGGATTCCGGCGACCACCACGTCCTTGCCCTGCAGGGCGACCTCCAGGCTGGACAGCGACACCCCCGGGACCTCCACCAGGAGCTGGTACGCGTCGCCCAGATCGAGCAGGTCCACCCGCGGCAGCACGCCGTCGCCGGAGGCCCCGGCGGAGGTGAGCGCGTCGATCCGGTCGCGCACCGCCAGGAGCTCCTCGATGTCGCCTGCCGTGCCGAACTTCTCGATCTCCATGCGGCGAGTTTAGCACCCGCCCTCAGGGGGTCTGTTAGCGTAGGCACGTGGCCTCGGCGGCCGTGCTCATCCCCATCCTCGGCGGTCCTACCGCCTCCGGCAAGAGCGCCGTGGCGCTGAAGCTGGCGGCCGAGCTCGGGCTGGAGATCGTCGCCGCCGACGCCATGCAAGTGTACCGGGGCATGGACATCGGCACCGCCAAGCCCACCCCCGCCGAACGCGAGCAGGTCCCCCACCACCTCATCGACGTCGTGACCCCCGCCGAGCCCTTCTCGGTGGCGGACTACGTGCGCCGGGCCGAGGAAGCGCTGGCGGCGGTCCTCGCTCGCGGGCGCCTGCCGCTGGTGGTGGGCGGCACCGGCTTCTACATCCGGGCGCTCGCCGAGGGGCTGCCGACCGCGCCGCCCGCCGACCCGGAGGCGCAGGCGCCGCTCTGGAAGGACTACGAGAAGAACGGGCTGGGGCGCATGGTGGCGGAGCTGGAGCGGCTCAGTCCCCAGGATGCGGCGCGCGCCCAGCGCAACCCACGCCGCGTGATCCGGGCGCTCGAGGTGCTCCGGCGCACGGGCCGGCCTCCCAGCGCCTTCCCCCGCACGACCCCGGCGTTCCGCTACGACAAGGCGGTGCTGCTCCCCCCGATGGACACGCTCCGCCCCCGCATCGTGCAACGCACCCGCCGCATGTTCGAGGCGGGCCTGGTGTCCGAGGTGCGCGCGTTGCTGGAGGCCTACCCCGATCCGCTGACCGCGCTGCAGGCGATCGGTTACAAGGAGGTCGCCACGCACCTGGCCGGGCGCAGCACGCTGGAGGAGGCCGAGGTGGCGGTCACCATCGCCACGCTGCAGTACGCCCGGCGGCAGCGCACCTGGTTCCGCAAGGAGCCGGAGGCGCGCCACATCCCTCAGCTCGCCGAGGAGGTCGAGGGGGAGCTGCGGGTGTGGTTGCACCGGCGCGTCGAGGCGCTCCAGGAGGCCTGACCGCCGGCGCGCGCCCTCCCGGGCGCTTCAGCTCGTGTCAGTGGCTGCTGCCGACCTTGCTCTTCTTGCGCTTGCCGCCGTCCGCGGCGGCAGCACCGGCCTCGCGGGCCTCGTCCTCGGGGACGTCGTCCCCGGCCTCGCCCATGTCGCCGTCGGTGGGGGCCCCGCTCTTGTCCTTGCGGCGTCCGCCGAAGAGGTGCTTGACCCTCTCCATCAGCGACTCGCGCTCGTGGATGGCCTCGCCCGCCTCGTCGGCGTAGGCGAGCAGCAGCTCGCGCGCCTTGGGCGACAGCTTCGCGGGGGTGTCCACCACGATGCGCACCACCTGGTCGCCGTTGCCGATCTGTCGCAGCCGCGGCATCCCCTTGCCGCGAAGCCGCACCTCGGTGCCGGACTGGGTGCCGGGGGGGACGTCCACGACCTCGGCGCCGTCGAGCGTCGGCACTTCGAAGCTCGAGCCCAGCGCCGCCTGCGCCAGCCCCACGTGCAGGTCGAAGCGCAGGTCGTCGCCGTCACGCGTGAAGTGCTCGTGCGGCGCCATCTCGATGAAGAGGTAGAGATCGCCCGGCGGCCCACCGTCGACGCCGGCGTTGCCTGCGCCCGTCACGCGCAGGCGGTAGCCGCCGTCGATCCCGCGCGGCAGCTTGACCTCGACCGGGTCGCGCGTCTCCATCCGGCCCAGCCCCGCGCACTTGGTGCAGGGCTCGGTGACGATCTGGCCCAGGCCCTGGCACTGCGGGCAGGTGCGGGTGGTGACGACGGTGCCGAAGAACGACTGCGCCTGCGCCCGCACCTGACCCGCACCGTGGCAGGTGGGGCACGTCTTCTTGCCCTCACCGTCGGGATCGGCACGATCGCCGTGGCAGCGGTCGCAGGTGGTGTAGCGGTTGAGCTCGATCTCGACCGTGGCGCCGTCGCGCGCCTGCTCCAGGGTGACGGCGAGCTGCGCCTCGAGATCCTCACCGGGCTGACCGCGCTGGCGCGGCCGAGCGCCCGCCACGTTGCCGCCGAACACGGACGCGAAGATGTCGAAGATGTCGCCGGTGAAGGTCGCGGACTCGTCGACGGAGCCGAAGCGGTCGTAGCGACTGCGCTTCTCGGGATCCGAGAGCACCGCGTAGGCCTCGTTGATGTTCTTGAACGTCTCCTCGGCCTCGTGATCGCCGGGGTTGCGGTCGGGGTGGTACTTCAGGGCCAGGCGCCGATAGGCCGCCTTGACCTGGGCCGCGTCCGCGTCGCGATCGAGCCCGAGGAGCTCGTAGTAGTCCGCCATCAGGTCGCCAGTATACCGAAGCCGCCCGGCCGGCCCGTGGCATGGGATGCACGCGGGAAATGCCGATCCCGTCGAGGTTTCCTGCTTCGGCCGGAGGACCTCAGGCGGAGCGGCGCTTCAGGGCCTGGAGGCGCTTGGTCGCCTCCTCGGCGCTGATGTCGCCCTTCTCGAGCTGCTCCAGGATGCCCGCCCGTTCCTCGCCGCCGTCGGGGGCGGCCTCGTACCCGAGGGCGCGCAGCAGGTTGTCGAAGCGCAGCCGGACGGTGGGGTAGCTGAGGCCCAGCACGCGCTCGGCCTCCTTGAGGTTGCCGCGTACCTTGACGAAGATGCGGAGGAACTCGAGCTGCTCGTCGGGGAGCAGGGCGAACTCGTTGGGCGTGAAGCGGCCTTCGATGGCGACGCCGCTGGCTTCGCACTCGAGGCGGGTCACGGTCAGGGCCTCCCCGGTGACGGGGCAGGCGGTAGGCATGGGAAGTCTCGGCATGGTGCGTCTCCCTGGTGGGGTGCAGGTGGCTCGGTGGCCGCTCGGTGGCCGTGCTGTGGCCGTCTTGTGGCCGCTCAGTAGCTACGGACGTCGATGGCGACGCCCCGCGTCTCGACGGTGAGGTAGGGGGTCCCGGGCGGCACACGCAGCGCGTCGCCAAGCCCTCCGGCGGCGATCAGCGAGAGCCGCCCCAGCAGGCCGCCGGGCACGGCGGCGCCAGCGGCACCAACGGAGCTGCGGCCCGCGGCGCCCGTCGACGGCCCTGCGCCGGCCGGACGCTCCGCGAAGCGCTGCAGCCAGCGCCCTCGGGCGCGGGCGGGCACCAGCCGCAGCGCCGACGGGACCAGCAGCACCAGCGCCAGCGCGAACGCCAGCAGCTCCTCGAAGGGCGCCATCGGGACCGCCCATACGAAGCGCCTCCGGGGACCCCGCACGCGCACGACCAGCACGCGCGGACGCAGGGCGTCGAGGTAGGCGCGCCGACCGGGAGCGTCGAGTGGCCGGAGCGTGAGCATCACACCACCTCGATGACGATCCTCGCGGTGGTGCCCTTGTCGTCGTCGGTCGCGTCGATGTCGACCAGGCGGCCGTCGGGCACCTCGGTGTCGAGCGAGTCCAGCAGCGAGGTCAGGTCGATGCCCTGCCCCTCGAGCTCCCGCCGCGCCTCGGGTGGAAGGAAACGGCCGGCGAACTTGGCCAGCCCCAGCGGAACGTTCACCCGGACGGTGGCCTCCTTGCTGCCGTCGGGACGGGTGGCGTCGACGGAGATGCGCAGCAGCCGCGCGATGCCCTTGGTGGCGGGAGCGGAGGGGGCCGGCTCGCGCCCCGGCCCGATCGCTTCGAGCAGCTCCGCGGCCTGATCCGCGGTGATCTGTCCGGCGGCCAGCATGTCCAGGATGCGGCGGCGCTCGTCGTTGGCGTTCATCGTCCACCCTCTCCTTCACGGGGCCCGTGACGCCGAGCGGACCGCGAACGGCCCGCGTTGGGGTCGAGGCTCAACAGCCAGGCCGTGCGGTGCGCGTATGACCCGCTCGTTTCGGGCACCTCGGCAGCGCCCGCGTGCGCGAGCAGCTCGTCCGCGCGCTCGGCGCTGATGTGCCCCGCAGCCAGCCTCTCCAGGATGCGGCGCCGCTCGTCGTCAGCGATCATCGTCCGCCCTCACGTCCACGTCGCCCGTGGTGACGTGCAGGTCGAGCCGGGCCGTCCCCTGACCGACGCGGCCGCGGAAGCGCTGCCCCACGCCGCGCCGGTCGACGTCGAAGCCGGGTGCGCGGACCGAGGCGTTCCCGATCGAGACCGATCCGTCCACGGTCACGTCGGACCCGCGGCCCAGTCGCACCTGGACGTCGCCGGCGGTGGCGCGCAGGCTGTGCCGGCCCTCGGTCAGCGTCATCTCCAGGTCGAGGTCGCCCGCCGCGGTCGTGAAGTCGATGCCGCGCAGGCCTCGTGCGTCGAGGTTGCCGGAGGTGAGGCGGCCGCGCAGGTAGGGCACGTCGCGCATCTCCACGTCGCCGGCGGTGACGCTGAGGTCGACGCCGTGGCCGGGTGGGATGCGCAGCTCGAGGTGGCCGGAGCGGATGCGCGAGAGGAAGCGGTCGATCCAGGAGTCCTGGCCGTCCTGCCTGACGTGGTTCACGCTGAAGCCGTCCTCGGTCGGTTCGACCCGTACGCTTCCCTCGTCGCCGCGCACCATCACTTCGCTTGCCTCCGGGTCGACCTTCAGACTGAGATCGCCCGCGAGCAACGAGACGTGCACCCAGCGCAAGCCCTCGGGGGCAGCGCCGGAGACGCGCGTGTCCTGCGCGCCTTGCGCGCCTTGCCCAGCATCCGCGCCCTGCTCAGCGTGCGCGCCTTGTTCAGCGTGCGCGCCTTGTTCAGCGTGCGCGCCTTGCACGTCCCGAGCAGCCTGCGCCTGGCCGGTCGCGGCGGCCTGCGCCGGGGCCGGGGTCGCGGCACCCGCGGCTGGAGCAGGGTCGTGGAGCGCTTCGACCTGGCGCGCCTCGGCCTCCATCGCGGCACCGCTGGCGGCGAGCTCCTCATCGGCCTGGTCGATGTCGCGCAGGACGCTCAGGAGCCGCTGCGCCTCGTCGTCGGTGATCGTCCCGGCTTCGACCATCTTCTGGATCCGTTCGATCTCGTTCACGCTTCGCCTCGTCTCTCCACCCGCCCGGCAAGGCGGGGGCCGGGTTCGTGTTGACTCGGTTCGTGGTTCCGGGGGCCGTGCTGGTCGCGCGCGCCCCACTCGCTGGCCACCTCGTTCCGCCTTGGCCCTCGGGCCCTTCCGCGCGCCATCAGCGCGGCTCGGCCGTCCTGAAGGAGAAGTCTTCGCGCCAGGGGCCGAGTACGTCACGTTCGGGCGTCTCGAGCCGAGCCGCCCATGCGCGCAGCGTGGCGGCGATCCGGGCACCCGCACGGCCACGCGCCCTCCGGATCTGCGCCTCCACGAACGCCTGGTGGCGGAGCTCGTCCATGTGCATGTGGCTCGTTCGTTCGAAGCTGGTGCCGATCACGCTCATCGCCTCCTTGCTTAGAATTGTAGAGGCGACTTGCCAATTTGTCAACATGAAGTTTCTATTTGTGAAAGGCGGGGTTGTGAATCACCTGGATTCCAGCCGTTCGCGCCGTTCCAGCAGGTACGCCCCGTCCTGGAACGCCCGCACCACGAGCCCCCGCGCCACGGCAGGCGCCATGGCCTCCCGCACCGCCAGGCGCCAGCGGGCCGCCGACCGGGGGTCGTCGCGCATCAGGGCCGTGGCGTCGCCCGGTACCGCCACGCGCAGCACCGGCATGTCCCGCGCGACCTCGTGTGCCTCGGGCTCGCCGTCCGCGCCCCGGGTGAGAACCCAGCCGCCGGCAGGGAGCGGTGCAGGCTCGGGATCGAGGCCCGCGCGGAAGCGTTCGGCGCGCTCCGCGACGCCCCGCGAGCGAAGGTCCCAGAAGACGAGCAGCCGGTCGCTGGCCTGGTTCCCGCCCAGGCTGCCGGGCATGATGCCGTAGAAGTCGACCAGGTACTCGTGGCTGAGCGCCCCGAGGTAGTGGAAGTTGAGCTTGGCGTTGCGCGCCTGGATCGGATCGAAGGTCCAGCTCATCCAGGTGAGGCCGCGCTCCAGGCACCAGTCGCGCTGCGCCCACTTCAGCACCCGGCCCACCCCGAGCCCTTGCCGCCCGCGACCCACCCCCACCATGTGGGAGTGGATCCCGACGCCCCGTTCCCACGGGTCGTGGGGCAACGCGGGGAAGCCGTAGGCGAAGCCCACCAGGCGGTCCTCCAGGTACGCGGCCAGCACCATCCCGCCGACGTGCTGCACGGCCCGGAAGTGGGCGGCAGGAACCGCTTCGCGTTCGTCGAACCCCCACACGTCGATCTGGAGGTCCTCGAGCTCCCGGAGCTCGGCGGGGCCGTGCGGCTCCCGCACGACCATGCCCTCAGGGGGCCGATGCGGTTGGATCATGCAGGGGATTCTACCGGCTCATCGGCGGCCGGAGGCGGCATCCGACATGTGCGCTCGGCGGTGATCGCCGTGTCCGCACCCGCTCAGTCGTCGTCCCGGTCCGTCCGGGCTTCCGGCGAGAGCCCGCTCAGGCTCAAGCGAGGCTCATCCACCGTCCAGCCGGTGGCGGCCTCGATCGTCTCCTTCAGGAAGCGGCCCAGGGGCTTCCCATCGACGGTGGGAGCGGGCACGTCGAGGATCTTCCCGGTCTCGCGGCACACCACGTGGTAGTGGGGGGAGACGTTGCTGTCGTAGAACGACTGCCCCGACGAGCCCTTGAACTCACGCACCAGCCCTGCCTCGGCCAGCACGTTGAGGTTCAGGTACACCGTCGACAGGCTCAGGTTCTCGCCCCGCTGCTTGAGCGCCAGGTAGAGGCCCTCGGCGCTGACGTGCTTGTCGTCTTCGAGCAGGTAGCCCAGGATCAACTCGCGCGGGCGGCTGAAGCGCAGGCCGTGCTCCTTGAGCACGTCCCGCGGCCGCGCCGCGCCACCGTCCCCCTCACGCCCGGCGCCGGCGGAGGGATTCGCTTCCTGCTGGGGGTCGTGTCGTGCCACGTCGGATGCCTTTCCCATAGGGTCCGTGGCGTTCCTGCCACACTCCGAGCATAGCATAATCGGAACGCTTCCGATTTGCCCGGCCGACGGCCCCGGCGTCGCGTTGCGGGCCCGGCCGCGCCAGGGCCAGGCGCCACACCTGACCGGGCGCTCCGCCTCTCGTGGCCTGCGCTGGGCGGGGCCGCACGGACGGTTACCGTGCGGCCCCGCCTCGGGGCATCGCCCTGAGTTCGTCGATTACAGCAGGTTCTGGACGGCCGCCCGCTCCTCCTCGAGCTCCTTCTGCGTAGCCTCGAGGCGACGGCGGACCGGCTCGGGGATGTCCAGGCCCTGGACGACCTCGATGGCGCCGTGGTTCACCCGCACCGGGAAGGAGAACACCAGCCCTTCGGGAACGCCGTAGTCGCCGCGGCTGGGGATCCCCATGCTGACCCAGTCTCCCTCGGGTGTGCCGAGGACCCAGGAGTTCATGTGGTCGACCGCCGCGTTCGCTGCGGAAGCCGCACTCGACGCGCCGCGCGCCTGGATGATGGCCGCACCGCGCTTCTGGACGGTGGGGATGAACGTGTCCGCGACCCAGCTCTCGTCCACCAGCTCAGGCGCCGCGCGCCCTCCGACGGTGGCATGCGTGACGTCCGGGACCTGGGTGCTCGAGTGGTTGCCCCAGATGATCATGCGGCGGACATCGGCGACCTGGCTATCGGTCTTGGCCGCCAGCTGGCTGATCGCCCGGTTGTGGTCCAGCCGCGTCATCGCGGTGAACTGCTCCGGCTGCAGGTTCGGAGCATTGTTGAGCGCGATGAGGCAGTTGGTGTTGGCCGGGTTCCCCACCACCAGCACCTTCACGTGCGGCGCGGCGTGATCGCTCAGCGCCTTGCCCTGGACCGTGAAGATGGCGCCGTTGGCCTCGAGCAGGTCCTTGCGCTCCATGCCCGGGCCCCGAGGGCGAGACCCGACGAGCAGGGCGTAGTCGGCGTTCTTGAAGGCCACGTTCGGGTCGTCCGACGACTCGATACCGTACAACAGCGGGAAGGCGCAGTCGTTCAGCTCCATGACCACGCCCTCCAGAGCCTTCATCGCCTGGGGGATCTCGAGCAACTGAAGGATGATGGGCTGGTCCTTGCCCAACATGTCGCCCGAGGCGATGCGGAACAGCAGCGCGTAGCCGATCTGCCCCGCCGCGCCCGTCACCGCAACGCGTACTGGGTTCTTCATAGGATCTCCTCGCATCAACACGTCGTTGGCCTGCGGATCGTTCCCGGTCCCGTCCCTGGGCGGAAGCCGCCACGGATCGGTACGGCGTAGGGGCAGCGCTCCAAGCGAACGACGCCGGCGCCGCGTGAGAGGCGAGCCCGCAGGCTCCGAACGGCATCGTACCACCGCCGCTCGCCCGCTTCGGGCCCTGGAACGCCCTCGAGGGACTCCACTCGGCCGGATGTTTCACGTGAAACGGGGGCCGGCCGGCGACCCTACGCCGCGGCTCCGAACGCTGGCTCTCCGCGCCCGCCAACCGCCTCCTTCAGGCCTGGTAGCCCAGCAGCTCCAGCAGGCGCGTCAGCTCGTCCTCGGAATGGAAGTGCAGCTCGATCCGCCCGCGCTTGCCCCCCTTGATGCGCACGCGTGTGCCCGCATGCCGGCTCAGGTCCTCCTCCAGGCGCACGTACCGGCCATCCCCGGCATCACGGCCCGGCCCCTTGCGCTCACTCGGCCGCTTCAGCGCCTCGGCCTCCCGCACCGACAGACCCCGCGCCACGATGCGGTCCAACGCCCACAGCCGATCCTCCGCCGGCTGCGCCAGGATCGCCCGGGCGTGGCCGGCCGACACCTCTCCCTGCTCGACGGCCTCCAACGCCTCCTCCGGCAACGTCAACAAACGCAGGCTGTTGGCCACCGCACTCCGCGACCGCCCCACGGCGCGCCCCACCTCTTCCTGGTTCAGGCCGAAGTCGAGCAGCTGCTTGAACGCCCGCGCCTCCTCCACCGGGTTCAGGTCCTCGCGCTGCAGGTTCTCGACGATCGCGACCTCGAGCGTCTCGCGGTCGTCGAGGTCACGCACCACCGCCGGCACGCTCCCCAGCCCCGCACGCTTGGCCGCCCTGAACCGCCGCTCCCCCGCGACGATCTCGAAGCCGTCCCCGTTCGGACGCACCAGGATCGGCTGCAAGACCCCTTTCTCCGCGATCGACTCCGCCAGCTCCGCGATCGCCGCCTCGTCCATGCGTTTGCGCGGCTGATGCGGCGACGCCACCAGCCTGTCCACCGCGATCTGCTGAACGCCCCCCTGTGCCTTCGGCAGCAGCGCATCCAGCCCGCGCCCGAGCCCTCTAGCCTTGGCTGACACGATCGATGACCTCCTCCGCCAGGCTCTGGTACGCCAGCGCGCCGGACGACATCGGCGCGTACTCCAGCACCGCCTGACCGTACGACGGAGCCTCCGCCAGGCGCACGCTGCGCGGGATCACCGTGCGGAACACGTCGGACTTGAAGTGCCGCCGTACGTTCTCCTCCACCTGCTGGGAGAGCTTCGTCCGGCTGTCGAACATCGTCAGCAAGATCCCCAGGATCCGTAGGTCCCGGTTCAGCGATCCCCGCACCCGCTCCACCGTGTCCATCATCCCGGCGATCCCTTCCAGCGCATAGTACTCGCACTGCAATGGCACGATCAGATGGTCGGCTGCCGCAAGGGCATTCAGCGTCAGCGCCCCCATCGACGGCGGCGCATCCAGCACGATGAAGTCGAACGTCGGCCGCACCCCGATCAACGAACGCGCCAGGAGCAGCAGGTTGTCCGCACTCGCATCCAGCTCCACGGCGGCCCCGGCCAGGTCCGGCGAGGCCGGCAGCACCGCCAGGTTCGGCTGCAAGCTGCGCACCAGCGCCTGGCGCGCCGACGTGCGGCCACTCAATACGTCGTAGACGGTGCGGACCGGTCGTTCGACACCGATGCCGCTGGTCGCATTGGCCTGCGGATCGAGATCCACCAACAGGATGCGGCGACGCTCGGCGAGCGCGGCCGACAGGTTCACGGCGGTCGTGGTCTTGCCCACGCCGCCCTTCTGGTTGATCACGCCGATGATGGGCAAGCAGGTCCTCCTGCGAAACGCAGTGCGACAAGGGTACCACGGTGCTCCAGCGGCTCCTCCGCCACGACGGCAACCGCCGTCCCTACCTCGTCCCGCAGGGTCCTCAGCTCCTCGCGCCAGTCCGGCCCCTTCCGGCTCAAGAACACCGCGCTCGGCGACGCCACCCCACGCGTCAGCCGTACCACCTCCGCGAGCGTGCCGACGGCCTGCGCCACCACCACGTCCGCCCTCAGGCCCTGCAGCCGCGCCACGTCCCCCTTCGCGACCTCGACGTTCCGCAAGCCGAGCTGCCCGCTCACCAGCGTCAAGAAGCTCGCCCGTTTGCGCCGCCGTTCGGCCAGCACGACCCGGCACTGCGGCAACCGCACCGCCAGCACGATCCCGGGAAGCCCCGCTCCGGAGCCGACATCGAGCACCGTCCTGGCTTCTGGCGCCACCCGCCGCACCACCGCCACGTAGCGCTCGGCCTCCCCGAGCAGCCGGTCCAGCTCGGCCAGGCCCCGGTCCGACAGCAGGTCGAGCGTCCGGTGGTACCGCTCGAGCAGTGCCCGGTACCGCTCGATGGCGTCAGTCGCCGGTTGTTTCACGTGAAACACCGCGGGTCCTCATATGCACCAGCAGCGCGGTCACGTCGCTGTCCCGCACCCCTCGCAAGCGTTGGGCTGCACCGAGCGTCGCCGGACCCTGGCGCACCAGCGCCTCGCGCCCCTCCGCCGACAGGCTCGCCACCTTCGCGAAGTCGACATCGCTCAGCGCCACATCCTCGTACTCACTCCGGGCCTCCAGGTGGCGCCTCGACCGTTCGATGTACGAGGCATAGCGCACCAGGATCTCCACGCGCTCCACCTCGTCCGGGCTCAATGGAGCCTCCGGTGCGCCGACGCGGGCGGCCACCGCCGCATGGTCCATCCCGGGTCGACACAGCACCTTCGCCCCCGTGTCCCCTTGATGGCGCACCCGCCCCAGGCGCTCGACCTCGCGCTCCACGCGCGCCTGGCTCTCGCGGACCGCGCGCAGCCGTGACTCGTCGACCAGCCCCCAGCGATGCCCCAGGCCGCTCAACCGCTCCGCCGCATTGTCCTGCCGGTGCAACAACCGGTACTCGTTGCGGGACGTGAGCATGCGGTACGGCTCGTCGATCCCCCAGCGCACCAGGTCGTCCAGCAAGACGCCCAGATACCCTTGATCCCGGCGCACGGTCACAAGCTCGCTCCCGGCCGCGAACCGCGCCGCGTTGACGCCGGCGACCAGCCCCTGCGCCGCAGCCTCCTCGTACCCGCTCGTGCCGTTGATCTGCCCCGCGCTGAACAGCCCGGGCAACCGCCGCGACATCATCGTCACCGCGAGCTGCACGGGGTCGAGCGCGTCGTACTCGACGGCATAGGCGTAGCGCTGGATCACGGCCCGCTCGAAGCCTGGCAGCGTGCGGATCATGTCGTCCTGCAGCACCGGCGGCATCGAGCTCGAGAACCCCTGCAGGTAGACCTCACTCGTATCCACACCGTCCGGCTCGACGAACAGCAGGTGGTGGTCACGATCGGCAAAGCGCACGACCTTGTCCTCGATCGACGGGCAGTAGCGCGGCCCCCGCCCTTCGATCGTCCCGCCGTACATCGCCGACGCCTCGAGGTTGGCCTCGATGAGTGCGTGTGTCTCCGGCGTCGTCCGGGTGATCCACGTCGGCGACTCCGTCACCCGCGACCCCGGCCGCCCCGTGAAGCTCCGCGGTGGATCGTCCGCCGGGACCTCCTGGAGCGCCTTGAAGTCGACCGAGTCCGAGCGGATCCGTGGTGGCGTGCCGGTCTTGAAGCGCATCAGCTCGTGCCCGCTCGCTCGGAGGCTCTGCGACAGGTGCCGGGCCGGCGCCTCACCCTGCCGACCCGCAGGCCGTTGCTGCTTCCCGTACCACACCACCCCGGCGAGGAAGGTCCCGGTGCAGAGCACCACGCTCGGCGCCCGCAGCGCGCGACCGTCCGTCGTCTCGACCCCGCCGATCGCGCCCCCCTCTACCGTCAGCGACGCGACCTCCGCGCGTACGATCTCCACGCCCGCGGTCGCTTCCACCAGCGCGCGGGCGGCCGCCGCGTAGCCGTCCCGCTCGTTCTGGACCCGGAGCGACTGCACCGCCGGGCCCTTGCTCGCGTTGAGCGTCCGGGCATGGATCGCCGTCTCATCCGCCAGCCGGCCCATCACGCCACCGAGCGCCACGATCTCGTAGACGAGCTGCGACTTCCCCGGCCCGCCGACGGCGGGGGTGCACGGCATCACCCCGATCTTGTCCGGGCTCGGCAACACCAGCGCCGTGCGCGCACCCAGCCGCGCGGCCGCCACGCTCGCCTCGATCCCCGCGTGACCGCCACCCACGACAATCACGTCGAACTGCATCGCTACGCCACCTTCCCAGGAGCCGCGGCGGCTGCCAGGGCCGGCCCCCGCCGGTCGGCCTCCACGATGTGCGGCTCGACCCCGTGCCAGCCCCGATCCGGCCACCGCGGCCCGCCTTCCACCGTCGTCCGACGGCCCCGGCGACACCGCCCCGTCCGCCCGCCCCTGTCTGATAGACTGCGGCCCTGAACCTCCGCGCCGGGACGGCTCCGTCCGCCCCGCGCGGCACGCGCCGGACCCTCTCCGGCGCCCCGATGCAACCTCGTGGGCCGGGACCGTCCCCACCGGGACCGTCTCTGGCCGGACCTGTCCCGTCGGGTCCGCGCCTGGGCTCGTCGGGAAGCGGGCGAGAGGAACGCAGCTGGCATGCTGAGCCGCGACGAAGCCATCTGGGAGGACATCCTCGAAGCGCTCCGGGAGGAGATCCCGGAGGTCGAGTTCCGCACCTGGTTCCGCCAGGTCAAGCCGCTCGGCTTCGAGAACGGCGCCTTCCTGGTGGGGGTGCCCCACTCCTTCGCCCGCGACTGGCTCAAGGGCCATTACGCCGAGGTCATCGAGCGCGCCCTGGCCGATCTCGGCGCAGACACCCCGCGCGTCGCTTTCCAGGTGGTCCCCTTCCAGACCATCGAACAGCAGGACATGTTCAGTGCCCACCAGGAGAACGCGCCCGCCGTCCGCGCGCCCAGGCCGCAGCTCAACCCCAAGTACGTCTTCTCGAACTTCGTGGTGGGTCCCAACAACAACCTGGCGCACGCGGCCGCCCTCGCGGTGGCGGAATCACCCGGGCGCGCCTACAACCCGCTGTTCCTGTACGGCGATGCCGGCCTCGGCAAGACCCACCTGATGCACGCCGTCGGTCACGCGGTCGCCGAGCGCTACCCGAACCTCGTCGTCGAGTACGCCACCACCGAGGCCTTCACCAACGAGATGATCAACGCGATCCGCGAGGACCGCATGGTCTCCTTCCGCGACCGATACCGCAGCATCGACCTGCTGCTCATCGACGACATCCAGTTCATCGCCGGCAAGGAGCGCACCCAGGAGGAGTTCTTCCACACCTTCAACGCGCTCTACGAGTCCGGCAAGCAGATCATCCTCTCCTCCGACCGTCCCCCCAAGGACATCCCGACGCTGGAGAAGCGCTTGCGGAGCCGCTTCGAGTGGGGGCTCATCACCGACATCCAGGCACCGGAGCTGGAGACGCGCATCGCGATCCTCAAGATGAACGCCGAGTACCGCGGCGTGAAGGTACCCTCCGAGGTCATCGACTACATCGCGCGCCACGTCACGTCCAACATCCGCGAGCTCGAAGGCGCCCTCGTGCGCGCCATCGTCTACGCCTCGATGAACCAGGCCACGCTCGACCAGCAGACGGTCGCCAAGGCCGGGTGAGCTCAACCTCACCATGGCCGATATCCTGCGCGTCACGGCGGAGCGCTTCGAGGTCGATACCACCGACGTCCGTGGCAAGGGACGTCGCCAGGAGCTCGTCGTGCCGCGTCAGATCGCCATGTACCTGATCCGCGAGCTCACGCCGCACTCCTATCCGGAGATCGGGCAGTTCTTCTCGGGCCGCGATCACTCCACCGTGATGTACGCCGTCCAAAAGGTCACGGATCAGATCGAGAAGGACACCGAGCTCGCCGCCACCGTGCGCGACCTCAAGTCCAGCCTGGTGTGAGGCGCCGCGAGTTCGTCCCTTGGATGGTCTGCATCAGCGTGTCGTGACCGCTGCCGTCGATTCCCACGTCGCCGGCGCGCGCCACCCGCTCCCGGAAGGCAGACTTTCGCTCAACGCGGCGAACGGCTGTTGCAGAGTGCCGATGTCCTCCACGTCGATGCACCAGTGGGCGGCGTTCCCATCGGCCAACAGGTCCACCATCAGGTCCACCATGACGCTGGCATCCCTGGCCAGCACCCCGAACCCCTGAGCCCGTGCTCGAGCCCCGCCTTCGCCAGCCCCATCGCTTCCTCGGCCTTGCCGCTCCTACCTGTGGACAAGCCTGTGGATAACGTGTGGACAGGTTGTGGACACCCTGTGGCTAACGGCCCCTGCCTCGCCGCTTGTGGAAACCTGTGGATCCCTCGATGTGTTGTCCACAGCGAGCTTCGTCTTCTCCACATCACCCTCCACACCCCTGATTGCGTCGCCGTCGCACCTCGCTCCACTTCTCCACAGTTTCCACAGCCCCTACGGTTAAGAAGGCCTTTCCCATCTCGAGAGAGAACCCCACCCCTCGCTATCCACTCGACCCCCGAACCGATACCTCATCGACCCAGAAGGCGCTCAGAACGCGTCGCGTACCGCCTCTATCAGGTATGCTCGTAGGCAATGCCGTACGGGAGAGACGCATGAAGGTTCACGTTCCCAAGAAGACCCTGGCCGACACGCTAGCCCATGTCGAGCGGATCATCCCGAGCCGCAGCAGCAACCCCGGCCTGAGCCTGCTCCGCATCGACACCCGGGACGATGGGATCGAGCTGAGCGGCAGCAACATGGACGTCGACATCCGTGCCAAGTTCGCCGCCGATGCCCAGGGGGAGGGCAGCTACGCCGTACCCGCCCACGTCTTCAGCCAGGTCGTGCGCGCCCTGCCCGACGACCTGGTGGAGCTCGAGTTCGGCGAGAAGGAGCTCGACCTCTCCTCGGGTACCTTCGCGACCAAGCTGCAGCTCATGGCCCCCTCTTCGGCGCCTCAGCTCGTGTTCCCCACCGAGCTCGACGGGGCGCTCGACGCCTCGCTGCTGGCCAAGGCGCTCAGCAGCGTCCGCTACGCGGCCGCGGTGGCCGACTATCAGGCCGTGTTCCGGGGCGTCAAGCTCGAGCTGGGGCCGCAGACGACGCGAGCGGTCGCCACCGACGGCTTCCGACTGGCCTACTACCACCTGGACGTGGCCACCGGCCTCGAGGGCGACGTCGTGGTGCCCGGCCGCAGCGTGGACGAGCTCACCCGCATCCTGGGCGAGGGAGAGGCCAGGCTCGGCCTCTCCGAAGGACAGCTCAGTGTGCAGAGCGGCGGCTTCCATGTGAACCTCAAGTTGATGGATGGGACATTCCCGGACTACGAGCGCATCATCCCGCAGAGCTTCCCGGTGTCGATCACGGTCGATGCCCCCAAGCTGGCCGAAGCGGTCTCGCGGGTGGCGCTCATGGCCGACAAGACCGCCAACAACAGGGTCGATCTGTTCGTGCGCGACGGCGTAGTGCAGATCACCGCCGAGGGGACGTACGGTCGCTCGCAGGAGTCGCTCGACGTCCTGCAGGAAGGGACCGACCCAGAGATCGCTCTTGCCTACAACGCCAAGTACCTGGTCGACGCCCTCGGTCCGGCAGCCGGCGACGTGCGCCTGTCGTTCTCGGGCGGCGGACCGTCCTCCGCTCCGAGCGTGGTGGCGGACCTGGGTGACCCCAGCTACCTGGCGATGGTCGTACCGCTGCGGACCGGCTGACAGCGACGCCGCACACCGGCGGTACCGTGGCGCAGCCACGGCAGCCGTCGGCGCTGCACGCGTTGCCGGCTCGGCACGATCTGCATCACGATGAGGGAGGACCCAAGCATGACTATCATCGAAGACGTCCGCGCACTCGAACTCCTCGACTCGCGCGGCAACCCGACCGTGGGTGCCGTGGTGACGCTGTCCAGCGGGGTGCAGGGGTCGGCCGCCGTCCCCTCCGGCGCCTCCACCGGCGTGCACGAGGCCGTCGAGCTGCGCGATGGCGGCCCGCGCTATCAGGGCAAGGGCGTCCTGCAGGCGGTCGGCCACGTGAACGAGGACATCGCGCCCGCCGTCATCGGCATGGACGCGCTCGACCAGGCCGAGCTCGACGCCGCCCTGATCGAGCTGGACGGCACCCCCAACAAGAACAAGCTCGGCGCCAACGCCATGCTGGCGGTGTCGTTGGCGACCGCCCGGGCGGCGGCCTCCGTGCTCGAGCTGCCGCTCTATCGCTACCTGGGCGGCACCAACGCACGGATCCTGCCGGTGCCGTTGATGAACGTGCTGAACGGCGGCAAGCACGCCGACAACAACGTCGACATGCAGGAGTTCATGCTCGCGCCCGCCGGCTTCTCGAGCTTCGCCGAGGGGCTGCGGGCGGGGGTGGAGACCTTCCACCAGCTCAAGAAGGTGCTCTCCGCCCGCGGCTACAACACCAACGTGGGCGACGAGGGCGGCTTCGCGCCCGATCTCAAGAGCAACCAGGAAGCGATCGAGGTGCTGCTGGAAGCGATCGAGAAGGCGGGCTACAGCCCCGGGGAGCAACTGTTCATCGCGCTGGATCCGGCGTCGAGCGAGTTCTACGAGGACGGCGTCTACCACCTCGCCTCGGAAGGCAAGAAGCTCGATGCCAACGGCATGGTCGACTACTACGAGGACTGGATCTCGCGCTACCCCATCCTGTCGATCGAGGACGGCCTCGCCGAGGACGACTGGGGCGGCTGGGCGTCGTTGACGAGCCGCCTGGGTGGGCGCGTGCAGCTCATCGGCGACGACCTCTTCGTCACCAACGTGGAACGGCTGCAGCGCGGCATCGATGAGCACATCGGCAACGCCATCCTGGTCAAGGTCAATCAGATCGGGACCCTCACCGAGGCGATGGACACCATCGAGCTCGCCAAGGGTCACGGCTACCGCAACATCATCAGCCGCTCGGCAGCCAGGCGCGCGACCACGGGGCGAAGGCCTTCGCCCGATGCTCTCGGAGCGCCGCACCAACGTCGTCGCCACGCTCGGACCGGCCAGCAGCGACGCCGAGACGATCAAGCAGCTGATCGAGGCGGGCGTCAACGTCTTCCGGTTGAACTTCTCCCACGGCAGCAAGGAGATGCACCGGACGAACATCGGCCTGATCCGCGCCGAGGCCGAGCGCCTGAGGCGGCCTGTCGGTGTCCTGCAGGACCTGCAGGGCCCGAAGATCCGGATCGCCACCTTCGAGGATGACGAGGTGGCGCTGGAGGAGGGCGCGGCGTTCAAGCTGACCTGCGACGATGACTCCCCCGGCGACGTCGAGCGCGTCGGCGTGACCTACAAGAACCTCTGTCAGGACGTCAAGGGCGGCGACACCCTGCTCCTCGACGACGGCCGGCTCCGGCTCCAGGTGACGGCCATCCACGGCGCCACCATCCATACCGAGGTCACGCTCGGCGGCGTGCTCTCGAACAACAAGGGGATCAACATCCCCGGCGCGGACCTGAGCATCCCGGCTTTGACGGACAAGGACGTCGAGGACCTGCTCTACGGCGCAGAGCTGGACGTCGACTGGGTCGCCATGAGCTTCGTTCGCAGCCGCGACGACCTGCTGCTGGCCCGCCACTACCTGGCGCGTGCCGGCTCCCAGGCCAAGCTGATGGCCAAGATCGAGAAGCCCGGGGCGGTCGAGCGCTTCGAGGAGATCCTGCACGAGGTCGACGGCATCATGGTCGCCCGCGGCGACCTCGGCGTCGAGATGCCACCGGAGCAGGTGCCGCTCATCCAGAAGCGGCTCATCCGTGCCTCGCTCGATGCCGGCAAGCCGGTCATCACCGCCACCCAGATGCTGGAGTCGATGGTGCACAGCCCGACTCCCACGCGCGCGGAGGCGTCGGACGTGGCCAACGCCATCTACGATGGCACCGACGCGGTCATGCTCTCGGCCGAGACGGCGGTGGGCGAGTACCCCGTCGACGCCGTGCGGATGATGGACCGCATCGCGCGCTCGGTGGAGGTCGACGAGGGCTACAAGCGCGGCATGCGCGAACACTACCCGACGCCCGAGAACACCACCGCCGACGCGGTGTCGCTCGGCGCCTGCGAGATGGCCTTCACGCTGGGCGCGCAGCTCATCGTGACCTTCACCTCGAGCGGGACCACCGCGCAGCGCGTCTCCCGCAACCGCCCCCCGGTGCCGATCCTGGCGGTGACGCCCAACACTCGTGCCTACCGCCAGCTCGCGGTGGCCTGGGGCGTGGTCCCCTACCTGAGCGACGACATCCACAGCACCGACGAGATGGTGGCGGTCGCCACCGAGACCATCAAGAAGGTGGGGCTGGCGGAGCCCGGCGGCCGCTTCGTGATCACCGCGGGCGTGCCCTTCGGGATGCGGGGGACCACCAACCTCATCCGCGTGGAGCGCTTCCGGCCACAGGGGTGAGCGTCTGCGGCACCTCTGCCGTCGACCCATAGAACACGCGGCCTGCAGGATGCCTGCAGGCCGCGTTCTCGTGGTGCTTCATCGCCGGCCCGAGGGCCGGCGGCGGGCGCCTAGCCCTCCTCGGCCCGGACCACCACCTTGAGGTCGATGGTGACCTCGGGGTGCGGGCGGTAGGGCACGACGTACTCGCCCAGCGTCTTGATCGGATCCTGCAGCACGATCTTGCGCCGGTCGATGTCGACATCGTAGGCGTCCTTGAGCGCCTGGGCGATGTCCTTGTTGCCGACGGAGCCGTAGATGCGCTCCTCGCCGGCCTTCACGCTGATCTCCAGGGTGGCGTCGCCGAGCATCTCCTGGAGCCGCTCGGCGTCGCTCTTGCGCTCCGCGAGGACGCGGGCGCGCTGCGCCAGGCGGGCCTGCAGCTCGGCGCGGTTCGCCTCGGTGGCCGGTAGGGCCAGCCCCTGCGGAACCAGGAAGTTGCGGGCGTACCCGGGACGCACCCGCACGACCTCGCCGGCCTCACCGAGGCCATCGACGGGTTCGAGCAGGATGACGTTCATTTCCGCACCAACTTCTCCGTGATCGGGATGATGGCCAGCGACCGGGCGCGCTTGATGGTGGTGGCAAGCCGGCGCTGGTGCTTGGCGCACGTGCCTGTGCGACGGCGGGGAAGGATCTTGGCGGTATCGCTGATGAAGCGCCGCAACATCCTCCCGTCGTGGTAGTCCATGATCTCTAGTTCACCCGTGCAGAACGCACAGACCTTCGGCCTACGACCACGGCGCCCGCCACCACGGCGGCGCCGGTCTTTTCCATCTCGTTCTCGTGGCATCTAGAAAGGCAGATCCTCTTCCGGTGGAAACTCTTCATCGATGTCAAGCTGACTCGCCTGGGCACCCTGAGACACCTTCTCGGGGCGGGTCCCGGCTCCACCACTACCGGGACCGCGGGTCAGGAACTCGACGCGCGAGCCTTCCACGCGCGTCGTGAACCGCCGATT
>JARRMM010000062.1:0-26359 GCA_037386005.1 Deinococcales bacterium | reverse complement strand
CATGAACCGTTCTTCATGCCGTCCGCGGGGCGCCGGCCGTCCCGACCGCGCCGCAGCGACCGCGCCGCCCCGCGCCCTGGTCTTGCCCGCTAGCATGGGGCATGGATCGGTTCCGGGAGTCCGTGCTGCGCGTGGTGCGGAGCGTGCCTGCGGGGCGCGTGGTGAGCTACGGGCAGGTGGCCCTGCTGGCGGGGAGGCCGGGGGCAGCGAGGGCGGTCGGCACCGTGTTGCGGGGCCTCCGGGACGACGACGGCGACGTGCCCTGGCAGCGCGTCGTCAACGCCCGCGGCGGGATCTCGACCTACAAGGTCGGTCACGGGGAGCTCCAGTCGGCGCTGTTGCGTGCCGAGGGGGTGGAGCTGCGTGGGGACCGGATCGTCGACCTGGGCCGCTACCTCTGGTGGCCCGACGACGCGCTCGAGCTCCGGGCCGGTCACCCGACGTAGAGCTCGCTGCCCACGTAGTAGGCGATCACGCGCCGCTTGAAGGTGCGCCTCAGCCAGCCCACGCGGACCGTCGCGCTGACGAAGTAGCCGCCGTGCTGGCGGAGGTTGCGCGCCGTGAAGCCCAGGCCCGGCACCACGAACGCGAGGACGCCGAGCAGCGAGGCCAGCGCCTCGGCGACGATGTCGGTGTGCCGCGTGGCGGGGAACGGGGCGGGGAAGAGGGCCTCGAGCACGTGGCTTCGCCGTCCGGAGAGCGGCTCGCCGAAGAGCGCGACCTGGCGTTCCAGTTGCCGGCTGCGCGTCTCGACGCCGCCGTTCGCCTGGTGCTGGTAGAAGCGGTCGACCAGCGCGAAGCTCACGTAGGCGGCGGGGATCCGGTCGTAGGGCACCAGCGTCAGCGTGGCCTGGAACGTCTCCCCGCTCTGGACGGTGTCGGGCACCTCCAGGCGCATCTCGTTGAAGGTTCGCTGCCACAACGCCTCGGACAGTGACGACCCGGCCGCCAGGAGCGAGGAGACCAGCTCGAACAGCACGAAGCCGGTCCCGAGGCCCAGCGACGTGCGCCAGCCCGGGGTCGCCAGCAGCACCACTCCCAGGAGCGCCGCCGCCGACCACAGCAGACCGGCGTAGAAGGCGGGGAGCCCCGTCAGGTGCGGGGGGTAGGGCAGGTCGAGCGGCGGGTCCTCGAGGTAGCGCTTGGCCACCCCGCAGGCGTCGCACACCACGCCGCCCTGGTTGTGGTGGCCGCATGCGGCGCAGTCCCAGGCGAGCTGCGTCATGATCGGAGGATAGCGGAACGACGGCAGGGGCGGCATGCGAAAGTTCGTATGATGCCAGGCATGGATTCCGACGCCCTGGTCACGCTCGCTTCCGACCTCATCCGAGCTCCGAGCCCCTCGGGTCAGGAGGGCCCCGCTGCCGAGGTGTTGGCGCGCGCCTTCCGCGAGCTGGGCTTCGACGAGGTGAGGCGCGACGAGGCGGGCAATGTCCTGGGCGTGCTCCGTCGCGGCGAGGGGCCCGTGGTGATGTTGAACGGCCACCTCGACACGGTGCCCGTGGGGGATGCCGCCCTGTGGCCGCATCCGCCGCTGTCCGGCGCGGTGGTGGACGGCCGCCTGTGGGGCCGGGGTGCGTGCGACATGAAGAGCGCCCTGGCGTGCATGACGCTGGCAGCGGCCGACGCGGCGCGCACCGGGTTCTCGGGCACGCTGGTGGTCGCCGGGGTGGTGCAGGAGGAGGTCGGCGGGCTCGGCGCACGCTATCTGGGGGAGACCCTTCCGGCCGACGTCATCGTGCTGGGCGAGCCCAGCAAGCTCGATCTGATGCTGGGGCATCGCGGCCGCATCGAGCTGGAGGTGCGCTTCCCCGGCCGCATCGCGCACGCGGCGAAGGCCGAGCTCGGGGAGAACGCGCTGTACCACGCGGCGCGCTTCCTGGCGAAGCTCGAGGGCGCGGTGCTGCCCTCGGGCGGGCCACTGGTGGCATCGAGCGCGACGCCCACCCAGCTCCTCACCTTCCCCGAGGGCGGGGTCAACATGGTCCCGGGCTCCGCCGTCTTGACCGTCGACTACCGCACCATCCCGGGCGACGACGAGGCGACGGTGCTACGCCGCCTGCGCGAGCTGGCCGATGATCCGCGCGTCGAGATCACCGTGCCCACCGAGTATGCCCAGAGCGAGGAAGGGCGTCTCAGGCGCGAGTTCCCGCGTTCGGTCGATCCCTACCTGGCGCCGGGAGAGAGCCCCGTCATCGAGACCGCCCGCCGTACCCTGCGGTCCGCCCTGTCCGAGGTGGGCCGCCGCTTCGGGGAGCGCACCTGGTGGTTCGCGACCGACGCTCCCCACCTGGTGCGCTCGGGCGGCGTGGTGGTGGGGTTCGGGCCGGGTGAGGAGGAGCTCGCCCACACCACCGAGGAGAGCGTGGAGGTCGACAGCCTGCACGCGGCGCGAGCCGGCTACCGCGCCCTGTGCCACGCCTACCTCGGCGAGGGGGGCGGCCGCCGATGATCAAGGGACGGACCGTGGTGATCAACGGCGACCCCTGGACGGTCGTCGACGTGGCGCCGGCGCAGGCACTGGCCGAGATGGTCGCTGCACTGCTCGAGGACGAGGGCATGGTCGCCATGGTGCGCGGCACCGATCTGCTCTCCGACATGTTCTCCAACCTCGGCGCGAGCAGCGTCGGCTCGGCCGTGGTGCTCGTCCCGGAGGCCGAGTCCGAGCGCGCCCTCGAGCTCATCGCCGAGACGGTGACCGACTTCGAGGGGGAGGAGCTCGACGCCATCATGCGAGCGATCGCGGCGGGCGCCGACCCCGAGGAGCTCCTCGGCCCGGCGGAGCCGGACGAGGACGAGGACGCGGATGCGCCCCAGGAGGACGATACGGCGTGAGCGCGCGCGGGCCGGAGCGCGGCCCGGCGCCGTCCGATGGGGGCGTCCGACGTCGGGCCGCCCGCGTCAGCCTGATCGGCGCGGTCGTCATCCTGGTGCTCAAGTTCGGCGCATACGCGCTCACCGGCTCGGTCGGCTTCCTGTCCGATGCCGCCGAGTCCCTCGTCAACCTGGTGGCCGCCGTCGCCCTGATGATCGCCCTCTCTGTCGCGGGGACCCCGCCCGACTACCGGCACCCCTACGGGCACGCCAAGGCGGAGTACCTCTCGAGCGTGCTCGAGGCCACCCTGATCGTGGTGGCCGCCGTGGTCATCCTCATCACGGCGGTGCAACGCCTGCTCCACCCTCAGCCGCTGGAGCACGTCCTCTTCGGCAGTCTCATCGCCGCCCTCGCAGCCGTGGTGAACGGCGGGCTGGCGGCGTTCCTGTTCCGCACCGGACGCCGCCAGCGCTCCATGGCGCTGGAGGCCAACGCCCGCCACCTGCTCACCGACGTGTGGACCTCGGTGGGCGTGGTGGTGGGGGTGATGCTGGTCGGCATCACGCGCTTCGACCCGCTCGACCCCATGATCGCCATCCTGGTCGCCCTCAACATCGTGTGGGTGGGCGTCGGGGTGCTCCGGCGCGCGGTCTCCGAGCTGCTCGACGAGCGCCTCCCCGAGGCCGAGGAACGGGTGATCCTGCACGTGTTGGACGAGGCTCCGGAGGTGATGGGGTACCACCGGCTCCGGACTCGCCGCGCCGGCCGCGCACGCTTCGCCGAGGTGGATGTCTTCGTCGACCCCGAGCTCAGCGTGCGCGACGCCCATCGGCTGGTGGCTCGCCTGGAGGACCGTATGCACCGCCAACTCTCCGACCTGGTGACGACCGTCCATGTCGAGCCGTTCGAGGAGGGGGTGCGCGACACCAGCCTCACGCCGCGCCAGGAGTTCCCCGGCGATCGCTGAACGCTGCCGGCGCTCACCCCCGCGCCGGTCGTGAGACGAAGCGCGAGCCCGCGTCGAGGAAGCGCAGCGGCGCTGCCGCCCACGGACCGGCGTAGTCCACCCCGATGCGGCGGTCGACGGCCACCGAAGGGGGCGGGTCACCCGGCAGCAGCGCGACCGGCGGTCCGAACAGCTCGATGCCGTTGTGCGACAGGTCGATGCCGAGTGCGCGGGTGAGGCGTCCCGGGCCGTCGGTGCGCGCTTCCATGGGCCTCTCCGGCTCGACCGCTCGCACCAGCACCGCGTGCGGCTCCCCCTCGGCCAGGGCGACCACGTTGAAGAGGTGATGCATGCCGTAGACGAGGTAGACGTAGGCCGTGCCGGGTGGGCCGTAGAGCGTGGCCGTGCGCTTGGTATGGCCTCGGGAGGCGTGGCACGCCAGGTCCTGCTCGCCCAGGTAGGCCTCGGTCTCGACGATGCGCGCCTCGATGCGGCGCGCGCCGTCGCACACGCACAGGCGCTGCCCCAGCAAGGCCCGCGCCAGCTCGTCGGCCGGACGGGCGTAGAACGAGCGGGGCAGCGCGTCGGCGAGCCGGGCCGCCCCGATCCCAGCGTCGATCATCGCAGGTGCCCGGCGAGGGGGATGACGTCCACCAGGTCGCCGACCGCGACGTCGGTGCCGGGCGGGACGACCGCGAGCGCGTCGGCTTCGGTCATGGACCGGAGGACCCCCGAGGACTGGTTGGGCAGGGCGGCGGCGTGGAGGCCGGCGTCGTCCCGGGACAGCCGAGCGCGCGGCAGGCTCTCCTTGGCCGAGGCGGCGGCGAAGCGGGTGCTCGCTCGCGCCTGCCGGCGATCCCGGTAGGGGAGCGGGTCGGTGCGGCCGAGCGCCGCATCGAGGAAGCTGCGTCCCAGGACCAGGAACACCACCATGCTCGAGACCGGGTTCCCCGGCAGCCCCAGCACCGGCAGGTCACCGAGACGGCCGAAGAGCGCGGGGCCGCCCGGCTTCATCGCCACCTTCCAGAAGTGCACCGCCCCCTTGTCGAAGAGCAGGTCGCGGACCAGGTCGTAGCGGCCCATCGAGACGCCGCCGGAGGTGAGGAGAAGGTCGACCCGCCCTGCCCGCCCGAGCGCCTCCTCGAGCGCAGCGGCGTCGTCGCCGACGCGGGGCAGCCTCACCATCTCGGCGCCCGCCGCACGCCCCAGCGCCATCAACGAGGCGCCGTTGCTGTCGTAGACCTGCCCGCGTTCCAGGGGCCGGCCGGGATCGACCACCTCGTCGCCGGTGGTGAGCAACGCCACCCGCGGCCGCCGGACCACCGGAACGGTGCCGTGCCCCATGCCTGCCGCCAGGCCCAGGGCCGCGGCGTCGAGGCGTCGGCCGCGCGCTAGATAGACTCGTCCGTCTTCCAGGTCTTGCGCGCGGCGACGGATGTCCGAGGCCCGGGCGGGCTGCAGCAGCTCGACGACCGCGGCGGCCTCGTCCGGCTCACGGCTGGCCTCCACCGGGACGATGCCGTCGGCGCCGTCGGGCACGGCCGCCCCCGTGAAGATGCGCACCGCCTCGCCGGGGCCGACGCGGCCCTGGTAGGGACGGCCCGCCGGCGCCTCGCCCACCAGGCGCAGCCGCACGGGCGCGGCCGTGGAGGCGCCCTCGGTGTCCTTCACGCGGCAGGCGTAGCCGTCGAGCGCGGAGTTGTCGACGCCGGGGTGATCGCAGCGGCTGGCCAGATCCTCGGCCAGCACCCGCCCGAGCGCGTCATCCAGGGCGACACGCTCGTCGCCGAGGCTGGGCCGCTCCCGTCGAACGATGTCGATGGCCTCGGAGGGGGCGATCCCGCTGACTACGTCCATGGCGGCATGCTATCAGGACGCTGGCGGGGTCCGGCGCCTCCGGCGACGAGGCGCCAGGCCGTGTGCGAGCGCGCTACGCCGGCTGCATGCCGCGCCCGTCCCAGCCGGCGTAGGAGTAGAAGGTGCCCGGCCGCTGCCCTTGAAGGTAGGCGACCAGCGGATCGCGGAGCGGCGGGATGGGGATGATGCTTCGCACGTCCTCGGCGGGGAAGAAGCGCGCTTCGACGATGAAGCCGTCGGGATCGCGCGGGTTCAGCAGCCCGTCGTAGCGGGCTTGGAAGGCGAAGGACACGGCACGGTCGTTGCGGCGCCGGTCCTCGACGTGGACGGCGTACGCGAGATGGGTGATCTCGGTCAGGACCAGCCCGGTCTCCTCCCGGACCTCACGCCGCAGGGCGTCGAGCGTGGACTCCCCACGCTCCACCACGCCGCCCGGGAGGGTGTAGCGGACGTTCCCGTACCCTTGCCAGTCGTTGCCTACGAGCAGGACCCTGCCCTGAGCGTCCAGGAGGATCGCCGCGGCAACGACGAACTCACGCCGCGCCACCGGCCGCCGCGGCCTCGCCGCCGGAGGAGGCCCCCGTCATCTCTTCCAGCCGTCGGCCCTGCTCGGCCTCGGACAGCGCTGCGGTGAGCTCCTCCAGGCCGCCGAGCAGCACGCCCTGCAGATCGCGCGTCGTGTAGCCGATACGGTGATCGGTCACGCGCGACTGGGGGAAGTTGTAGGTGCGCACCTTCTCGCTGCGCTCGCCGCTGCCGATCTGGACCAGTCGGGCCTCGCGCGCCTCGGAGAGGGCGCGTTCGCGCTCGCGTTCCAGCAACCGCGCACGCAACACCGCCAGGGCCTTCTCCTTGTTCTTGATCTGCGACTTGCCGTCCTGGCAGGTCACCACGATCTCCTCGGGGGTGCCCGGCAGGTACGTGACGCGCACCGCCGAGTCGGTCGTGTTGACCGACTGACCTCCGGGGCCGCTGGAGCGGTAGACGTCGACGCGGTAGTCGGACGGGGACAGGTTCACGTCCACGTCCTCGGCCTCGGGTAGCACGGCCACCGTCACCGTGCTGGTGTGGATGCGTCCCTGGGCCTCGGTGGCGGGCACGCGCTGCACACGGTGCACCCCCGACTCGAACTTGAAGCGGCTGTACGCGCCCCGGCCGTGGATCTCGAAGGAGACCTTGGAGAGGCCGCCCACGTCGGTAGGGTGGGAGTCGAGCAGCTCGGTGGCGTACCCGAGCGACTCCGCGTACCGCAGGTACAAGTCGAGCACCTCGCGCGCGTACAGGGAGGCCTCGTCGCCGCCCGCGGCGGCCCGGATCTCGACGATGACGTCCTTGTCGTCGAACGGGTCCCGGGGGAGGAGCATGCGTTCGAGCGAGTGCTCGAGCCCTTCGACCCGCGGTTGCAGCCGCGCGGTCTCGGCGCTCGCTTCCTCGCCCAGCTCGGGATCGGCCTCGAGCTCGCGGGCCTCGGCGAGCTGTCGCGAGAGGTCGCGGTACTCCCGGAAGGCATCGACGATCCCCTTGAGCTCGCTGTAGCGCTGCATCGCCTCGCGGTAGCGCCCGGTGTCGGCGATCAACGCCGGGTCCGCAAGACTTCGTTCGAGCGCCTCGAACTCGTCCGTGAGGGTGTTCAGCTTCTCGATCATTGCGACCAGTGTACCGCGGGCGGTTGCGCGCTCCGGTCGCTGCGGGGCGCGCTCAGGTGCCGTGCCGGCCGGCCGCGCGTCACGTCAGGGCGCCGCCACCAACTGTCCGTCCTTCACCACCGCGATGGCCAGCCCGGCCGGCTGCAGGGCGTCGCGTCGCCCCTCCTGCAGGTTGTACAGCCCGCCGGCGCCGCAGGTCGGCGGAAGGCCTACCAGCGAGTCGCGGACGGCCTGGCGGCGTGCCCCGAGATCGCCCTGCGGGAGACGCAGGGCGGCGACCTGCTCGAAGGCGGCGCGCAACAGGTCGAGCGCGTCGTACACGGGGGCGGCCGGCCCCAGGTCGATGACTCCGCCGTACACCGACTGCAGCCGGCGGGCAGCGGTGCGGGCGGCGTCGCCGCAGCGGGCGTCGGCGGGCAGACCGTGCTGCACCAGCATGACCGGCGGCACGGCGAAGCGGACCCCCTCGAGACGTGTCAGGTCGAGGCCCCCCATCACCGGCTTCAGGAGAGCGCTCCGCGCGTACACGGGACCTCGGAAGCCGCGCCGGCGGAGCCCGTCGACGGCGACCATCAGGTCGGGCTTGAGCCCCCACACCACGACCGCTCCCGGCTGGCGCGTGGCGATCCACAGGGCCTCGGGGGTGAGGTCGTCGGTGCCGGGCGGGTAGCGGGCCACGCCGGCCTCGTCGAGGCCCGCCACCGCGAGCAGGGCCTTGAGGTCGGCGTTCGCCTGGTCGCCGAAGGCGTTGTCGAGCGTCATCAGCCCCACGCTGCGGAGCCCTCGGGCGCTCGCGTCGGCCACCACCGCAGCCAGAACGTCCTTGTCACGGGCCGCCAGCGAGAAGCTCCAGTACGGTGTGGCGCCCACGCCCTGCAGCGTCGACGGCGAGAGCAGGGCCACGCCGGCGTGCTCGGCGAGCTGCGCCACCTGCTCGGACGCCGCTTCGGTGGTGCAGCACAGCAGCGCGTCGACGCCGTCGCCGATGAGGGCCCGCGCGGCGTCCAGCGCCTTCGCGGGGTCGCCGGCATCGTCTTCGACGCGCACCTCCAGCGGCGTACCGAAGATGCCGCCGGCGGCCCGGAGACGGGAGGCGTAGGCGATGGCCGCCAGGGACTCGGCGTCGCCGGTCACGCGGGCGGTGCCTTCCTTGGCGACGATCACGCCCACGGTGAAGGGCGCGGCGGCTTGGGCCGAGGCGAGCAGGAGAAGGGTCGCCAAGAGCTGGAGCGAGCGGCGCATGGCCCCTTCTACCAGGAGCGATGGCGACCTCGGTGAGAGGAGGGCCAAGACGCCCCAACGGTCGGTAAAAGTCCCACAGCCGCTGTCATGGAATCGCCGTGTCCGACACGTTGGAGGCCCCGTAGCGTGAGCTCACGGGCGTGGAGCGGCCGTGTCGAGCGGGAGGCCCGGGTGCCGAGCATCGTTGTCGTCTACGGAACCACCGAAGGGCATACGCGTCGCGTGGCGCGGCGAGCTGCCGAGCGGCTGCGCTCCCACGGTTGGGACGTGAGCCTGCACGATGCCACCGGCCTCGATCGGCCCCTCGAGCCGCAAGGCGTGGCGGCGGTCATGGTGCTCGCGTCGGTTCATCACGGTCGCCACCAGTCATCGGTCATCCACTTCATCCACGCCAATGTGCGGCTGCTGGAGAGCGTGCCGAGCGCGTTCGTGTCCGTCAGCCTGACGGCTGCGTTGCCGGAGGAGTCCTACCAGGACGAGGCCAGCGCCTACGTCGAGCAGCTCCTGGACGCCACCAACTGGCGTCCGAGCCATACGTTGCGGTTGGCGGGCGCGCTGAAGTACGCCAGGTACGACTTCTTCAAGCGACTGCTTCTGGGGCTGCTCGAACGGAGCCTCGGGCCTGGCGTCGTTCGCGGGGAGGACGCGGAGTTCACCGACTGGGGTGCGCTGGACGTGTTCGTGGACGCCTTCGTGGCGGAGCGCCTGGCCTTCGCGCCGCGCGGCGGAGGTGGCGTGTGACGGCGGACGCGATCTGGCTCGGTGCGGACGCACCAGAGGCGCTGGCAGCCGCGCTGATCGAACGCGGCTACCGTGTCGTCGGTCCCCGCGTCGAGGAGGAGGATCTGGTCCTAAGCGACCTCGCCCCCGGGGAGACGTTGCCCCGCGGATGGGCCGACGAGGCCGCGCCCGGTCGCTACCGCCTCGTGCCCGGCCCGGACGGAACGCCGGCCGCCGCCGAGCGGTTCGGCTTCCGCGTCGGTGCGCACAGCTGGAAGCGCTTCTTGCATCCCCCGGAGGCGCTGGTGTTCCGGGCTCGTCGTGACCGCGTCGAGGGTCTGACGCTGCAGCCGCCGCCGGCGCCGGAACGGCCCCTGGCCTTGCTCGGGGTGCGCCCCTGCGACCTGGCGGCCATCGGCGTGCAGACCCACGTGTTGACCGGCGGCCCGCACGTCGACCCGGGGTACGTTGCACGGCGTGACGGCGCCTTCCTGGTGGCGGTGGAGTGCACCCACCCCGGTGCGACCTGCTTCTGCGCTTCCATGGGCACGGGGCCCGGCGTCGAGTCGGGCTTCGACGTGGTCCTGACCGAGCTCCTCGACGACGCACACCACGGCTTCGTGGCGCGCGCCGGCAGCGACCGGGGCGCGGAGCTGCTGGCGTCTCTGGATGGCCGGGAGGCCACCTCCGCCGAGCAGGCCGAGCGCGCGGCTGCGATCGAGGCAGCGGAGCGCAGCATGGGGCGCACGCTGGATCTCGATGCCGCCCGTCAGGCGCTGGCACAGGGGGCGGAGCTGCGGCTGTGGGAGGACGTGGCCGAACGGTGCCTGGCCTGCGCCAACTGCACGCTGGTGTGCCCGACGTGCTTCTGCACGACCGTCGAGGACACTACCGACCTGGAGGGGCGGGTGGCCGAGCGGCACCGCCGTTGGGACTCCTGTTTCGGCATCGAGTTCAGCTACCTCCACGGGGGGAGCGTGCGACAGAGCGTCGCCGCGCGCTACCGCCAGTGGCTGACCCACAAGCTCAGCACTTGGTTCGATCAGTTCGGAGAGGCGGGGTGCGTCGGCTGTGGCCGCTGCATCGCCTGGTGCCCGGTGGGGATCGATATCACGGAGGAGGCTGCCGTGGCCATCACGCAGCAGCGCGAGGCCGCCAAGGTCCGCCCGCACCGGGGCCCCGCCGGAAGGGGGCGGAGACGGTGATGCGCGACATGGTGGCGCTGCTCAGCGCCAGCCCGGTGTTCGCAGGTCTCGACCACGATCAGCTCGACTTCATCGCTGGGTGCGGCTGGAACGTCCACTTCAGGGCCGGCGACACCATCTTCAAGTTCGGCGAGCCGGCCGACCGCTTCTTCGTCCTGCGGGCGGGCACCATCAGCGTCGAGATCCGGCACCCGGGCGGTCCGGCCCGGCGCCTGGAGACGCTGGGCGACGGGGAGGTGCTGGGCTGGTCGTGGCTCTTCCCGCCCTACACCTGGCAGTTCGACGCCCGCGCGCTGACCGACGTCCGGGCGACCGCCTTCGACGGCACCTGTCTGCGGGACAAGTGCGACGACGACCCGACGCTGGGCTACGAGCTCATGAAGCGGTTCGCAGGCATCGTCACCGCCCGCCTGCAGGCAACCCGCCTGCAGCTCCTGGACCTGTATGGACAGCCCTTCTGAGAGGAACGTCGCCATCGCGACGGGTGGACCGATGCTGCCCCGCCCGTTCCTGGTCGTGCGCCGCTGGGACGAGACCGCCGACACCTTCACGCTCGAGCTGAGGCAGGCCCAGAGCGTAGCGAGCGAGGCCGCGGAGGCGCCCCCGTTCCGACCGGGCCAGTTCAACATGCTCTACGCCTTCGGTGCGGGTGAGGTCCCGATCTCGATCAGCGGCGACCCCGCTGACGGCGACCGCCTCATCCACACCGTACGGAATGTGGGCGCCGTCACCCGCGCTCTGGGCGAGCTCCGTCCCGGCGACGGGGTGGGGGTCCGCGGGCCCTACGGGACCGGTTGGCCCGTCGAGGCAGCCGTCGGTCACGACCTGATCATCATCGCGGGCGGCATCGGGCTGCCCCCGTTGCGACCGGTCCTGTACCAGGTGCTGTCCCAACGCGACCGCTTCGGGCGGGTGGCGCTCCTGTACGGCGCACGGAGCCCCGAGGAGATGGTGTTCGTCGATGAGCTGCGCGAGTGGCGCTCCCGGCTCGACCTCGACGTCGCGATCACCGTGGATCGGGCGACCGAGAGCTGGAAGGGATCGGTCGGCTTCGTGACCACCCTCATCGGTCGCGCTCCCGTCGATGCCGCGAGCGCGGTGGCGATGGTGTGCGGGCCCGAGCTCATGATGCGCTTCGCGGCGCTCGAGCTGGTGAAGCAGGGTGTGCCCGAGGAGCGGATCTACGCCTCGCTGGAACGCAACATGAAGTGCGGCATCGGGCTGTGCGGCCACTGCCAGCTCGGGCCGAGCTTCGTGTGCCGCGACGGGCCGGTCTACCCCTTCCCGACCGCGAAGGGGCTGCTTCAGGTGGCGGAGAGGTGAGGCGCTTGTGAGCACGTTCCCACACGGTGCCGAGGGGGGCCACAGCGAGCGCGCGAACGGCCCCGGCGATCCGGGTGCGCGGAGGCGCCCGCGGCTGGCCGTATGGAAGTTCTCCTCCTGTGACGGCTGCCAGCTCACCCTGCTGGCGTGCGAGGAGGAGCTGTTGACGCTCGCCGACCGTCTCGAGGTCGCCTACTTCCTGGAAGCCTCGAGCGCCATCGTCGAGGGCCCCTACGACATCTCGCTGGTCGAAGGCTCGATCACGACCCCCGAGGAGTTGGAGCGCATCCGGCAGGTGAGACGCGAGTCCGCCTTCCTCATCGCGATCGGAGCCTGCGCCACCGCCGGCGGGATCCAGTCGTTGCGCAACTACGCCGACGTCGACGACTACGCGCAGGCCGTCTACGCTCACCCTGCCTACCTCGACGTGCTGCCGACCGCCACGCCGCTGTCCGATCACGTGAAGGTCGACCTCGAGCTGCGCGGGTGCCCCATCGCCAAGGAGCAACTGCTCGAGGCGGTGGGGGCGCTGCTGTACGGTCGCCGGCCCGCGCTTCCGACCGTCAGCGTGTGCCAGGAGTGCAAGCGTCGCGGCACGCCGTGCGTGATGGTCGGCAGGGGCGTGCCCTGTCTGGGCCCGGTCACCCAGGCCGGGTGCGGGGCGTTGTGCCCGGCCGTCGGCCGCGGCTGCTACGGCTGCTTCGGGCCGGCCGAGACCGCCAACGTGCCCTCGCTGATGCGCTGGTGGCGTGACGAGCTGGACGTCGATCCCCGCGCCACGGTGCGTGCGCTTCGGACCTTCAACGCCGGCGCGCCGGCCTTCGGGCGCGCAGACCCCTTCTCGCAGGAGGAAGCCGGGGCCGGCTCGGGTAGGGGGAGTGACCATGAGCTCTGAGGGCCGCGATCTGCGCAGGATCAGCGTGGGTGCGCTGGCGCGCGTCGAAGGCGAAGGGGCCATGCGCGTGAGCGTCCACGGAGGCAAGGTGGAGGAGGTCGCCCTCGACATCTACGAGCCGCCGCGCTTCTTCGAGGCGTTGCTCCGGGGACGGTCGTACACGGAGCCTCCCGACATCACCGCGCGCATCTGCGGCATCTGTCCGGTGGCATACCAGACCAGCGCCGTGCAGGCGATCGAGGACGCCTGCGGCGTCGAGGTCGACCCCTCGATCCGGGCGCTGCGCCGGCTGCTGTACTGCGGCGAGTGGATCCAGAGTCACGCCCTGCACATCTATCTGCGGGGGTCGGCGCGCCGACCCCCGCCGAGATGGAGGCTCTGGTGGAGCCGCTCCAGCGTGCCCTGCAGGCGGCCGAGGAGACCGTGCAGTGGGTGGGTAGCTTCACCTTCCCGGCCTTCGAGCACGATCACGAGTACGTGGCGCTCCGTCACGAGCGCGATTACCCTATGGAGGCCGGCCGCATGGTGTCCGACCGCGGCCTGGACATCGGCCCGTCGGAGTTCGAGGACCACGTGGAGGAGCTGCACGTCGAGCACTCGAACGCTCTCCACGCCGTCTTGCGCGATCGGGGCACCTACATGACGGGTCCGTTGGCGCGCTACAGCCTGAACTACGACCGGCTCTCGCCGCGCGCGCAGGAGGCCGCCCGGGCCGCGGGGCTGGGGGAGACCTGTCGCAATCCGTTCCAGAGCATCGTGGTGCGCGCAGTGGAGACGCTCTATGCGGTCGAGGAAGCCCTCTCGATCATCGGCAGCTACCGCCGCCCGGATCCCAGCGCCCAGGAGGTGCCGCCACGGGCCGGCCGGGGGTGTGGCTGGAGCGAGGCCCCACGAGGGCTGCTCTACCACCGCTACACGCTGGCCGACGACGGCACCATCGAGGAAGCGGTGATCACGCCGCCCACGTCGCAGAACCAGCGTGCGGTCGAGGCCGACCTCGCGCGCTTCGTGGAGGCCAACCTCGAGCTCGACGACCAGGCGCTCACCTGGCAGTGCGAGCAGGCGATCCGCAACTACGATCCGTGCATCTCGTGCGCCACGCATTTCCTCCAGCTGCAGGTGGAGCGCCGACCGTGACGCGTGTGGTGGTGGCGGGGCTGGGGAACGACCTGAGGCGGGACGACGGGGTCGGACCCGCGGTGATGCTGCGGGTGGCGCGCTCCGCTGGGCCCGGCGTCACGGTGGTGGTGAACGCCGGCGAGCCGGCCGACCTGCTCGAGGCGTGGCGGCACGCCGACGTCGCGATCGTGGTCGACGCCATGGACGCCGGGCTCGAGCCCGGCGCCACACGACGCATCGAGGCGGGCGCGACGGACGGGCAGGGCGCGCTCGCCGACGCGGCACCGTTCCCGGGTAGCGCCTCGAGCCACCTCCTGCCGCTGTCCAGCGTCGTGGAGCTGGCACGCGCACTCGACGCGATGCCGGGCCGCTTGCTCATCTTCGGCGTGCAGGGCGCTGCGTTCGGGTATGGAGAGGGGCTCACGCCCGAGGTCGAACGGGCGGTGGAGCGGGTTGCCGCCGAGATCCTCGACGAGGTCGGAGCGGCGTTCGCGCCCTGAGCGAGGTTCCGAGCGAGCCTCCCGGACCCCGGTCGGGGAGGAGGGGTCTTGCGTCGGGCGCCACCACGTCTGGTGGCGCCCGATGACGTCTCCCGGCTTCCGTCGGCTTCCGCTCGTGCCAAACGCCTGTCCGCGGCTCGGGGCCGCGGACAGGGTGCGCTAGGAGGTAGAAGGAGAGTCGAGGATCAGGAGGTGCGGGCCTCGCGCTCGGTGGGGGCCACGCGGCCCCCCGCTTCGAGGTCGAGCAGCGACACGAGGGCCTGGAGCAGGTCGGTGATGGTGAGGATGCCTACCACGACGTCGCCGTCGACGACGGGGAGGCCGGAGATCTTGTGCTCGTTCATCAGGAGGGCGGCGCGCTCGATGGGATCGTCGGGGGAGATCGTCAGCACCGCCGTCTTCATCACGTCCTTGACGGTCAGGCGGCTCAGCAGGTAGTTGAGCTCGAACACAGAGAGGCTGGTGGCCTTCGACGGCGCCGCCTCGCGCAGGTCGCGGTCGGTCACGATCCCGACGAGATGCCCCCGGGACACGACCGGAAGACGACGGAAGCCGCCGTCGCGCATGACCTTCTGCGCCTCGAAGAGCTTGGTGTCGGGCGTCACGGTGACGGGATCTGCGACCATCCAATCGCTGACCAGCATGTCGGCCCCTTCGAGGTCGAGGGCCCAGGCCGACGGCACATACCGCCAGGCCCTGGGGTCCACCCCCGGAACCACGCGGCTCCGGCCCCATCCCTACGACGCCAGCCTAGTGCCGTCGCCTCGGGGGCCCATCCCCGTCTTTCCGACGCCGTTGTCGGAGATTCCCCTACAGTCGCCGAGGCGTCAGCCGCCTTGCATCCAGCGCTTGAACGAGCGCCCGGCGACGACGCCGGCGACCTCGCAAGGGATGCTCACGACGACCGAAGGCACGATGCCCATGGGATGTCCGGCCACCAGACGGAAGAGCGCGAAGACGACGCCGAAGATGACGAAGGCCAGCAGGTGTCCGATCACGGCACAGTCTAGGCAGGACCCTCCCGGCGGGTTGTGGCGGACTCCGCATCCCTTCGGGGCCGGTCGCGCGCGCTCCGGTGCGGTAGATTGACGTCCCGAGATGCGATCTCCGTCCCCGCCCGTGCAGCGGAGCCCGGTTCCGCGAGCGGTGCTTTCGCCGTGGTAGCCGGCCGGCGTCTGCTGCGCTCGACGCCGGCACCCGCCCTGGAGATCGCCGCCATCGTGTCGATCCACCTGGGGGCGGCGCTCGCCACGCGGCTCTTCGATGCCTGGGGCGAGCAGGGGACCGCCTTCGTCCGCCTCGCCCTGGGGGCGTGCGTGCTCCTCGCCCTGGCGCGCCCCCGTCCGTCGAACCTCTCCGGCGCCGACTGGCGCCGCCTGCTGCTGTTCGGGGCCGTCCTGGCCGGTTTGAACCTGTTCTTCTACGAAGCGCTCGCTCGCCTTCCACTGGGCGTGGTCGCCACGATCGAGTTCGCCGGTCCCCTGACCGTGGCCCTCGCCGGCACCCGGCGGGTGCTCGACCTGCTATGGGTGCTGCTGGCGGCCGCCGGCATCCTGCTGCTAGCCCCGATCGGCGGCGCGCCGCTCGACCCGGTCGGGCTCGCGTTCGCGGCGGCAGCGGCCACCTGCCTCGGCCTCTACATCGTGGTGGGCGGGCGGCTGGGGAGGAGCATACCCGGCCTGCAGGGACTGGCCCTGGCGATGGCGGTGGCGGCCGTGCTGCTGCTGCCGGTCGGCACGTTGCGGGCGGGCGCGTCGCTGCTGCGTCCCGGGCTGCTGGCGCTGGGGCTGGCGGTTGCGCTGATCTCGACCATCGTCCCGTTCTCGCTCGAGTTCGAGGCGATGCGCCGCATGCGTCCGCGGGCGTTCGGCGTGCTGCTCAGCAGCGAGCCCGGTATCGCGGCGCTGGTCGGCATCGTGTTCCTGGGGGACGTGCTGGGGCTGCGGCAGATCCTCGCGCTGGGGGCGATCACGGTCGCGTCGGTGGGATCGACGTTGCGCGAGCGGACGGGGTAGGGGCCTTTGGGCGCCGGCACCGTGCTACGGTTGGGGCGCATCCAGTTCCTGGGGGAGGTTGCCGGTGGGGACCGAGCGAGCGCACGTGGACGAAGGCACGAGCCGGGAGCTCTCGGGCTTCGTGCGAGAGTTGATGGGCGAGCATGGGATACCGGGCGTGGTCGTGGGGATCCACGCCGATGGCGAGGACCACGTCCTCGCGTTTGGCGTGACCAGCGTCGAGCATCCCCTGCCCGTCGACGAGGACACCCTCTTCCAGATCGGCTCCACCACCAAGACGGTCACCGCGACCGTGCTGATGCGCCTGGTCGAACGGGGGCAGGTCGATCTGGACGCTCGCGTTCGGACGTACGTGCCCGAGCTCGAGCTCGCGGACCCTTACGCGGCGGAGCGCGTCACCGTCCGACACCTGCTCACGCACACGGCCGGTTGGGCGGGGGACCACTTCGTCGACACCGGCGACGGCGACGACGCCCTCGCCGCCTACGTGGAGAGCATGGCGACGCTGCGGCAGGTCACGCCCGTCGGGGAGCTGTGGTCGTACAACAACGCTGCCTTCGTCCTGGCCGGCCGGGTCGTGGAGGCCGCCCACGGCGCGAGCTACGAGCAGGCCGCGCGGACGCTGGTGCTGGAGCCGCTCGGCATGACGGGATCGTTCTTCTTCCCCAAGGAGGTCATGCTCCACCGTTTCGCCGTCGGGCACGTGGTCGGAGCGTCCGGAACCATCGTCGCCCGCCCGTGGCCGATACCGCGCAACGCCAACGCGGCCGGCGGGCTCGCCTCCAGCATCCGCGACCAGCTCCGCTACGCTCGCTTCCACATGGGCGACGGCCGGGCCGAGGACGGCAGCCGGGTGTTGGAGGAGAGCACCGTGAAGGCCATGCAGGTGCCTCAGGTCGCGGCGGCCGTCGGTGCGCAGATGGGGCTGTCGTGGCATCTCGACGACGTCGACGGATGCCGGATCGTTGCCCATGGTGGCGCCACCAACGGCCAGATGTCGTCGTTCTGGATGGCACCGGGTCGGGGTTTCGCGTTCACCGCCTTGACCAACGCGGATACCGGCAGATCGGCACTGCGTTCGCTCGACAGGTGGGCCCGGAGGCGGTTCCTCGGCCTGCGTGAGACGGACCCGGAGCTCATCCCCATGCACGCCGAAGAGCTCGGCGCCTACCGCGGGACCTACGTCGCGGCGATCGTGGAGGACCGGACGGGTGCCGACGACCGGCTGGAGGTCGTTCCGGAAGGGTCGGGCCTGCGGGTGCGGCTCGTCCCGGGCGATCCCTCGGGGATCAGCGAGACGCCGCCCGATCCTCCGCCCCCCTTCTCCATGCACTTCTACGAGCCCGACCGCGTGATGATCACGTCCGGCCCGTACGCCGGCGCCCGGGCCGAGTTCCTGCGGAACCGGGACGGATCGGTAGCGTGGCTTCGCATGGGCATGCGGCTGCACGCGCGGCAGCCCTGAGCGTGGCGCCCGTCAGGCATGCCGGTGCCGGACGGGCGTGCGGCCTGTGGTGCGCCCGGCAGGATTCGAACCTGCGACCTTGGGCTTAGGAGTCCCCTGCTCTATCCAGCTGAGCTACGGGCGCGCGCCGTGCCGCGCCCGGCATTGTAGTACGGCCGTCTGCGATCCGGCAACGCGGCGGGGGCAACTCCCGCGCCGCCGCTCGGTGTGGCGGCATGCGCCGTGCCGCCGCCTCACAGGGCCGGAACGAGGGCGGCGAGGTCGGCGCGGAGCGTGTCCGTGAGGCTCTGGACCTCGCCGAGCGGGGCGCGACGATCGATCGCCCGTAGGAGGGCCTCGAGGTCGGCGCGCGCCGTGCGGGCCCGGTCCGGATAGAGGCGCGCCAGGTCGGTGGCCTGGTCGAGGTCTGCGAGCCCGCGCTGGGCCGCACTCTTGGCGGCGGACAGGCTGGCGCCCGCCTGCGGCCGCGCCGTTGCCACGTTGCCGGCCGCCCGGGCGTACTCGAGGTCGACCACGTCCAGCGTCCCTTGCGCGTGCTGCACGGCGTAGATCGCGGGCGTCAGCTCGCTGGCGAGTCTCGGGGTTGGGGCGGTATCGCGACCGAGGAAGAAGGCCAGCGGGAAGACGACGATCGCGGTGATCGCGGCCACCAGGATCGGGGAGACGTGGCGCTGACGCCGGTACAGCATGCTCTCCTCCTCAGCTCTCCTTCAGCACCAGCGCCACCTGGGCTTCCAGGCGGAACGCGTCACGAAGGAAGCCTTTCAGGGCTTCGGGATCGTTCAGATGACTGCAGTCGATGAGTCGCCGCGGCGTGACGGCGTGAACGCTGGGCGCCCTCCCTGTGTCGAGGCGCGCTTCCAGTGCCGCCAGCACCTCGTTGGGCGCGCCGCTCAGGGTGGTGGCGTCGTCGAGCTCGAGCAGCCGCGCTCCGCGGCGGTCCATCGCCACCAGCGGACGGCGCGTGACGCGCGAGAACAGGCGCCGCTCCTGACGCTCGCCGCTCAGCACCACCAGCGCGGGGCTGCGGTAGCGCACCTCGCACGGGGCGCCGAGCTGCTGCCGCGCCAGCGTACGCAGCACCTCGTCGTCGAGGTCCCCCTGGTGGCCGTCGACGGGGTGCGCACCGAAGGCGACGGCGCGCAGCAGCCGCTCTTCGGGTAGGTAGTGGACCTCGGCCTGGAGGCGGGCCGGGTCGGCGCCCAGCCGCACCGCCTCCCCCTCGACCTCCCGCAGCAACAGGTCGCTGACGGTGGGGTCGTCGATGCCGACGTTGCGCTCACGCTCCACGCGGATGAGCGTGAGCGCGGCGCCGACGCTGGAGATGACGTCGGGCTCCGGGACGCACTCGAACGCCATGCCCAGACGGGCGGCGACGACCGGCCCCAGCACCCGGGCGGCGCCACCGCCGCCATAGAGCTTGGCGCTGCGGAGACGGTAGTCGTCGGCCACCGCACGGACGGTGCGCGTCAGCTTCTCGGCCGCGGCCTCCAGGACGGCGGTCGCCACGTCGTCGGTCCGGGCTCCCAGGGCCAGGGCCACGGCCGCCATGGCGGCACGGGCGGCGTCCGGAGGTCGGTGGCCGGGGTCGTCGTCGGGCAGGCGCCCCAGGGCGTTGGCGGCACAGGTGGGGGTGATCGCGAAACGGCCTCCGGCGGCGTCGATGACGGCGTAGTCGCCCGGATCGCCGGGGCGCGGTGCGATGCGCTGCAGGCGGGCGTCCGCAAGGGCGGCGGGATCGGCGAGCGAGGCGTAGGGTAGCCCGGCGATGTGCGCGCTCCGGGGCCCGACCTCCTCGATGCGCCGGGCCGAGAGCCGCACCAGGCTGCCGCCCGCCACGCCGGCGATCCGGATGTCGGCCGCGCGCAGGGCGGTCGGGAAGTCCATCACGGTCATGTGCTTCATCACGGGCCGGCCCGCCCGGACCGCACCGATGTTGGTGCTCGTGCCTCCCACCTCGAACAGGATGCCGTCGGTGACGCCGTGGAAGAGGATGGCGCCCGCCAGCGACGCGGCCGGGCCGCTGACCACCGTGTGGATGGGCGCCTCGCGCAGCCCCTGCAGGTCGACCGCGCCGCCGTCGCCGCGGACCACGAGCAGCGGTACGCCGGGGAGGGTGCGCTCGAGCGCGCGCTCGACGTGCTCGGCGGTGCGCAGCATGGTGGGCAGGATGGAGGCGTTGATCGCGGCCGTGCTCGAGCGCATCTCCAGCCCGTAGACGCCGGTGAGATCGGCTCCGGCGGTAGCGGGCAGGCCTGCACCGCGCAGCAGCTCCGCCGCGCGCCGCTCGAGGGTCGGATCCTCGACGGCGAAGGCCTGACTCACCGCCGCGACCTCCACGCCGTCGGCGCGCCACGACGCCGCCAGCTCGCCGATGCGGGCTTCCACGTCCGGGGCGTCGGAGGGCAGGAAGGCCCAACGCAGGTCCAGGGGGCGACCGCCCGCCAGCCGCAGATCGGAGAGGCGGGTGCGCTTGCGGACGAGCCGCTCCTCCGCCGCAGGTCCGAGGGCCAGCAGCCCGACCCGTGCCATGTCGCCTTCGAGCAGGGCGTTGGTGGCCTGCGTGGTGGCGTGGGCCACCAACGCCACCGGCCGGTCGGCGGGGAGCACGGCGAGCAACTCCTGGAGCACCTGGAGCACGCCCGCCACGACGCCCTCGGGTGCGTGGTGGGTGGTCGCCACCCGCGACCGGGCGAAGATCGTCCTGGTCACGGCGTCGAGGGCGACGCCCTTGGTGAAGGTGCCGCCGACGTCGATGCCGATCCGTACGGCGCTCTCAGGCGGAGAGGGGTTCGGGGTGGTCATGGCGGTGTGCGCCGCGAGGCGCGGTGGCGGACCGCCGGGCCCGCCGTTCAAGGCGTCTTGCCCGTGCGCCGGGGCCGGCGTCTCAGCCGGAGGCGGCGTCGCCGGCCGCCGTGGAGGCGCTGCGGCGCTTGATCCGTTCCCGGCGCAGGAGGAATGCTACCATCCCGACCGCGTAGACGGCGATCAGGAAGGCCTGTGCCAGGACCGTCTCCAGCGTGGGATGGAAGCCGGTCAGCGAGGCGAGGCTGGGGTTCAGCCGCGGCAGCGTGCCCAGGAGGTTGGTGATCGGGAGCCAGCCGGCGCCCTGCAACGCGCGCACCGCGTTGCCGGCGAAGGCCACCGCCAGCAGCGCGGTGACGGTGACGGCCACGCGGAAGAACGCCTGCAGGGGGAGTCGCCGTTGCAGCCGGAGGATGACGAACGACACCACCAGGAGGGCGAGCGCTCCGAGCCCCAGGCCCAGCCACAGGTAGGCCATCACGCTCCCGCTGACGCCGACCAGGGCCTGGTACAGGAGCACCGTCTCGAAGCCCTCGCGGTACACGCTGGCGAAGGCCGCGCCGGCCACCGCCAGCAGGCTGCCCCGTTGCACCGCCTGTCCCAGCCTCGCCCGCATGAACTCCATGTGCCGTCGACGGTCGCTCTGCTGCAGCATCCAGAAGCTCAGGTAGAACAGGATCCCCACGGCGACCACGCTGGTGAGGCCGGAGAGCAGCTCGCGCGAGGCCGGCGCCACCCGCAGCACCGTCGAGGCCGCCAGGTAGGTCAACCCGGTGGCGAGCAGCGCCGCCCCCAGCCCGTACCACACGCCCGGGGCGAGGCGGTCGTTGCGGGTGCTCCGCAGGTAGGCCAGGATGGCGCCGAGCAGCAGCACCACCTCGAGCCCTTCGCGGAAGAGGATGAAGAAGCTGCCGCCGGCGGCCAGGGTGGGGGCGAGGGCGCCGGTTCCGCTGACGACGGTCTCGGCCCGCTGCAGGTTGGCGTAGATCTTCGTCGCCGTTCCCTCGAGGTCGTGCATGGACGCCCCCGCCCGCATGGCGTTGCGGAGGTTGGCGAAGAGGAACTCGGTGTCGAGGATGAGGTCCGGGTCGAGCACACGCAGCTTGGGCTCGGCGTACTCGAAGTGCTCGAGGTAGGCCGAGCGGGAGAGCCGGTAGGCCTCGTCGGCATGGCCCTCGCGGTACAGGCGCAGGCTGTGCGCCACCATGTCGTGAGCGGTGTGGAGCTCGGCGGCGACGTCGACCTGTTGCGCGTGGCCCACGGGGGCCAGGGCGAGGAACGCGGCAGCCAGCACCAGCAGCAGGGCGGCGGCCCGCCGATGGGGCGCGCGACCGCTCAAGACGAGTGAGGGCATCCGTCGGGGTCCTTTCTCGGCGTCGGGCCACACGGGGCCGCGCCACGGGTATCGGGCCGTGCCGCCGCGACGGAGGCGCGGCGCAAGATACCCGAGCGTGCCACTCGGGTATGGCCAGAGTCTATCGGCGGCGAATCCGGAGTGTCAAGCTCGGGATTACACGGCGCCCCGGCCGGTCGCCGCTCGCGTGCCGGGGGCGAGCTCGACGCCGGGATCGTCGTCCGGGAGGCGGCGTTGCAGGTAGGCCCGCCGGCCGTCCGCGTCGCGCAGGGCGAGCGGCCCCAGCTCCTGGGCGATGCGGACGTCGGCCCGGCCCAGAAGGGTGTGACGTTCCTCGGGATCCTCGGAGGTGACGGCGAGCAGCAGGTACGCGAGGCTCGTCTCTTGCATCGGCGGCTCGTCCAGACGCTGCAGCAGGTCGCGTCTGGCGGATGCGGTGCCGCCGCGGTCCCCGGCCAGTCGCAGGGCGCGCAGGCGCGCTGTGGAGGCGGCCAGCCGCAGGTGCTCTCCGTCGTCCAGGGCGAGGGCCTCGTCGACACGGTGCAGGGCGGCCACCGGGTCGGGTGTGAGGAAGGCGAGCTCGAGCAGGCACCAGGCGTAGAACTGAGGGATGTCGAGCGTAGCGAGCTCGTCGAGGACGCCTTCGAGCTCGGCGATGGCCGCCCCCTGCCGTGCTGGTGGTGCGGCCTCGAGCCCGATGCCGGCGAGGTTGAAGCGCGCCACCAGCGCACCGCGCACGTCGGAGGCGGCCTCCCGCAGCCGCACCGCTCCACGCAGCGCCGCGCCCGCCTCGTCGAGGCGGCCGAGGCGCCGCAGCGCGTAGCCGCGTGCGAAGGTCGCCATCGCCAACGAGCGGTCTGCGCCCAGCGGCGTGGCGACCTCGACGGCTCGCTCGGCGGCACCGAACGCGGCGGCCAGGGCGCCGCGGCTCACGTGGGTGAGCGCCGCGTTCGACAGAGCGATGGCGCCGGTGTGGCGGTCGCCCGAACGCAGGGCGACGTCGGAGGCATCGTGGAAGTGGGTGAGGGCCTCCTGGTAGGCGCCCTTGCGCTCGCGGTCGGCCCCGAGGCTGTTCAGCAGCGTCGCGATGAGCGGAACGTCGCGCCGTCGTCGAGCCAGCGCCAGGGCCTCGCGATGGTGATCGAAGGCGGCGTCCACGTCACCCTGCATGGCCTCGAGCGCTCCAAGGCGTTGGAACGCTCGCAGGCGCCGGGCTTCCTGGCCGGCGGCGGTCACCTCGAGGAAGACCGCCCTGGCATCGGCGTAGCGGCCCGAGAAGTACGCCAGATCGCCCAGCACGAGGCGTGCTCGGTCGGCCCCGTCGGTGTCGCCCAGTCGCATGGCGTCCTCGAGGGCGGTTCGGGCGAGCCGCGTGGCGCTGTCATGGTCGCCCTGGATGGTCAGCCAGTGCGCCCGGCGCAGGGCGCTCTCCAGGAGCAGGCGGGGGTCCTGGAGGGCGCGGGCGATACGCTCCAGCTCCGACACGACCGTGTCACCGTGGTCGCGCCGCCCCTGCCGGGAGGCCACCTCGTCCAGGCGGACCAGCGCCTCGGCGCGGCCGTGCTCGTCGCCGGCGGCCCACAGCGCGCGCCGATACCAGATGGCCGCCTCCTCCAGGGCCAGGACGGCGTGGGCGTCGTCGCCGGCCAGCAGCAGGTGGCGGTGCGCGGCCGCGGGCTCCACCGCTGCCAGGAAGTGGGTGGCCACGGCCGCAGGCGCTGCGCCGAAGGCCTTGAGCTGAGCGGCCAGCCGCCGGTGCCAGAGGCGGGCGGCCTCGACCGGGGTGCGGTCCCGGATGGCGTCGCCCACGAGCTCGTGGACGAGCTCACCGTGGTCGAGCAGGCGATGCCGCTCGAGCTCCTCGACGGCGTCGCGGACGGTGGCGACGGGGATCTCCAGAACCGCCGCGGCGACCTCGTCGGTGCAGGCCACGCCGGCCATCGCTCGCAGGCGCAACACGTCCGCGGCGCTGGCGGAGAGCCGCGCGATGCGGCTGGCGAGCACGGCGGCGGCACTGGCAGGGCGTGCCCCGGCCCCGCCGGTCTCGCTCCGGGCCCCGTCCTGCCACAGGCTCCGGAGCACCTCCAGCACGTAGAACGGGTTGCCGCCGGACAGGCGCAGCACCTCCTCGTCCGTGGGGGCCGCGGGGCCCAGCTCGGCCATGGAGATCAGCTCGCGAACGGCGGCAGGCTCGAGGGGGCTCAGCGTCACCAGCTCGACCAGCCCTCCGTCGATCGCCTGTCGCAGCGTGCGCTCGCGCTCTGGGGTCAACTCGTCGAGCCGCAAGGTGGTGATGGCGCGCGTGGAAGCATCGGCGAAGCGCGTGATGAAGTAGGCGCCCATCTCGAAGCTGGCGTCGTCCCAGAGGTGGAGGTCCTCGTTGACCAGGACCGCCTTGTCCTGCAGGGCCCTGGTGTAGACGGTGGCGGCGGCCTCGAACAGGCGGAGCTTCTGGGGCTCGTCGGCGATCGGCGTCTGGCCCTCCGGTCGCTCGAAGAGGTCGGGGAGGATGCGGGAGAGCTCGTCACGGACCCACGGCTCGGCGGCGTACTCGGGGTGCTCGCGCAGCATCGCTCCCAGCGCGCGCGCCTTGCTGGCGTAGGGCACGTCGCGGTCGCCGGGCATGCCGCGCGTGACGAGCATCGGTCCTCGCGTGCGGGCGAAGTCGTGGACCAGGTGGGACTTGCCGATCCCCGCCTCGCCCGTGACCTGGATGGTGTGCACGCGCGCCCAGGCGGTCTCGAGAGCGCGCCAGGCGTCGTCCCGGCCGGCCAGAAGCGGGGGCCGCAGCAGGGTGACCGGGATCTCCCGCACGGCGGTCGGTCGCGGTCGCGGTTCGGTGCCGCTGTCGATCGCCCGGGCGAGCTCCAGCGTGTCGGGTAGCGGCTCCAGGCCGAAGGTCTCCTTCAGCATCGTCTGACACCGACGGAAGGCCGCCATGGCCTGGCCGCGATCGCCGGCGAGGTAGTGCAGCCGCATCAGGCGCCGGTAGTCGGCTTCGGACAGCGGGTCGAGCGCGGAGAGCCGTTGCGCCAGCCGCAGCGCTTGACCCACGTCGCCGGAGGCCTCGCTGCGGTCGGCCTCGCTCTCGATCGCCCGCCGCACGATCTCCAAGACGCGCTCGCGTTCGGCGATCACCCACTCCGCCAGGTCGGGGCAGTCGTCGTAGCTGTGTCCTTCGAGCAGCTCGGGCGTCTGGGCGCCCCAGCGCTCGACGATCGCCTCGGTGCGACCGGCCGCGTGGAGGTCCTGGAGCTCCGCCACGTCGACGGAGGCCGCGCCCAGGCTCACGTCGCCGTCGGCATCGACCAGCTCGTCGAAGCTGCGCAACCGGTGGAGGAGCTGCCGCAGGTTGTTGCGCGCCCGCGTGTCCACGACGTTGGGCCACAGCAGTGGGACCGGTCCCGCGATCGCCGCGTAGGCGAGCAGGGCTGCCGCCTTCCTCTCGAGCGTCTCCGGCGCCTGGCCCTCTCGCGAGAGCGTGGCCGGCCCCAACACGCTCAGCCCCCACCGGTCTTTCACAGTGGAGACATTGTACGGGATGCCGGGGTCAGTAGCGCTTGAACAGCTTGAGCGCGTCGCCTTCGGCGGTGACCTCGGCGAGCGCGTCCAGCGCGTGCCGGTACGGGCTCTCGGCCGCGGCCCGGCCGTTGACCGTTCGCAGCGTCAGGTGCCGCCTCGGCTGCGACGCACGTCCCAGCAGGTGGGGGATGAATCCCAGCAGGACGGGCAGGTCGGGGTCGTCCGGAACCACCTCGAGGCGGAGCTCGCCGACCGTGCGGCGCGACACCACCAGCAGCTCCGCGCCGCGGAAGGCCATATGGGTCGAGGGCACCCGGTGGGGCAGCCGGCCGCACCACGCGTCGAGCCCCAGGCCGGTGACCGCGGCCGGGTCGGCAGCGTTGAGCCAGAAGGGGTGCCCTTCGGGCGGCGCCCTCAGCCGGCGCAGTGCTTGTGGGTCGGCGAACTGCAGTCCGGTGACGCCCTCGAAGAAGTGGCCCCCCACGACCTCGCCGGCGAGCTCCATCAGACGGAACGCCCGGAACAGCCGTCCCCAGCGCAAGGCGGGTAGCTCGCGCTCGAGCAGCTCCCGGAACACCACGCCGTAGCGCTCCAGCACGAGTCGGGCCCGGTCCTTGTCACGCTCCAGTCCCGCAAGCTCGTCCTCCTCGGGTCCGGGCCCCTCCAGCAAGCGCCAGCTCCCGGTGAACGGGCGGCTGCTGCGCCAGCGCGCGAAGGCCGCGCGCCCGCGCGGGCGCCTGGCGGCAGCGAGGGCGGCGGCCTCCCGCCCCCCTCCGGCGGGGCGGAAGCCGCTAGCCAGGCCCTGCCGCAGCGTCGTCAGCGCGTCGTTGGCGACGACGCCCGCCCAGGTGCCGTGCCACAGCAGCGTCGTCAGCTCGGCCGTGCCGAGACCCGCGCGGCCGAGGAGCGTCTCGAAGTCGTAGCGGCCGA
>JARRMM010000061.1:0-13337 GCA_037386005.1 Deinococcales bacterium | reverse complement strand
GAGGTTGGGGGTCACACCCGGGGCGCCGGCCAGGAAGCCGAGCACGCCCACCCGGTAGTTCAGCGTGACGACGACGATGCCCTGGGTGGCCGCCATGCGGGCGCCGTCGTACAGCGACGGGCCTCCGGGGTAGAGCTGCTGGGACGAAGCGCCGTGCACGAAGCCGCCGCCGTAGAGGAACACCAGCACCGGCCGGCCCGTCGAGGGAGCGGACCCGCCTGCGCCCGTCTGCGCTTTCAGCCGCGCGAGCTCGTCCACGAAGGACGCCGGCTTCGGCTTCGCAGCCGCCGGCGTCCAGACGTTGATCGACAGGCAGTCCTCGCTGCTCGGCAGACCCTTGACCGCGGTGCCGGTCTGGGGGCACACCGGGCCGAAGGCGCTGGCGTCCCGCACACCCGACCAGTGCGGCTCCGGCACCGGAGGGCGGAAGCGATGCGACCCCGCCGTCGACTCGGCGTAGGGGATACCCAGGTAGGCGTTCACGGAGCGCCCGGCGACGGTCTTCTGCACGCCGCACAGGGCGCCTACGGGAGCGTCGACCCTGGGTCCCTGGCATGCGTCGGGGTTCTGTTGGACTGGTACGCGCTGGGCCGCCGCGAGCGGGAGGGCCAGGACACCCATCATCACAAGGAGCAGGTGACGCTTCGCCATGACGTGGCCTCGTTCTTCTCGGGGGTGCTTCCCCCTCGGTTCAGGTCAGGAGACCGGCGCCGTCTTCACCGCCTCGAGCGCCTTCTCCAGCCGGCCCTTGGCCTCGGTCGGGAGGTCCGCCAGGGCGCCGGCCGTGAGCCCCTCCACCAGCGAGAACATCGCCTCCGGGTCGAGCATGCTCACCACGATGCCGCCCTCGGTCTCGCGCAGCACCACGTTGCAGGGGAGCAGCAGCCCGACCTCCCGGTCGGTCTCCAGGGCGGCGTGGGCCAGCGGCGGGTTGCAGGCGCCGAGGATCTCGTAGCGCTCCATGTCGGCGTCGAGCTTCTGCTTCAGCGTGGCCTGCACGTCGATCGTCGTCAGCACGCCGAACCCCTGCTCCTTGAGCGCGGCGACGACGCGTTCCTTCACCTCGTCGTAGCTGCCGGGGACGGTCGCGGTCATTCCGTAATGGGCCATGGCTCTCCTCCAGCGATTCGAGGGTCCCTGGCGCGGTCAGCGCGGGACACCCCTCGGGGGTATGACTGACGCTAGCACCCGGGGGTGGTGGGGGCGTGTGTCGTGCGTGGCGCTGCTCCTGTAGCCAAACGTCGACGCGATATAGCGATCAGTGCGCGCGAATCTAAGCCATATGTCGGCTCCACGAAGGACTCCGACGTTGCATCGGCCCCCAGGGATCCCGGCTTGGGGCTGAGCGTCCTGCCAGACAAGCTACGCCGAACCCGAGGAGACCCTAGCCGTGGCTCCTGGGCTGCTGCCGGAAGCCATCACCGCGTTCGTCCTTCCATGGGCCACATCGCTAGCCGATGCCCTCGTCACTTGCGTCCATTCCGGGCGATCAAGTCGTACACCATCGCTACGAGGATCTCGTTCGAGACGCTACGGGCCCGCTCTCGACGCTCTCGATGGTCGTTCCAGGAGGTCCAGCGGCCGTCCGGTCGCAACTCGTCACTGACCTGCGCGATCCACAGGGCCGCGAGGTCGAGCGCGGAGGCCGCCGCGTACAGAGGCGACGTCTCCATGTTGATGGCGTTGGCCCCAGCGTCTCGCCATGCCGCCACCAGGTCCTCATGTTCCCGATAGAGGGCCTCGACGGTGGCCACGCGAACGCCCCTTGGCTCGACACCTCGATCTGCCGCCACTTGACCGAAGCAGGCCAGCAGATCTGGATCTGCCTCCACCAGATCTCCCCGAGCGTAGACCCGACTGACTCCGTCGTTGACGAGCGCGGCCGAAGCGGCAATTTGGGTGCACTGCGTCAGTCCGGGCTCGAGACTCCCCGCGGAGCCCTGAGCGATGCCCCACGGCACCGCTAGGACGGCCAGCTCCTCGATGACTTCGGCCGTCCGGTCGGCCATGATCACGACCGCGATCAAGGATCCACCGATAGCCGCTTCGAAGCGATGGGGCGCCTGGGGCAACTCAGGCAACGACAGGATCCGCTCGTTGAGCGGCCGGGCCCGCAAGAGATCCACCGCAGCGAGGGCCCGTGAGTAGCCGTGGTGCAGAAGGATGGCGCCACGCCCTTCGGGTGGCGGCCGTCCCCCGAGACGCCGTTCGATCACCCTAGCCGGCTCGACGTATCGCACGAACGGAGTATGGAAGGCCTCGACCCGTGTCGGGCTTCGCAGCCCAAAGCACAAGGCGCGGCTCGCCGCGAGCGTTCTCGGCTGCCTCGTCCTCGCACGCGGCCGCCTGGCCCTCGGCCTCGCCGGAATGCGAGCAAGGAACCGCACCGTGCACGCAAGTTCTGCCGGTAGACGCTGGCTAGACGGCTGTCACCTAGGCTGGTCCCGCATCGGCGCGGAGGAGGAAGTGTCGCGCCCACGGAGGGTGCCGTCGCGCCGGAACGGAGATCGCATGGCTTCCGGAACGTGGGCCCTGCTGCGCACCCCGCTGCCGGCACCGGGACGGAGGTCCGAAGCGCTGGCTGCGCCGTGATCGCTAGAGGCCTGGCGGTCAGGATCGCGTCCTGTCGTTCGTCCATCGTTTGGAGGAAACACCATGTCCACGTCACGCTTCTCCGCCGGGCTCGCCTTCGCCGTGCTCGCACTCGCTCTCGCCGCGTGCAGTTCCTCGACGCCTTCTGGCTCGCCGCCTTCCGGCGGTACGTCCAACGGCACCACCGTCCAGGTGACCACCGGCGGAACGGTACCGTGGCTCGCGGCACAAGATGGAGCCGGTGCCTGGACCCGGCTCTCCGGTAGCAGCTTCACCGTCACCAACAGCGCCGGCAAGTACGGGCTCGCCTGGGTGTGCACGCTCGGCTCGGGGCAAGCCGAAGTCCAGGTCGCACAGGCGACGACCTCAGATTCAACGTCGGTCACCGCCTCCTGCCAGGCCAACCCAGCTCCGGCCACTGGAAGCGTTTCCGGAGTGATCACAGGCATTCCCTCAGGCGGCTTCGCCTCGGTTTCCATCGGCGGGCAGATCAAAGGCGTGTCCACCTCAGGTACGCAAGCCACCTTCAGCCTCCAGGGCATCCCCACGGGCACGCAGACCATCATCGCCTTCGGGGTGACCAGCGGCAACCTCCTGGCCAGCGTATACGTACGCCGCAACGTCACCGTCAACAGCGGCACCAACTCAGGGATCACCGTGGATCTTGCAAGCACGACGTATGCGACGACTCAAGGGCTCAGCACCAAGGTCTTGAGCGTTACCGGAGTCCCATCCAACGAGACCTCCGGCGTCGCCTCCGCCTACGTGACCGGCGCCGCCACGGCCAACGTCCTCTCCATGATGCTCGCGATGCCATCGGTGAACTACATCCCCATCCCGCCCACGCTCGCCAACTCCTCGGACACGTACGCGTTCACCGCCGACGCGCACACGAGCGGCTTCGGCACCGGTAGTGGCGGCGACGATCAGCGCACCCTCTTCGTGTCCCAACAACCTGGCGCGACGACCAACGTCTCCGTGCCAGGCGTCCTCCCGAGCACCGCCGGCATCGGAGTGTCGGGCGGAACGGCCGTTGCCACGTGGGGTTCCCCCTCCTTCTCCACCAGCGGCGGCACCACCGCGTTCATCGCCAGTGTCACCCCCAGTGCGCCCAGCCCCATCTGGCACGTGGACGTCAGCTCCACCTGGCTCGGCTCGGCCAGCAGCTACACCTTCCCCGACTTCGCCGCGACCAGCGGCTGGAACACCACCTGGGACTTCCCCACCGGCGTCACTGCCGATGCCTGGGTCGAGGCGGCGCACGCCAACCTCACCATCGACCAGCTCCTCACGGCCGTGAAGACCGACGGCTACCCCACCAGCTACCCCAACGGTACGAGCATCGAGCTGACCCAGCGCCTCGCTGCCAACGGCACGTACTGAACGTCGCCAAAACGAGGCGAGAGGAAGCGAATCCGCGCCTTCGCGCAACCGTGGCCGCCCGAACAACCCGTCGGGCGGCCACCCCTTGCGCTCGGCGCGGTCTCCATGACGTCGATGAACCCTTCCAACGGCTTGGGAAGCCACGTCACCCGACGCCCCGCCGGCCCAGGTCGTAGCTTCCCCACAAGGCACGCCCAGGAGGTCGATGTGAACGACTCGCAACCTGCTCCCTGCGTCTTCTGCGAGATCGCCGCCGATCGCTCGTCGGCCCACGTGGTGTGGAGCAGCAACGACGCGCTCGTCTTCCTCGACCGCAACCCCATCGCACCCGGCCACCTGCTCATCGTCCCGCGCCGACACGAAGGGACCCTCTGGAACCTGACCGAGACCGAGTACTTCGACCTCATGTCCCTCGCTCGCTCCCTCGCCAAGGCCCTGAGCAAAGCGATGGGCGCAGACCGCGCCGCCATGGCCGTGGAAGGCTACGGCGTAACCCAGGCGCACATCCACCTCGTGCCCGTCAACGGGCCAGGCGAACTCGACCCCAACAGGCAATCAACTGCCACCGAGCCAGATCTCGCCCACACAGCAAGCGCACTTCACGCCGCGATCGAGCCGCGCCAGTTGCACCACTCACCCGAAAATCGGGCATCACAGTTCTGACGTACGTATGCCTTCCAAATCACAGATCCGACACGGGTTTGGGTGGAGTCCGGCCATGGCCGTGTGCGCAAACGCTCGCGAAACGCTGTCCTGAACACACCCCACTGGCCCAGGTATCCGCATTTGTGCAGCTTGCACAGAGGCACATACGGGGCCCGTTGCGCGCGGCCTCCAGAGGATGTACCGGATCGTTCTCTCGGGAACGCCAGGCCGAGTAGGCTGAGGAATCAGCCCATGAAGCTCACTGTTGTCGCTAGCTGATGCGTACGCCCGGGCTTGCTCCCCGAGGCGCTCGAGGAAGGTCGACCCATGCCCGCGCAGCAGACCGTTCTTCTCGTTGGCGGCACCGGACGCACAGGCAGTCGCGTGTTGCAGCAACTCCTGGACCGCGGCATCGCTGTTCGCGCCGTCGTGCGATCGGTAGGGAAGCTCCCGCCCGACGTTGCGGGAAACCCCAACCTGACGGTGATCGAGGCCAGCCTGCTGTCGCTTCCCGATGAAGAACTGCGGCAGCAGCTCATGGGCTGCGATGCGGTCGTCTCCTGTCTCGGTCACGTCCTCAGCCTCAAGGGCATCTACGGAGCACCGCGCGACCTTGTCACGAGAGCGACGACGCGTCTGTGGCGTGAGGCCGAAGCGCTGCAGCCCGCCAAGCCCATCAAGTTCATCCTCATGAGCAGCGTCTCGGTGAATCGCCCGAAGGGCCTCGACGCACGCCGGGGCTCTACTGAGAGGGCGTTCCTCTGGTTGCTCCGCGGCGTGCTTCCTCCGGCCAGGGACAACCAGCGAGCCGCGGACCTCCTGGTCCACAAGGTCGGGGCGAACAACCCGTCCATGCACTGGGCGGTGGTCCGACCGGACTCGCTCCTCGAGGGCGAGGTCTCGGAGTACACGTTGCACGAGGGCCTCGTGGACAGCCTCTTCAAGCCCGGCAAGACGAACATGGCCAACGTCGCGCACTTCATGTGCGAGCTGGTGACGAGCCCGAGCACGTGGGCCGACTGGAAGGGCAAGCAACCGGTCGTCATCAACGCTTCTTCGAGGCCCGCCCAATCGGCCTGACCTCGAGCACACTGTCGGAGACGTAGGTTGAGCCATCTGTGAGTGAACCGTGCAGGGTCCTGTAGAGACTTCCCTTTCACACGGCAGACCTCGGCAGGACCGCCAGGCCAAGAGGGTCTCAGCTCAAGCAGGTACCCTGCGCGATCCACCCCCAACCGCCGGCACGACCGCGGACCGCAGGGCGGCTCCAGGACCGCTCTCGCGCGACCGGCTATGGCATCCTTGGCACATACGCCCGGGACAAGGGGGAATCGATGGACGTCGTGTTCGCAAGCGCCGTTGAACTAGCCACAGCCATCCGAACAGGCGAGATCTCGTCGCGTGAGGTCGTGGAAGCGCACCTGGCGCGGATCGAGGAGCGGAACCCCGCGCTCAACGCCGTCGTCACGCTCGATGCCGAGCGCGCCTTGCGCAGGGCCCGCGAGGCCGACGAAGCTCTGGCTCGCGGGCAGGTGTGGGGTCCGCTCCACGGCGTGCCATACACCCTGAAAGACGGGCACCAGACGGCCGGCATGCGCACGACCGCAGGCTTCCCGCCGCTGGCCCACTACGTGCCCGACCAGGATGGGACCGTGGCCGCACGGCTCAAGGCGGCGGGCGGCGTGTTGATGGGGAAGACCAACGTACCCACGATGTTGACGGGGTTCCACACGGACAACGCCATCTTCGGACGCTCCAACAACCCCTGGGATCTGGAACGGACACCGGGAGGATCGAGCGGCGGGGCCGCAGCAGCCCTCGCTGCGGGGCTGACGCCGATCGAGGTGGGGAGCGACCTTGGGGGTTCGATCCGGATACCCGCCCACTTCTGCGGCCTGTTCGGCCTCAAGCCCACCGAACGGCGTGTGTCCCTCGTCGGGCACATCCCCGGCCTGCCGGGGTCCGCACGGACCATGCGCAACATGGCGTCCATCGGCCCGTTGGCCCGCGACCTCGGCGACATCGAGCTGCTGTTCGGACTGCTGGCAGGTCCCGACGGCCGGGACCACGAGGTGCCGCCGGTCCCCGTCGAACCCGCTTCGGAGGTGGACCTGGCCGGGGTACGCATCGCGGTGAGCGCGGGGTTCCCCAACTACGTGGTCTCCGAGGCGGTGAGCGAAGCCTTGCGGTCGTTGGCGCGGACGCTCGAACCGCACGCCCAGGTCGTCGAGATGCCGGAGCTCCCGGCCACCGACCTCGCGTGGAGCTCGGCCTCCAACCCGTTGCACAACATCCTGGCCGCCTCGCAGGGCACCGACGAGGGCGATCCCGTCGCCCTCCGAACGCAGCTCGAGGCGTGGGATCGCAGAGACCGCTTCATCTCGGCGTGGGAGGCGTTCTTCGACGCCTGGGACGTCCTGATCTGCCCCGTTGCCGCCACGACGGCCACACGTCACAGCGCGGTGGGTGCGCCCGTGCCCGTCGATGGCCGTGAGGTGGACTACTGGGACGTGAACGCGCACTGTTTCCTGTTCACCTACACCGGTCACCCCGTCGTCACCATGCCGTACGCTCTCGACGATGGGGGCCTGCCCCTGGGGTACCAGCTCGTGGGACGCCGCTGGAGCGAGTCGGGCCTCCTCGGCATCGCGAAGGCGCTCGAGAGCGTCACCGGCTCGTTCCGGAGGCCGCCAGGGGCCTAGACGAACCAGGAGTGCGCTTCGCGGGCCACCGTCGACCGGCGTCTAGGGAGAGGAGATCATCGAGCGGGGCGCACGTGGACCCAGGTCTTCCAGCACCCGGTCGCAGAGATCGTCCACCGTCGCGTCCCCGGGCTGACGGAGGACGTTCATGCCGAGCTCGGTCGCCTCCTTCTCCACGAGGTCCGTGAACCAGTAGCTGCGGCCCAGGAAGTCGCCGAGCATCCGCTCGGGGTCCGAGGAATGGCTGTAGAACTCTGGCATCAGGGCCCTCTCGCGGGCCTCGAGCACCTCCCGCGCAGGAACGATCCAGGCCGCCCAGACGTTGTCCGGGTCCGGATCCAGCTCCGCGACGTAGCTCGGCCGGATGTGCCAGCCGTCGATCACGACGGCCGCACCAGGGGCGGAGGCGTACTTCTCGATCACTCCCTTCACCATCGGCCAGGTCGCCTCGTGCCGACGCGTCGCGTCTGCCTTGAGGTCCTCCACCGAGCTATCGGTGAAGTACTCGGGCCAGGGCACGCGGTTCATGGCCCATAGGCCGGGATGAGACGTTGGCGTCGTCACCGCCCGGGCGGCCACGACGAGATCGTCGACCGTCAGCGACGTGATGCCGAGTCGCGTAGCAAGGGCCGCTCCCAACGTCGTCTTCCCCGCTCCCGACGGACCACCGATCAGAATCACGCGGACGCTCGATCGTTCCATCGCGCTTCCCCCATCCTCCGGGCGGCACATCGACCCGCACGTGGTCGACGCCTTCCTCGCACCGAAGGATACGCGCTGAGTGGCCTCCGCGACCGCGCCTGGCGCCTTCGCGCTCAGCCCGCTCGACGGCGCTCGCGCCAGGGGGGTATGGCGAGGTAGCCGAGCGACGCGGCGACCAGGCCGCCGGAGGCTAGGAAGCCCGCCCGGAGCGACAGCCCCTCGGCGACCAGCCCGATCGCCAACGGGCCGAGGAGCTGCGCCAGACGGTTCACGGTGAAGCGCACGCCGAGCGCGAAGCCCAGATCCGTTGCGGCGACCCCGGACACCACCATCACGATCGTCAGCGGCGGTGCCAGGCCCCAGGCGATCCCGACGACCACGCTCACGACGACGGCGACCGCCGGAGACAGGCCGGACGCCGTCGCGACCAGGCCCGCTGCCATCAGGGCCACCATGACGACGAGAGCGCTACGGCGGCTGCCGAGCTGGGCCACCAGGGCCGGCAGGAAGGGACGCAGAACGGTCGAGACCAGCGCTCGCAGCGACAGGACGGCGCCGATCAGGGCGGTCGTCATGCCCGCCGCCTGGAGGATCACGGGGAAGAACGAGGAGAACACGCCCTGGGCGAAGGCGATCGAGAAGGTGTAGACCGCCGCGAGCTGGACGCCGGGGATCATCAGGAGCCTGCGTGCGCGGGCGAGTCCGCTCGCAGCGCTCGTGGTGTCGCCGTCGGCGCCGACGGCCGGGAGCAGAGCGGTCAACGCCATGCCGACGAGGGCCACGGCAGCGGTCGCCGCGAACGCCGGGAGGTAGCCGTGCCACTGCGCGACGATCCCGGCCAGGAGGGGACCGGCGACCTGACCGGCGGCCACGAAGCTGGTGTAGAAGCCGAAGTTCCCCTCGTGACGATCGGCGTCTCCGACGCTGGCCGTGAACGCCTGGCTGGCGAGCACGGCGAGGAGGTTGCCGAGCCCGAGCATCACCTCGGTGACGAAGAGCGCGGCCACGCTGGGGTGAACGAGCACGGAGACCGGCGACAGCGCCAGCAGGAGCGAGGCGGTCAGCATGCCGGTGCGCGACCCGAGACGGTCGATCCAGCTTCCGGTCCGTAGCGCCAACAGCATCGGCAACAGCGGCAGCGACGCCGCCAACACGCCGATCACGGCCGGCGAGGCGCCCAGGTCGACCGCCTGCAGGGGCACCAGCGTCAGGGCCATCGTGTTCGCCGCGGAGGTCGTCGTCACGGCGGCCCCGAGGAGGGTCAGGAGGGTACGCCGCCTCACCGTCCCGGCGCGCGCCTCGTCCTACGTCGGTGGATGCCGTGGGTCACCGTCTCCGCTCCTCCCGGCCGTGCCGGCGCATCGGCGAAACCGGGTCGCCGGCGGCGCGGACGCCCCGGAGGATATCCGGTCCGGCCCGGCTCGACGCCGCCACGCTGTTGTACGTGCGGCCGCACACCGGAGAGTCCAGCTAGAAGCAGGCACCATAGGGCGTGGAGGCGCCGGGCATGACCACGATGAGCGGTCGGATGGCGCCGCTCACGATGCCTCGGTCGGCGGACGTGCCCAGCAGGCTGCCTTCGAGGCCGGTACCGCGCACCGTCACGGTCACCACCTACCCCTCCTGGAGTGTGGCGGGCTGCGCCTGTCGGCGAAATCCCGACCCCCAGCAAGGCACCTCTGCCCTACGGTTGCAGCCATGGGGGAACACGCTGGCAAGCATCCACGTCACCGCTACGCATACCAAGTCGGCGCCACACTTCTCGGCCTCGTCCTGCTCGCCACATCCGTCGCGCGGGCGCAGAACGCTGGGGTCGAGTCAGAACTCCGCTCCCTGACCGAGCGCTACCTTGCAGCAGCCCAGAGCGAGGACATGGCAGCCTTCGAGCAGACGCTGGACCCGGAGGCTCCTGAGTATGGTGCCAGGCTCAGATTCCAGCAGGATCTAGCCGCCAAGTACGACATCCGGTACGACCTGCTCGACTTCAAGCTCGTCGCTTCGGACGACGACTTCGTTTACGCGCACGTGTCCACCACCATGCGCCTATGGGCACGACAGGACGCACCGGCTCACCCGTCGGATAGGCTCGAGGTCTACCACAGGTCGGGAGGCACGTGGAAGATCTGGAGCGAGGTCTTCCTCACGACGAACGAACCCTGGCCCGGCAATGCGCCCACGTCCCAGCTCGACCAGCTGGCAACCCACGTCCTGACCGCACGGAGCCTCGAGGCCCTGCAAGACGAAGACCTGTCCGCGTACGAGCAGACACTCCATCCCGACGGTGCTCTCGCTCAGGGCGACCTTGGTGACCCGGAAGCGGTCCAGGCCCGGTTCGACAACTACGATCTCGACTACGCGCTGCTCGATTTCCGGGCGATCGCGTCCGAGGGGCCCTTCATGGTTGCCCGTGTCAAGCAGGAGACGCGTACGCATGTTGGCCGGGCCTACCCGGACAACATCCTCGACCTGCTTACGGTGTTCCGCCGGCAGGGAACTGAATGGAAGCTGTGGGATCAGTCGGTTCTCGGCGTAGACATGTACTTCCCATCGTTCGATCCAAGCCCGCCACCGCCAGACGAGTACCGGTCCAAGGTCGAGCGACTGTTCAAGGATCTCCAGCTCGAACCCGTCGACTGCGTCCGAGTACCGGACCTGCCTGCCAGAGGCGTGCGCACGTTGCGATACTGCGCCAGCAACGAAGCGCTCGAGGTGCCACTGCCGGAGGACCCATGGACGCCGTCCATGATCGCGATCTTCGGCCACCGGCCCGTACACGGCTGGCAAGAAGCTGAGGCCGGGCACATCCAGGAGTTCACGCTCGACCAGCACCACTACACGCTCACCTACCGCGACGACGGCTACACCGTGGTCGACATCTCTTCTCGTCCGTGACGGGTCCCGCCAGACAGGAGAAGGGCGCGGCGCCGCGAATCTGGTCTACGGATGCCTACGGCCTCCATGACGCAGGACTGCGCGAGTGCCAGGCTTAGCCGGCACATGGGAACCCCGGGACATGACACCTTGGACGAAGTACCCCGACAACGGACGATGCCGGAGCATCCTACGGTCGTGGGAGCGTGCGGGTCGGTGCCGCCTGCAGCAGCCGGACTACGTTCTTGAACCCCTCACGACCAGCAGGTCCAGCCTGTCTTCGTGACCGCCTGTCACCGTGAAGCCACCGAAACGGGCCCTCAACCTCCCACATCGTGGAGCGTGGAAGCCCACCAGGCTCCAGCTTCCCACGCAGCGCGCGCGAGCAGGCGCCTTGCCGGTTCCGGCCTGAGGTCTACACGGGCGAACGCAGCAGGCTCGCACCAGAAGACCTCCAGGTGCGGCTCCCTAGAGGCCAACTCCGGTCCGCCGAGCGATTCGGCGGCCACGCGGAACAGCAGGTTGACCTCTTGACGCGCCTGACCGCGTGCATCGCTCCACGCATGCTCGATGGCTCCGACGAAGGCCCCGACTCGCCCCGTCACCCCGAGCTCCTCGCGAAGCTCTCGCTGCAACGCCACCACCGCAGGCTCCCCTGGCTCGACATGCCCGCCCGGGAGGAACGAGAAGTCGCTCCCTCTCTCCTTCGTGAGCAAGTACTGCCCATCGCGCTCGATGATCGCGCGCACCAGGTAGTGGAACGTCGGAATCTCCCTCACCGTGCGTCGATGCCCTCCAGGAAGCCTTCGATCAAACGCATGAAGCGCTCGTAGTCCGGCCGGAACACCTCGTGACCGGCGTCCTCGAAGGTCTCCACCCTGAGGTCCGGGAGCGTGCGGCGGTAACGCTCGAGGTCCTGCGCCGATACGCTCGGGCTCTGCCCACCCACCACGAGCAGCACGGGACACCGCAAGGCCCCTACCTCACTCCACAACGCCACGCGCTCGGAATCCCGATGAATCGCCCGGACGACGCGCTCGGGAATCCCACGCTCCTGCGCGAACGGAAGCGCCCGCTCGAGCCACGCATCCTCCCGCCCCGGGTACCGCGCCGGGTAGTCCAGTAAGACCAACCCGCGTACCTCATCCGGGTGACGTACGGCATACCCGAGGGCGACCGGCACCCCCAACGAGAACGCCATCATGCAGGCGGGACCCAACCTCGCGTCCGCAACGACGGCCTCGAGGTCGGCCACACGATCCTCGAACGCGTACCCATCTTCCGGTGCCGCCTCCCCCTCGAACACCCCCCGCTTGTCGACCGCCAACGTGGCCCGCGGAGCCAGCCGCACCATCTCCGCCCGGAACTCCTCCGCCCTCCCCAGGCTCCCCGGCACGTACACCAGCGGAACCGCGTCCGCAGACCCCTGCTGGACGAGGTAGTGGAGCTCCACCCCGTCCCGGTTCCCCCACCGGTCCTCGATCATGGGGCATTATGGCGGAATCGAGCGAGAGGAGCCGCCATGGTCCACTACCGCGACAGCGCCGAAGGCATCACGCCCGACCAGCTCCGCGGGTTCTTCGAGGGCTGGCCCTACCCACCCACACCCGGGACGCACCTGCGTATCCTCACCGGCAGCGACGCCATCGCGCTCGCCCTCACCGACACGCCCGCACCCCGCGTGGTCGGCTTCGCCACCGCCATCACCGACGGCGTCCTCGCCGCGTCCATCCCGCTCCTGGAGGTCCTGCCCGAGTATCGAGGTCGCGGCATCGGCCGGGAACTCGTCGAGCGCCTCCTCGCGCGCCTCGACCACCTCTACATGATCGACGTGACCTGCGACCCGGACGTGGTGCCCTTCTACACCTCGCTCGGCATGCAAGCCTCGACCGGCGCCAGCCTGCGTGACTACGCTCGCCAAGCGGGAGCGAGAGCGCGGTGATCCTCCCATCGCTGTCGGTGCAGGCCGCCAGGACCTTGCGTTCGGAAGTGTCCAGCACGGGGTCGCTCGCGGGAAGCGCGCAGGCCTCCGTCACCTGGTGGGCACGTACGGCCCGCGCCGCGTCACCACCAACGCGCGCCCGGCGCTCCTCTCGCGGCACCCCGCTCACGGCTCGAGCCATGGGAACCCGAACGGCTCCTCCGCAGAGCGAGCATCGACGCGCTCGCGATCGTGCCGGGCGACGCGGCCCAGGAACGGGAAGTCGTCCGGGCGCACGCGCACCTTGGCGAGCGGGCGCACGGGCGTCTGGCGCGCGAAGTGCGGCTCGAGCACGGGCCGGTCCCCGATCCGGTCGGGCAGCTGTCGCTCGAAACCCTCGGGCGGCAGAACGTAGACGACGCCGGCACGCCACGGCTCGGCCGGCGCGCCGTGCGACAAGGAGAAGTAGTAGTGCATCGGCGACCAGCGACCGTCGCCGTCCCCGAACTGCAGAGCCGCGT
>JARRMM010000060.1:13488-18426 GCA_037386005.1 Deinococcales bacterium | reverse complement strand
CCACGCTGGGGCACACCGACCAGCTCGTCGTGGCCGATTGCGGCTTGCCGGTCCCGCCCGAGGTGCCGGTGGTCGACCTGGCACTGGTGCAGGGCATCCCGCGCTTCGCGGACGTGGTCGCTGCGCTCGCCGAGGAGATCGTCGTGCAGAGGCTCACCGTGGCCGAGGAGGCGGTGCACCACAACCAGCCCGCCCTCGAGGCGGTCCGGGCGGCGTTCCCGGACGTGCCCCTCGACCGCGTAGCCCACGAGCGGCTCAAGCACGAGCTGCTCGTGGTCAAGGCGGTCGTGCGCACCGGGGAGGCCACCCCTTACGCCAACGTCATCCTGGAGTGCGGTGTCGCCTTCTGAGCAGCCTCCCGGTCGGCCTCGGACCTCTCCGAGCTGACGCCGGGACCATCCCCGCAAGGGATCGAGGAGACCGAACCGTGGCGAACGCCACCCCGCTCCTCCAACTCGACGGCATCGTCAAACGCTTCGGCGGCGTCCTCGCCCTCGACGACGTGTCGATGAGCGTCGAGCGCGGAACGGTGGTGGGACTGATCGGCGACAACGGCGCCGGCAAGTCGACGCTCATCAAGGTGGTGTCCGGCGCGCACCAGCCGGACGGCGGCGCCGTACGCTTCGACGGGGCGCCGGTCCGCATCAGCACACCGCGCTTCGCCAAGGAGATCGGGATCGAGACGGTGTACCAGGACCTCGCGCTGGTGGACACCCTGGATGCCGCCGGCAACATCTTCCTGGGGCGCGAGATCGTCCGCTTCGGAGCCGGGCCCGTCAAGGTGCTCAACAAGCGGCGCATGCAGCTCTCGGCGCGCGAGCTGCTGGGACGCCTAGGGCTCGAGCTGCCCTCGAGCGGCACCGAGGTGGGCATGTTGTCGGGCGGTCAGCGCCAGAGCGTGGCGATCAGCCGGGCCCTGTACACCAGCCCGAAGCTGGTGATCCTCGACGAGCCCACCTCCGCCCTGGCCGTCACGGAGGCGCGCAAGGTGCTGGAGCTGCCGCGCACCCTGGCGGACCAGGGGGTGGCGGTCATCATCATCAGCCACACGCTGCAGGACGTGCTGGACGTCACCGATCGGATCGTGGTGCTGCGCAAGGGACGAAAGGTGGCCGACCTGGCCACCACCGACACCAGCCTGGAGGAGCTCGTGACCTATATCGTGGGCAGCGAGCGCGCCAAGGGAGCGGGGTATGCCTGAAGCACCGGCTGCGGTCCGGGAGCAGCCCCGCCGCCACTGGCGGGAGATGGCGCTCTCGTACGGCATCTACATCATCTTGGCGCTGTTCGTGCTCACCATGGCGCTGTTGAGCCCGAACTTCCTGCGCGCCACCAACCTGCTGAACATCGTCGTGCAGGCCTCGACGGTGGCGGTCATCGCGGTGGGCACCACCATGGTCATCCTGCTGGCCGAGATCGACCTCTCGGTGGGCTCCGTGGCGGCGCTGGCGGGGGCCGTGACCGCCGGGGTCCTCAAGGCGGCCGCGGGCGCCACGGCGCCGGGCCTCGGCTTCGTCCTGCTGGCGATCCTCACGGGCATGGCCATCGGCACCGCGCTCGGGGCCGTCAACGGCGCGCTCACGGTGTGGGGTGGGATCCCGTCGTTCATCGTCACCCTCGGCATGCTCTCGGTCGGACGCGGCCTCACCCTGCTCTACACCGGAGGCCGCCCCATCTTCGGGCTGGGCGAGACCTTCTCCCGCATCGCCTACGGCAAGCTCGGGCCCGTGCCGGTGCCCATCCTGGTGCTGGTGGCGCTCTACACGGTGGCCGCACTGTTCCTCCACACCACCCAGCTGGGCCGCTACATCTACGCCGCCGGCACGAACCGCCGCGCCGTGGCGCTGGCCGGCGTGAACGTCAACCGCCTGAAGGTCGGCGTCTTCGCCCTGGCCGGCACGCTGGCGGGGCTGGGCGGCGTCCTGCTCACCTCCCGTCTCGACTCGGCGCAACCCACGGCGGCGACCGGCTGGGAGCTCGACGTCATCGCCGCCGTCGTCCTCGGTGGGACCAGCCTCTACGGCGGCCGCGGCGCGGTCGTCAAGACGCTGGTCGGCGCGATCATCCTGCAGCTCATCTCCAACGGCCTGAACCTGCTCAACGTGCAGGCGTACTGGCAACAGATCACCAAGGGCGCCGTCATCCTGCTGGCGCTCCTGCTGGAGCGCTCGCTGCGCCGCGTGAGGGGGGGAGAGACCATGTAGAGTCGGGCCGGAAGCGTTCCGCGAAGGAGGGAGGGGCCTGCCAGACGTCCCGGAGAGGACGCGCCCGTAAGGGTGGGTCGCAGCCAGCGACCACGAAAGGAAGGGTGCTTCGATGGAACGTAGCAAGCCACGCACGCACGCGCGCACCAACAGCCTGCTCGGCCGCGCGATCCGATGGGGGGTCGTGCTGGCCACCGCGCTGCTCGTCGGCGGCGCTGTCGCGCAGGCGACCTTCACGGTCGGCCTGTCGCTCTCGACGCTCAACAACCCGTTCTTCGTCGACGTGCGGGACGGCGCCCAGCAGGAAGCGCAGCTCCTGGGCATCAACCTGGTCGTCACGGACGCCCAGAACGACCTCAACAAGCAGATCTCCGACATCGAGGACTTGATCCAGCAGAAGGTGAACGTGCTGCTGGTCAACGCCACCGACAGCGCCGGCATCGTGCCCGCCGTCAAGCAGGCGAACGACGCAGGCATCCCGGTCTTCGCCATCGACCGGGCCATCGACGTCAGCACCGGGGCGGAGGTGGTGGCACAGATCGCCTCCGACAACGTCTACGGTGGGAAGCTGCAGGCTCAGCGCCTCGCCCAGGTGCTCGGCGGCAGCGGCAACGTGGTCGAGCTCGAGGGGATCCCCGGAGCGTCGGCCGCGATCGACCGCAAGACGGGCTTCGAGACCGAGTTGAAGTCGGTGGCGCCGAACATCACGATCATCGCCGACCAGCCGGCGGGCTTCGATCAGGCGGAAGGCCTCAGCGTCATGCAGAACATCCTGCAGGCCCACCAGGGTCAGATCGACGCCGTCGTCGCCGCCAACGACTCGATGGCGGTGGGCGCGCTCCAGGCCATCCAACAGGCGAGCGCCACCCGCCCGAACGGCCAACCGATCGTGGTCATCGGCTTCGACGCCATCGACCAGGCGCTCCAGCAGATCGGTTCCGGCGCGATGGACTCGACCATCGCGCAGCAGCCCAAGCTGATGGGCCGTCTGGGCGTGGACGCCGCCCACATGCTCTCCCTCGACTCCTTGATCTTCTCCACGCTGGAGAGCGGCCAGTTCATGCCCGTCGAGGTGCAGCTCATCACGAAGGACAACCTGCCGCAGTGACGACCTGACGGGCCCGCTCCGTCGGTCCCGAGCAGCATGGCTGTCCGTGCCCGCCGCCCGCGGTTCGTCGAGGAACCGCGGGCGGCGCTCCTCATGCGTCGTTCATAAACGTTCCGTCCGGAACGGTATTCAGCTTGGCTTCAGCTAACGGGCGCATGCTTGCGCCGGTGATAGCCATGAACAGATTCCTGACCCTGCTCGTCGCCACACTCGCCTTCGGCACCCTCGCCCTCGCCAGCTCCCTGCCCGCCAATGGGTCCGTGACGGTCACCAACGACCAGGGCACGGTGGTCGGGACCGGAAACATCGTCAACGGCACGCTCTCGCTCACGCTGCAGCCGGGGGCCAGCGGGTTCGTGAGCCTCACGGTGACCAACACCACCACCAACGAGACCGAGACCTATCAAGCGATGGTCAAGAACGGCACCACGGTCACCGTGATCGACGGCACTCAGTTCAAGGACCTGAACAGCTTCGCCAAGGACGGCGGCGTCGAGAGCGTCGACGTCACCGAGTCGAGTGACCTCCAGCAGCCCGGCACCAACGACAGCAGCGCGTCCAACGACAGCTCCTCCCAGAACGAGAGCAGCGCGTCGGGCAGCAGCTCGTCCCAGAACGAGACCGAGAGCTCGAGCAACGACAGCCAGACAGGGGTAGGCACGAGCATGGAAAGCCAGGAAAGCCGCGGCTCAACCCCGGACACCAGCTCGAACGACTCCAGCCAGAGCGGATCCTCCTCGACCGACGACTGACCCTCTCCTCTGCATCGGGCCGCAGGTGTGGCCCCTTCGGGAGCCGCACCTCCCGACCCCCGAGCGCCGCGTTCGCCTCCCGGACGCGGCGCTCGGCCACGCGACTGGCAGCGGCGCGACGGGGGCCTCGTCGTCGGCCGGCGCCGGCTATGGAGGTGGTTACAGAGCAGCGCCGCGGCCGGCACCTCCGGCCCCGGCGGCCTCAACGCTCAGCACCACGCGCCTTCGGCAGGAAGCGCACCAAGGCCTCCCCCTCGACGCGGTCATCGAGCGGCGCCAGCGCCTCCCAGCCACGCCGCTCCGCGATCCAACCGAGCATCCGGTCGGCCAGCCACGGGTTGCGAGCCAGGACGGGACCGTGCAGGTAGGTCCCGATGGCGCGTCCGTGCACCACGCCTTCGTCCGCCGCGCCCTCGAAGGCGTTCCCGTTTCCCTGCACGACGCGACCGAGCGGCGCGCCCCCGAGCACTCGCGTGTGGCCGCCGTGGTTCTCGAATCCCACCAGCAGCTCCGACGTGAGCGCGCTCTCGACCAGCATCCGGCCTACCAGTCGCGGCGAGCCGCGCTCGCTGACGACCGGCAGCAGACCCAGCCCGTCGATCGGCCGGCCGTCCACCTCGAAGCTCTGGCCGAACAGCTGGTACCCACCGCACACCACCAGCGCCGTCGCCCCGTCATCGAGGAGCGCCGCGAGCTCGGGCCCGTGCCGGCGCAGATCCTCCATGATCAACCCCTGCGCCAGGTCCTCGCCGCCGCCCATGACGACGCCGTCGACCTCGCCTGGCCAGGCGTCCCCGACGTCCACGCGCACCACCTCCGCGGTGCGGCCACGCCAGGCCAGGCGGCGACGGAGCACCTCGAGGTTGCCCCCGTC
>JARRMM010000060.1:0-13428 GCA_037386005.1 Deinococcales bacterium | reverse complement strand
CCGGGTAGAGCCAGGCGATGCGGACCGGATGCGGGCCCCCGGAGTGCGCCGCGGCCCGCGCCGCCACGGAGGAGCCAGCTACCGGGTCCCCCGCCGCTGCCTCCGGCGGTGCAGCCTCCCCCGCGGGCAACGGGGTCCCGTGCGCCACGCTCTCGACCAGAGGTCGATCGAGGAGCTGATGGGCATGCTTGAGGTTGGTGTAGGTCGACAGCACCAGCACCGATCCCCCGGCTGGCGCGGCGCGCACCGCGGCCGTCAGCGCCTCGTGCGGGGTCGGGTAGGCGATGGCGGCGGGCCGGGGCTGCAGGTAGCGCATGCGGGTGAGGAACTCCAGCGCCCGCGAGCCGCTCACGGCGACGCGGCCGAGCGTGCCGTAGCGCGCGTCCCAGAGCCAGGACACGTCGACACCGTCCGCCGAACCGTCGTTGATCAGGAAGACATGGGCGTCGGGGCGTTGCTGCGCCAGGTTCCAGCTCATGCTGGCAGGGTTCTTGACGAGGGCCAGGCTCACCTGTCGCCCCTCGATCGACCGCGTCTCCCCGCGGCCGCCGACGGTCGCGGGCCAGGCGCTCAAGCGCGGCCGTGCCCCGAGCACCATCGCGGCCGTGACCGCCGCCGTCGCGCTGTAGGGGTGCAGGTAGGGCGGCAGGGGCGGGTACGAGGTCGCGGCCAGCACGAGCCCGTCGTCCGACAACGAGGCCTCGTAGGGCGTGGCGGGATTGCCAAAGCCGCACCCCTCACAGCGGAAGCGCCCCAGATGGGCGTAGTAGCGCTCGCTGTAGACCAGCTCCCCGCCGCACAAAGGGCACGCCGGCAGGTCGCTCGGAACCTCCATCGGAGGCAGCGCCGCCCGGAAGGCGTGCGTGCGCCCCTCGATGGCGAGGCTGGCCACCAACGGGTCGTCGCCGTTGAGCAGCAGCTCCGCCTCAGGCAGTGTCGCGATGGCGCGCTCGAGGTGCCGACGGGTGGTCTGCACCTCACCGAAGCGGTCGAGCTGGTCGCGGAACAGCCCCGTCACGATCACCAGGTGCGGGGAGAGCGCCGGCGCCAGCTTGGGGAACGCGGCCTCGTCGACCTCCATCACCAGGGCGTCGCCCGGACCCTCCAGCAAGGCCGCGGCGATGCCCTGGTGGAGGTTGGCGCCCTCCTCGTTGGCGATCACGCGGCGACCGTCCTGCTCCAACAGGTGGCGCAGCAGCGTCATGGTGGACGTCTTGCCGTTCGTCCCTGTGATGACCACGCGCAGCGGGATGCGCGCGGCGGCCCGCTCCACGAAGCGCGGGTCGAGGCGCACCGCCACCCACCCTGGCAGCGTCGTGCCCCCGCCGGGCCGCACCCGCCTGAGCACACTCCTCGCCATGCGCCCCATCACGGGCGCCAGCCCTCTCCATGCCGTCACGCTGATGTCCTCTCCCGCGACCCGTCGATGCCTCCACGCGCATGGGCCCGTAGGCCGCGACCGCGCGTGAGGACCCGGCTGTCCGGGTCCCGGCGCGCCCCATGGTACGTCGGCGGGGCCCCGGCGTGCAGGCAACGGCGGACAGGCATCGTGCCGCAGCGATTGCGGCCGAGGGGTGGCGCTGGTAGCCTGTCGTGCACATGAGCGAAAACCCCCTCCTCGTCGCCGTGGACGTGCAGCGACTCTACCGGGACTTCGCGCCCTGGTCGCTCCCGGCCGTGGAGGCCGTGGCGCACGCCAGCGCCCGGCTGGCCGATGCCTTGGCGTGCCCGCTGTTGTGCACCCGCACGGTCTTCCCCAGCGCACACGGTGTCACCGACGGTCCCTGGCGCCGCTACGAGGAGCGCTGGCGCGAGCTGGCGGAGCGCGCGGGGGCGGAGCCTGCGCTGCTGGAGCCGCTGCCCGAGCTGGCCGGCCGCTGCCAGGAGGTCTTCGACAAGCACAGCTACTCCGCCTTCGGGGACCCCGCCTTCGAGCGCCGGGTGCTCGACGTCCATCCCGACCCCCTACTGATCACCGGCGTGGAGACCGACATCTGCGTGCTCGCCACCGTGTTCGGAGCGATCGATCGCAACCTGCCGGTGTGGCTGGTCACGGACGCCGTGGCGGGGCCGGACGCGCGGGCCGAGCGAGGAACGCTGGCGACGTTGGCGCGCATGCCGGAGCAGGTCCGCCTGCTGCGCACCGACGAGGCCATCGCCGCGCTGACGGGCGGCTCGGAGGGAACAGCGTGAGCGAGCCCGGCGCGGAGGACGCCCGCTTCCTCGTCACCGACCGGGTGCGCCACGCCTTCGACGGTACGCCGGTCCTGCGCGACATCGACCTGGCCCTACCGCGCGGCTCCCTGACGTGCCTCATCGGCCCCACCGGGTGCGGCAAGACCACGCTGCTGCGGGCGATCGCGGGCTTCCTGCGGCCCGACGGCGGGCGCGTGCGCATCGGCGGCCACGACGTGACCGACCTCGATCCCGCCAGGCGTGGGATCGGCTTCGTCTACCAGGACCTGGCGCTGTTCGACCACATGTCGGTGCACGGCAACGTGGGTTTCGGGCTCCGCGCCCGCAGCGTGCGCGGCCGCGAGCTCGAACGAAGGGTGGGCGACATGCTGGCGCGCGTCGGCCTGACGGGCTTCGGCGGCCGCCGCCCTACGACCCTCTCGGGCGGCCAGCGCCAGCGCGTGGCGCTGGCTCGCGCGCTGGTGTTCGAGCCCGACATCCTCCTCCTCGCCGAGCCCTTCGCCGCCCTCGACAAGAACGTGCGCGCCCAGATGCAGCAGGAGGTCCGGCGGCTGCAGCAGGAGCTCGGCATCACCACCATCCTGGTGACGCACGATCAGCAAGAGGCCCTGCGGCTGGCCGACGTGCTGGTGATCATGCGGGAGGGGCGCATCGAGCAGCGCGGGGCGCCGCGTGAGCTGTACACCAGGCCCGCCTCCGTGTTCACCGCACGCTTCCTGGGTGACGCCAACCTCTTCGAAGGACACTTCCGCACCTCCCCGCCCCGGCTCGAGGGGGCGTTGGAGCTGCGCCTGTCGGCCGCGCCCCCGGGGCTGGACGACGGACGGCGCGCCACCGCCATGATCCGGCCCGAGGACGTCGGGCTCCGCGCGGTCGAGCCGGGCGACGGCCGCCGCCGCGGCGACGACGACTCCGCACTGGAGGGGATCGTCGAGGACCGCGCCTTCACGGGCGTGACCACCGAGTACACCGTCCGGATCCGCCCCGCCGACGTCCTCGTGCGGGTGCTGGCGTCCGGCACCGAGGCCGGGGGGCATGCGCGGGGGACGCCCGTGTGGCTATCCTTTCCTCGGGAACGCGTGAGCCTGATCCCCGAGGAGCCTGCATGAGCCTGCGCGAGATCGCCCCCCGTTACCAGCTCAACACCTGGCTGTCGGACACGCCCGCCACCGTGCTCGACGCGGTCTCCGGCCTGTACGTCGCGCCCGTCGCCTTCAGCGCGTCGGCCCACGCCTCCTCCCGCCTGGACGATCCCGAGCGGACCCGCCTCGGGCCCCGCAGGCTCGACGGCTCCCACATCGAGCTGGAGTTCGAGCATGCCGGCTCGACCTTCCGGCTGTGCTACGCCAAGCCCACGCCGACCCTATTGCGCGCCGAGCTGCGCCCGGTGCAGCTCGGCGAGTGGGGGCTGCGGACGTGGCTCTGCCTGCTGGTGGGCTTCCACCCGGGGATCGAGAGGCCGGGAGAGCGTCGGCTTCCCCGGGCGTCCGCCGACGGCACCGTCACGGCGGAGGCCCGCGAGAGGGCCCTGGCCCTGGTGCCCGACACGCCCCCCGTCTTCGTCACCCTCCACGACAGCACCGAGGCCCTCGAGGACGACCTCACGGAGCGGGGCTACTACGCCGACGCCATCGCGCTGCGGAAGGGGGATCCGCCCGCTGCGGCACCTGTCGTCGCCTTGCGCTTCAACATGGAGGCCACCCCCGTCGTCCGCTTCGTCGTGGCCATCGGCGCGGACGTCGGGCGGGCGCTCGCCCGGGCTGCGAGGCCGACCCTTGCGGAGCCCACCGCGGCGGCCACTGCGGAGGCCGCGCCGGAACCGTCGGCCCATGGCGGCTCCTGGCTTGCGGGCGACCACCAACCCCCGCCCTCCGACGCCGACGAGGCACTCGACGCCATCGAGACGGTCCTCGGATGGAACTCGATCCTCGACAGCGACAACCAGCGCTGGTACACCGCGCCCACCCGCTCCTGGGTCAGCCGCAAGTTCGGGGGCTGGTTCACCTGGCTCGACGACACCTTCTTCCACGCCCACCTCGCGGCCGCGGTCGATCCGGAAGCGGCGCGCCGCAACCTCGAGGTCGCCCTGTCGAGCGCAACGCCGGAGGGGAACCTGGCGTGCCTCGTCAGCCCGCGCACGGCCTGGCTCGACCGTTCCCAGAGCCCGGTCGGCGCGTTGGTGCTGTGGTCGACCTACCTGCGCACCGGCGACCGCTCCACCCTGGCGCGTGCCCTCCCCACGCTGCTCTCGGCGTTCGACTGGTGGCTGCGCGAGCGGCGCGACGAGCGCACCGGCCTGTTCGCCTTCGGCACCTCGGACTACGGGCACGGGGCCTTCCAGGGCACCGCCCTGGCTGCGCGCGACGAGTCGTTCATGGACAACAGCCCGATGCACGACGGCGTCGAGCTCGACCCTGCCACCGGTCGGCTCCGGCAGCTCGACGTCGGCCTGTCCAGCCTGGTGGCGCTCGAAGCCGAGCTCCTCTCGAAGGTGGCGGCCCACCTCGGCGACACCGTCGCTGCCGAGCGGCTCGCGGTCGAGCGCCGGCGCATCGCGGCCGCCATCGACACGCACCTGTGGCACGAGGAGGCCGGCGCGTACGTCAACGTGGCAGAGGACGGCACCCCCTCCCCGCGTATCGGACCCACGAGCTTCTACCCGCTGCTGGCCGGGGTGCCCTCGGCGGAGCGCGCCGAGCGCACGGTGAAGGCGCAGCTCCTCGACGAACGGGGATTCTGGGGTTCCAACGTGCTGCCGACCATCCGCCGCGACGACCCCGCCTTCGTGGACAACGTCTACTGGCGCGGGCGCATCTGGCCGCCCACCAACTACCTGGTGTACCTGGGGCTGCGGCGCTACCGCTTCGCGGAGGCCGCGCGCGCCGTCGCCGACCGATCCTTCGCCATGTTCGCGGCGGAGTGGCGCGAGCACGGCCACTGCCACGAGAACTACAATGCGGTTACCGGTGAGGGGCACGACTCGAAGGACTCCGACCCGTTCTACGGGTGGGGAGGGCTGATGCCGATGATGCGCCTCGAGGAAGCCATCTTCCCGTCGCCGTGGGAGGGACTGACCGTCGTGCCCGAGCGCGGGCCGTGCGCGCGCGGCACGCTCTGGCGAGGGCGCCGCGTCGGGCTGCTGCAGGTGGGTGGCGCCCCGGCAGGCTGGCGCGTCACGCTCGACGGCCGGAGCGTCCTCGAAGGCGACGCCGCCTGCCGGCTCTCCGGCCTGGAGGTAGGCGGCACGGGGCTCGAGGCGAGGGTCGAGAGCGCGCGCGGGGTCGCTCTCACGGTGCCGGGCCTACGGCGCGAGCAGACCCTCCACGCCGCGCTACCGGACGGGGCGACGCTCGAGGACGGATCGGCGGGCGTGCGGCTCCGCGTGCCCGCCGGTCGGCACGCCCTCCGACTGGCGTTGACGCGGGGATGGGATACGGCGGAGACCGGGAGAGGAACGGATCCGGCGGGCGACGCGGACCAGGCGCGCCCCGAGGAGGGGGCATGAAGGGAAGGACCATGAGCGACCGAAGCAGAGTTGGATGGTGGATCGCGCTAGCGCTGCTGGGCGCCCTGCTGCTGACCACGGCGACCGCCCAGAAGCCCACGCTGCTGATCGCCAACTGGCAGGGGTACGGTAGCGACCTGCCGTGGGTGGTGCAGGCCTTCGAACAGGAGTGCGGCTGCACCGTCAAACAGGTCGACTTCAGCTCCGAGCAGCAGCTGCTGAACATGCTGAAGCAGGGCGGCGTGGGTCAGATCGACGTGGCCCTGCCGAACTCGACCTACATCCGCTACGCCATCGACGACGGGCTGGTCCAGCCGATCGACGTCTCCCGGCTCAGCAACTACCACGAGCTCATCCCCGGCCTCACCCGGCTCGACGCGCTGAAGGCGGGGGGCCAGGTGTACGGCGTGCCGTGGCTGTGGGGCACGGTCGGGATCGGCTACGACCCTGACCTGGTGAGCACCCCCGTGCAGGGGTATGCGGCGCTGTGGGACAAGCAGTACGCGGGCAAGACGACCTTCAACGACGACCCCGTCATCGCCGTCATGACCGCCGCGGTCTACCTGGGCGAGGACCCGTACCACCCCGACCTGGCGAAGGTGAAGCAGGCGCTCCTGGAGCAGAAGCGGCTCGACGTCACCTACTGGGCCACCACCGACGACTTCACCAAGCTCTACACCTCGAAGCAGGTCGTCCTCGGGAACGTGTGGTCGGGCCTGGCCACGCAGATCCAGGCGAACGGCTACCCGATCCGCTACGTGACGCCCAAGGACGTCATCACCTGGGTGGACAACTGGGTCATCGTCAAGAACGCGCCGCACCCCGACCTGGCCTACAAGTGGATCGACTTCATGATCTCGCAGCGCTTCCAGGACCGCTACGCCCGTGACCTCAAGCAGCAGCCGCCCTCGCCGGCCAACCAGATCGTCGCCGAGAGTTTGCCCGCCGACCAGCGCCAGACGTTCCAGTCGAACGCCGTGCTCGAGACCAACATCCCGCAGCAGACCTACAACGCCTGGTCGCAGCTGTGGACCGAGGTGAAGACGACGCCGGTCAAGCCGCTGCCGTGACGGCGCCCCTCCCCGCACCCGCCCGCCCGCCCGCGGACGCGGCGGCGAGCTGACGGACCTCCGTCGGTGACAGCGGTCCCACCACGATGAGGGCGCGCGGACGCTGGGCGGGCGTGGGGCTGCTCGCGCCCGCCTACGGCCTCATCGTGGTGCTGGTGCTCGTCCCTCTGGCAGCCCTGCTGGTGGAGAGCCTCACGCCCGGCCGCGTGGCCGGGCCGGCGTCCCTGGGGCTGCTCTTCGAGAACTACCTGCGCTTCTTCCGGGACGGGCCGTCGCGTTTCGTCCTCGCCAACTCGCTGACGATCCCGGCCGTGGCCACCGTGCTGTGCGTGGCCATCGGCTGGCCGCTGGCCTATGCGCTGGCCAAGGTGCACCGGCGACGCGGCAACGCCCTGCTGGCCGTCCTGATGGCGCCGTTCTTCGTCAGCTACCTGCTGATCATCTACGCGTTCATGGGCCTGCTGCAGGTCGGCGGGCCGGTGCAGGTCGCGCTCCACGCGCTCGGCCTGGTGCCGGCGACCACCTCGCTCCTGTACTCGCGAGCAGCCGTGACGCTGGCGCTGGTCTACGAGTACCTGCCCTTCATGGTGCTGTCGATCTACGGCTCCCTGGAACGGATCGAGGACAGCGTGCTGGAGGCCGCCGCAAGCCTTGGCGCGAGCCGGCTCCGCGTCTTCGCCGAGATCCTCTGGCCGCGCTCGGTGCCCGGCGTCATCGCCGGCTGCGCACTGGTGTTCATCCCCGCCACGGGCTCGTTCGTCGAGCCCCAGATCCTCGGGGGCACGCGCGTCAGCATGCTGGGTGAGGTCATCAACGCCCAGATCAACCAGACCTTCGACCTGCCGCGTGCCGCGACCGTGTCGTTGGTGCTCACGCTGGCCGCGGTGGCCGGCTTCGCGCTGTTGGCGCTCGCGGCGCACGCGACCCGCAGGGCGGTGAGCCGATGAGGGGCGCGGGTCGGCGGGGACGCACCCTGCTGTGGACGGCGTTCACGGCCGTGGTGTTCGTCGCCATGTTCGTGCCGATCGCCTATCTGGTCGCGATGTCGTTCAACACCTCGCCCTACGGGACGCTGCCCTGGCATTTCACGACCGAGTGGTACACGCAGCTGTTCCGCGAGCCGGCGCTGGCGCGCACCACCCTGCACACGCTCCTGATGAGCGTCGTCATCGCCGTCGCCTGCGCGGCGGCCGGCACCATGGCGGCGCTGGGCATGGCGCGCGCCGGCCTCCCCCGACCCCTGGTCGACGCGCTCCAGGCGGTCAACCTGATCCCGGTCACCGTGCCGTGGCTGGTGCTGGGCGTCACCATGCTGCTCTTCCTGTTGCTGATCGGCTCCGGCCGCAGCGTGCTGAACCTCTACCTCGGGAACCTGGTCGTCGTGCTGCCCTACGTGACGGTGCTGGTGTTCACGCGCCTGCAGGGCGAGCGCTTCGAGGAGGAGGAGGCCGGGGCACAGCTCGGCGCGTCCGGGCTGCGCATCGTCCTCGTCATCACCCTGCCGAAGCTGCTCCCGTCGATCCTGGCGGGCTCGATCATGGCGTTCATGGTCTCGTTCAACAACTTCCTGATCCAGTACTACCTGGCCCCGTTCGGCTTCAACACCTTGCCGATGGAGATCTACGGGCTGGTACGCAGCGGCGTGCGTCCCGACATCAACGCCCTGTCCACCTTCCTGGTGGTGGCGTCGGTGGCCCTGGTGCTGCTGCTCGACCGGCTGGTCGGCATCGGCTCGAGCTTCGGCACCGCCCGACGCGGCAGCTGAGCGCACGGCCCGCTCGCGTACGGCCGGCAACACGTCCAAGGTCGCCTGCGGCGCGTAATGAATGGCGAGGCGCCTCCACCGTCGTCGCGCGCTTCCGCCCTGGGGCGGGCGCTCACGGGGGCGACGGGCGCCCGGAGGGAGTGTGGACCCGATGGGTCGAACCCAGCGCTTGCTCGCCATCCTCGTCCTCCTCGGCGGCGTGGCCGCGACCGCGCCCTGGGCAACCGCGCAGGGTGGGGGCCCCGTCACCGTCGAGGTCGCCCACAGCAGCCGCTACGGCGCCTACCTGACCGACGCCCAGGGCCTCGCTCTCTACGTCGCCGCCCAGCCGGGCCAGGTGAGTCGGCTCAACCAGCCCGGCAGCAAGCCGATCGCCGCCTGCACGGCGACCTGCCTGGCGGTCTGGCCGCCGGTCGTCACACAGGGCGCCCCCGTCGCCGGCAGCGGTGTCCAGGCCGACCTTCTCGGTACGGTGAAGGGCCCGAACGGCGGCACCCAGGTGAGCTACGACGGCTGGCCGCTCTACACCTTCGCCGCCGACAGCAAGCGGGGCGAGGCCTACGGCCAGGCGGTCGCTCCTCCCGAGGGCGCGGCGCTCGGCGCGGCCTGGTACCTCATCGCGCCGGACGGCACGATCATCCTGACGAAACCGCCCAGCTAGGTCCTCAGCGGAAGAGCGCGTCCATGGAGCTCGCCGACGCGGCCTGACCGAGGTAGCCCAGCCCCCACGCCCCCTCGAGGGTCCGCAGCAGCGAGTAGTGGTCGGTCGAGGCGTGCGACGTCAGGCCGCGAGGGCCCTGCCGAGCGATGACGATCGTGGCGACGTGGTTTCCGCCGGCGCCCAACAGCGACGCGATCCCCTCCGGCGCCTCGTCGAAGGTCACGACGACGGCGGAGCGTCCGGTCCAGGCGCTCGACGCCTGGATGGCGCGGACCCAGTGGTCGACGAAGGCGTCGCCCGCCCGGTCCAGCGCGGACCGCCCCGTGCAGGCGCCGGTGCCGTGCATGTCGTGGCACTGGTCGGGAACGATGAACGCGAAGGTCGGCGCGTGCCCGGTCTCCAGGTCGGCGCCGAGCTGCGTCAGGGGGACCACCCGCCGCGCGCGAGCCGGGTCGCCGGCGATGTTCGGGACGAGCAGGAACGGGTCGTGTTTCTTGGCATAGAGCCCGCCACTGCCCGCGAAGGCACCCTGGAAGCCGGGCGAGGGCAGGCCCTGCATGTAGGCCTTCCAGGTCAGGCCTGCAGCCTCGAGCTGACCGGCGAGGGTCGGGTGGTCGAAGGTCTGCGACGGGTCGTCGGAGTGACTCCCCCACGTCCCGCCCGTGATCAAGGCGACGTAGTTCGGCAGGCTGGGATGGGCTACACCGTGGTCGTTCGCGGCCAGCGCGTAGCGGCGCGCGAGCGCGTTGATCGCGGGCATGTCCGGGTTGCCGATCACCTGATCGAAGCCGCGGTTCTCGAGCACGATCAGGAACAGGTGGTCGAACGGCGGCAGGCCAGAGGGCTGGGCGGGTGGTTGCGCGAACGCGCCCCCCACGATCACGCTCGCCACGACCCACGTCAGGATCCTCGTCAGGCGCGGTACCGGCAACGGGTCTCCCCTTCCCTGCGCCCGCCGCGGTCTGGCCGTTCGCGACCGGGACGACGCGCGCTTCCGGAGGCTACCCCGGGGGCTTGAGTCGAAGATGAAGCGGTGTACCGCCCCGCGCGTGGAGACGCGCGACGGCCGGCGCCCGGGCGTGGTTTGATCGAGGCCACGCTCCCAGGCCCGCATTCGCCCCGCCGGGGCCGGAAGGAACCGTCATGCGCTACGCCACCGTCCTCGTCGAGGGGAGGCGGGAACCCGCCGCCCTGGCCGGCGATCGGCTGCTGACCTTCGGGCGGCTCGCTCACGACACCGGCCACGACCTACCCGGGAGCCTGCTCGACACCGTGCTCGGCGGGGACGACGCCGTGCGTCGGGCCTACGCCGCCTGGCTCGAGCGCTTCGACCCCGACAGCCTCCCCGTCGCCGACCCGGCCGCCTTCACGCTGCCCTTCCGACCGCCGGGCAAGATCTGGGGCATCGGGCTGAACTACCGTGACCACGCCCGGGATCTCGACGAGGAGGTGCCGCCCGAGCCGGCCAGCTTCCTGAAGCCGGCCTCCAGCGCCATCGGCCATGGCGACGCCATCCCCCTGCCGGCCGTCTCCCACCGCGTCACGGCCGAGGCCGAGCTCGCCCTGATCCTGGGGCGCCGCACCCGCGACCTGACCTCCGATGACGCCCTCGAAGCGGTCTTCGGGTACACGACCGTGCTCGACATGACGGCCGAGGACATCCTTCGCGTCAACCCGAGGTTCCTGACGCGCGCCAAGAGCTTCGACGGGTTCTTCAGCTTCGGGCCCGTGGTCGTCACCCGTGACGAGATCGCTGACCTCGCCGCCCTGACGGTGCGCATCGAGCTCGGCGGCGAGCCCGGTCCCGCCAACCAGGTCCGCAACATGACCTACGGCCCGGCCGAGCTCATCGCCTTCCACTCGCACGGCATGACCTGGGAGCCCGGCGACATCCTCTCGACCGGCACCCCGGGAGCCGTCCCCATCGCGCCCGGCGACGAGGTCACCTGCCGGATCGACGGCATCGGCGTCCTCCGCAACCGGGTGGTCTGAGGGCGTCACCCGTCACCAGCGCAGCAACCCGGCGGCGAAGAGGAGCAGCGACGGGACGTAGGCGGCCCAGACGAAGTGCGGCGGCGTGGTCAGCAGGAACGTGCCCACCAGCAGCACGCCCCCCGTCACCGCCGTCACGGCGGGGAGCCAGCCGACCCGCCCCCGCCTCGGGGTCGCCATCAGCCGCACGCCGGCCGCCACCAGGACGACGGCGATCAAGGACGGGGCGAGCACCGGCCCCCACCACGGTGCCGGGATGAGGAAGAGCAGGTCCCAGTCCAACGGGCCGCTCGGCCACCCGGCGAAGACGGCCAGGAAGACGTAGTAGGCCAGGTCCCAGACGCCGAACACGAAGGCGAAGGCGCCGAACCGGCCGCGCCAGCGCCGCGCCCCCAGCCACGCCACCGCCAGGATCATCACCACGGTGGCCAGCTCGCGCGTCAGCTCGATCCCCCGGATGGAGGCCCACAGCGGACCGCTCGGCGGCGCCAGGACGCTGCCGACGCCGACACCGAGGAGCCGGCGCAGGTAGAGCACCACCACCGCTTCGAGCAGGCCCATCGCCAGCGCGTAGACGAACAGGGCGCCCACGCGTGCCCGCAAGCGGCTCAGACCAATCCCTCCACCATCCGGCGGACGCCCAGCAGCAGGCGCGCGGGGGTGTCCGGCGGGACCGTACAGCCGGGCCCGACCAGCAGCCCCGCCCGACCGGCCTCCGCGACCGTCCGGCGCAGCTCGAGCTCCGCCTCGCCCAGCGTCTGACCGGCGAACGCGAGCTCGTCGATGCCGCCGATGAGGGCCCGGTCGGTCAGCCGGCGCGCGTCGGAGAGCGTCGGCGCGGTGTGACGATGCGACCAGTTGAAGGCCTCGACCGGGTAGTCCCGCACGCGCTCGAAGTCGAGCGGGAAGCCGTGCACGTGGCCGATGCGTACCATGCCCTGGGCGGACTCGAGCAGGGCCCGGTCGAAGGGAGCGACCAGGTCGTCGAACTCGCGCCGCTCGAGGCCGCCGGCGCTCGGCGCGAGGGCCCCGTTGATCGAGTAGAAGACGCCATCGGCCCCGGCCTCCCGGGCCGCCGCGAGGTAGCTCACCAGCGTCTCCTGCACGGCGCGCAGCGCGCTCCTCGCGGCCCGCGGCTCCGATCGCACCAGCGCGAGCACGCTCGAGCCGCTGGAGCGCAGCAGCGTCTGGAGGGGGTCGAAGAGGGTCTCGACCACCGGCACGTCGGGCCCCACGGCGTCACGCACGCGTCGCACGACCTCGAGCTGCCGGGCCAGCGCGGGGCTGCTGACCGGCAAGGGGGTCACCGCCAGCAGGGCGTCGGCCGACGCGAAGGCGCGGCCACCGGCCAGCGACAGGCGGTAGTCGTTCATGACCTTGACGAAGTCCCAGTCGTAGGCGTGCTGGTAGCGGACGTGGAGCTCGGCGACCTGGGCCGGCGTCAGGTGCTCGCTCGCGAAGTGGAGCCACACGCTGACGGGCGGGCGGTCCGCCTCACGGCCCTCCAGCACCGCCTCGAAACGCTCGCGCTTGGTCATGCTCGCCACCTCCTCAGACGGGGCCGCAGCACGGATCGGGGCATCCCGCGGTGAAGGTGCGGCCCTCGGCCAGCGCCGCCCCCAGCTCGGCGTGGGCCTGCGGCTGGTCGGGCCCAGCATAGGGCAGGGCATCGCCGCAGGACGTCACGGGCGGGGTGACGGGGTGGGGTGATCGGGCGGGTGACTCCGCTCCGGCTCAGCCTTCGCCGGCGAGGAAGGCCCGCCAGTCGTCGAGGGGGTGGTCGGCGATCTCGCGGTAGTCGGCCTCGGGCGTCGCCGAGGAGAAGAAGCAGTACAGCCGCAGGACCTCGGGGCCGGGATTGACGGTGGCGTGCCGCGCTCCCGGGGGAACGATCCAGGCGTCGCCCTCCGCGACCCGGGTCCAGCCCCCCTCCACCCACAGCGCGCCGCGCCCCTGCGCGACCACGATGATCTCCTCCATGTGCTCGTGGACGTGGGGCACGCGCGGCGCGGTCTCGTCCTGCGGCTCGAGGTCCACCGTCCGGAACGAGCAGGCGGTGGCCAGGCCGTTGCGCTGGGAGAACACCTCGCGGACCGAGCGGTTCGGGAGCCGGAACGGCTCCAGCGTCTGGATGGATCGCACGCTCGCCTTCATCCTCGCCCTCTCCTCCGCACCCGTGCCACGGGCCCGGTGTGCCCCGCGCCCCGTCGGGCGCGGGCATCCATGGCGGCACGGGACG
>JARRMM010000059.1:11698-28813 GCA_037386005.1 Deinococcales bacterium | reverse complement strand
GTGATCGCGGCCCCCGACGGCCGCCAGGCCGTGTCGACCCGGGGCCACCCCGGCATGGCGGTGGGCGGCACCGGCGACGTCCTGGCCGGCCTGCTGGGGACGTTCCTCGCGGACGGCGACCCCTTCCAACGGGCGTGCGCTGGAGCTTTCGTGCACGGCCACGCCGGCGAGCGGGCCGGCGAAGCCCGGGGCGTCGGGCTCGTGGCGGACGACGTGGTGGAGGCGCTCCCCGCGGCCGTCGAGGCGATCGCGTGGGAGACCGCTTGGCGAGCCGGCCGCGGGGGACCATGCTAGATTGCGGCCTATGTTGCAGGTGCGCGTCGCCGCCACGAGCGCCAATCTCGGACCCGGGTTCGACGCGCTCGGCCTCGCCCTCGACCTCGACCTGATCGTCCGGGTGCAGCCGTCGGATCGGGACCGTTTCACCTACCGCGGCGACGGCCACGTCCCCGACTCACCGCACAACCTCGTCCACCAGGGATTCCGCGCCGTCCACCACGCGTTCGATCTGGAGCCCCCGCACGTGGCGTTCGACGCCGAGAACCCGATCCCGCTGGCGCGGGGACTGGGGTCCTCGTCCGCCGCCCTGGTCGCCGGTGCCGCCCTCGCCGACGCCTTGCTCGGCGAGCGGCTGGGGCGGGACGGCGTGTTCCGGCTGGTGGCGCGGCTCGAGGGGCACCCCGACAACGTCGCCCCCGCCATCTTCGGAGGCTTCACCGTGTCGGCGGCGGACGAGGGCGGCGCCTTCACCACCGCCAGCCTGCCGTTGCCTCAGGGGTGGCGGCTGCTCTACGGGGTGCCCGACTTCGAGTTGCCGACCGCCAAGGCGCGGGCCGTGCTGCCCTCGAGCTACCCGCGTTCCGACGCGGTACGTACGTCGGGCCGCGCCGCCCTGTGGGCGGTCGCCGTCGCCGCCGACCAGCCGGAGCTGTTGCGGGTTGCGTCGCTGGACGTGATCCACGAGCCCTACCGCTCGCCGCTCGTGCCCGGCCTGGACGCCTGCCGGACGGCGCTGCGCGCCGCGGGCGCCTACGCCGCCTACCTCTCCGGCGCCGGGCCCACGCTGGGTGTCATCGCCGACGATGCGCGCGCCGACGCCTGCCGGCATCTGTTGCAGGAGTTCGCCGGACCCGGCGGCCGCGTGCTCGACCTCGGCCCCGGCACCGGCTACCGCGTCGGCCCGGCCCCCGAGCTCGAGTGAGGCGCTGCGCCGGCCGTTACGTCCAGGCGCGCAGCACCTTGAAGCCCGCCTCCTCGCGCACCGACTCCCAGCGCCGCCACGACGTCAGCTCGCGCTCGTAAGGGAGCGCCCGGTTGGCCACGATCAGGGCGAAGCCGCCCGCCCGCAGGCGGCGCCGTGCCGTCTCCAGGAACGCACGCGCCAGCGGTAGCCGCACCTGCTTCCCCAGGTGGAAGGGGGGGTTGACGAGCACGGCGTCGACCGCCACGCTCGGCGCCAGGACGTCGTCGAGGTCGGAGTGGAGCACGGTGGCAGGCGTGCCCTCGAGGTTGCGGCGCGCGCTCAGGACCGCGGCCAGATCGTCGTCCAGCGCGACCACGCCGACGGCACCCGCGCCCAGCGCCGCCCGCGCCAGCACGCCCGTCCCGCAACCGAGATCGAGCGCTTCGGCTCCTTCGAGCGGTGCCTCGCCCAGGTCGGCCAGGGCGGCGAGCAGCACGCCGGTGCCGGCGTCGACGCCGCGAGCGGAGAACACGCCGGGGAGCGACCACCACACGGCGCCGAGCGCCTCACCGCGGCGCCACGGTTCCTCCCCATCCTCCCAGGCGGGATCCTCGAAGGCGCGGCGCGGACCCTCCAGGCGCACCACGCGCCAGCCACGGGAGCGGCTCAGCACGCTGACGCGGTCGAACCACGCCAGGGCCTCGCGCTCGTAGCGCTTGGCCCCCAGGTCCTTGTGCATGGCGGCGTAGGCGGCACCGCCGGGCGCCAGGGCACGGGCCGCGGCCAGCAGCTCCACGCGCACGCGGTCGTTGCCGCGGTCGGCCGGGGGCAGCAGCAGAACGGTGCTGTACGCCGCCGGCGTGAGCTGCCAAGGCAGCCCCGGCCGCACGACCACCCGCTCCTCGTCACGGAAGCGTGCACGTGCTGCGCGCACGGCGGCGTAGGAGGGCTCGATCACCTCGATGCGCACCTCCGAGCCGTCCTCGGCCGCGGCCGCCAGACCGCCACCCCCGGCGCTGCCGGTGACGTCGGCGACCGGCCCCTCGAGGGCGGGCAGGGCACCGAGCAGCTGGGCGAGACCGGGAGCGGCGTCAGGAAAGCCCCGCACGGCGGCCGAGGTCAGCAGCTCACCGTGGTCGGCGACCGCGACGGCGACGAGGCGATGGTGCAGCTCGGAGACGCTCACGAGCCGCAGTCTACCCGCAGGCGCCGGCGCGCTCCCTGGTGGTAGCGTTGGAGCGTGCCACTCGTCCTCGGGATCGATACCTCCTGCGACGACACCGGCGTCGGCGTGGCGGAGAACGGCCGCGTGCTGGCGAACGAGGTGGAGTCGCAGACCGCCCTGCACGCGCGCTACGGCGGCGTCGTGCCGGAGCAGGCCAGCCGCGAGCACCTCACCGTCCTGGACGGCGTGATCGAGCGGGCGCTGGCGCGGGCCGGCGTCCGCCTCGGGGACCTCGACGCGGTGGCCGCCACGCGCGGTCCCGGTCTGGTGGGAGCGTTGCTGGTGGGGCTGGGGTACGGCAAGGCGCTGGCCTGGGGCCTCGGGGTCCCCTTCGTGCCCGTCCACCACCTCGAGGCGCATATCGCCGCCGCCGTCACCGGCTCCGGGCTGACACCTCCCTTCCTGTGCCTCATCGCCTCGGGCGGGCACACGGCGCTGTTCGCCGTGCACAGCTGGGACGCCATCGAGCAGCTCGGTCGTAGCCGCGACGACGCGGCCGGCGAGGCGTTCGACAAGGTCGCCCGCCTGCTCGGCCTGGGCTACCCCGGGGGCCCGGCGCTCGCCGCGCTGGCACAGCACGGCGACGACCGAGCGGTCCCCCTACCGCAGCCGATGCGACACCAGGAGGGCTTCGACTTCAGTTTCAGCGGGCTCAAGACGGCGGTCGCCATCACCCTGGAGCGCGACCCCGGGCTGCGCCCTGAAGACGTGGCGGCCAGCTTCGAACGCACCGTGGTCGCCTCGTTGGTCGAGGTCACACGCCGGGCGATGGACCACACCGGCCTTCAGCAGCTGGTGGTGGCCGGAGGCGTTGCGGCGAACGCACGTCTGCGGCGTGCGATGGAGGCGGAGGGGCTGGAGGCCGCCTTCCCGCCCCCCGCGCTGGCGACGGACAACGGTGCCATGGTGGCGCTGGCCGCGGAACGGCGCGTAGGGCGGGAGGCCGAGCAGCAGGATCGGGCGCTCAGAACCGACGCCGCTCCCTACCTGCCGCTGGCGGTGACCGGTGAGCCGAGCGCGTCGGCGTAGGCGCGAGCGACCAGCGGCACCACACGCTCCTCGGAGAAATGCGTCACGGCGCGCTGACGGGCCGCACGCGCGAAGCGGCCGTGCGTCTCGGGGTCGGAGAGCAGATCGACCGCCGCAGCCGCCATCCCGGCGACGTCACCGGGTTCCAGCAAGCGGCCACTGACTCCGTCCTCGACGACCTCGGGGAGTCCGCCGATGCGACTGGCGACGACCGGGACGCCGCTGGCCATGGCCTCGAGCGCCGACAGCCGCCCCAGCTCCGAGGCCAGCGCCACCGCGGCGGGGCGGTCGGGCCCATCGCCGACCATCAGCAGGCGCGCCCCCAGCCGTTGCGACACCGCATCGAAGACGCGGATGACGTCCTCCACCTTCTTCACGGGCCGGAAGTTGGAGATGTGCACCAACAGCTTCTCGTCCGGGTGCGCGAACCGCTGACGCAGATCCGGCTCGCCCGGCGCCGGTGCCGGCGCCGGGCGGAAGCGCTGGTGGTCCACCGCGTTGGGGATCACCCGGATGGGGGCCCGCACGCCCATCTCCCGGTTGGTGTAGTCCGCCAGGTAGCGGCTGACGGCGGTCACGACGTCGGAGTGCTCGATGCTGTACTGGGTGGTGCGCAGATAGGCGCGGTTCAGGCCTACCAGCGTGACATCGGTGCCGTGGAGCGTGGTGACCACGACCGGCCGGTGCGCGCTCCGCACCATGTCACGCGCCAGGACGGCGGCGGTCGCGTGCGGCACCGCGTAGTGCGCGTGGATGACGTCGATGCCGACCTCCTCGATCACCTCGGCCAGCTTCGAGGCCTCCGCCAGCGTGGTGAGGGGGGCGTCGAACAGCGGGTAGGTCATCGCCTCGACCTGATGGAAGTAGACGTTGGACGGGGAGGGCTCCGTCAGGCGGAACGGCACGCGATCGGCCACGAAGTGCACCGCGTCGCCGGCCCGAGCGAAGCTGAGGCCGAGCTCTGTGGCGGCCACGCCGCTCCCGCCGGCACCGCTGTGGAGCAGGACCGCGACGTTCATGCCGCTACCCTGGGACGGACCGAGACACCAACCGTGTCGAGCACGCGCCAGTGTATGAGCGCGGTGCGAAGCGGCGGCGTCTCCGGGGCTACCCTCCCGCGGCAGCACGACCCGCGGGCGCACCGGGCCTCAGACCACGTTCCCCCACAGCCCGGCCAGGTACATCTCCTGCGTGATCACGCCGTGTACCGTTTCGTCCTCGCTGACGACCACGAGTTGCTCATGCGCGAGCACCCTCCGCAGCTCGGTGACGGCCACGCCCGGAGGCACCTTGACGAGCTCCTCCCAGGACGTGATGCTGTCGCGCCGAAGGCCGGTCACCCCGACGGGCACCCCGCCCTGCTTGACGATGACCACGCGGTTCTCGGCGAGCGTGTGCACGACCTCGCCGGAATCGACCTGCGGCACCCGTCCCGCCGCGCGGCCGGCACTCGGAGGCACCAGCACGCCGAAGCTGAGCAACGTAGGGGACGGCAGTCGCAACGCCGAGCGGGCGTACACGAGCGCTGCGCTGTAGGCCACGACGAACACCACGCCCTCGACCAGGCCGGCGGGGTTGAAGCTCGTGAAACCGAGCCGACCCGCGCGGCCCAACAGCAGGAAGACGACGAAGGACAGCAGCAGCGCGAACGCCATCGACGCGATGGCGCCCCAGAAGGCAGCGCTCCGGAGCTGGCCGGGACGTCTCATCCGCGCTCCCTGGACCGCACGCCCACGCTCACGCGCTCGCTCCCGGAAGGCCTGGCTGCCGCTCATCGAGCGCCCCCGGCAGATGGCCCGGACGGTCGACGTCGGCGGCCAGCGCGGCGTCTTCGGTGACCAGTGCCCGCGCGCGGATCCCCGAGATGCGCTCCAGGCGCCGCTCGAGCTGGGCGATGCGGGCACGGCCGAGCATCACGGCGACCAGCACGTCGAGACCGAACAGGTTGGCGAGCGCCAGCGGGTTCTTGCGGGCACGGAAGGCCGCGTCGATGAGGGGGAGCAGCTTCGGCACCGCCGGCGCCGCCAGCAGGACGGCGTTCCCACCCGTGAGGCGCCCCTCCCGCAGACGGGCGTAGGTCCGATGCTGATGGGGGAACTGCGCGGTGGACGCGGCTTCGGTCACCGCCGGGTAGACCAGGTCCGCATCCGGAGCCGTCTCGATGAAAGCCGCCAGCCCCTCCGACGTCACCCACGGGATGTCTGCAGTGAGCACCAGCAGGCGCGAGGCGGGCGCGTGCCCGAGGGCCGCCCCCACACCGAGCGCCAGCGAGTCCACCAGGCGCTCTCCCGAGGGCACGGCCACGTCGTAGAGGCCCCGCAGCCGCACGTTGACGGGCCCGACGTAGACGATGCGATCGACCGCGGCACAACCGCGAAGCGCCTCCAGCACGTAGGCGCCCATGGGCTTGCCGCCCAGCGGCACCAACGCCTTCGCCTCGACGCCGGCCTCGCGAGCCATGAGGTCGCTGGGCTCGCCACCAGCCAGGACGACCGCGGTGAGACCGGTTCGGGCTGCCTTCATGCCTCGATTCTAGCGCGTCCTCGGCAGCGCTCTTCGGCCAGGAGCAGGCCCGGCGGGACCGTGACGGTCCCGCCGGGCGAGCGGTTGCGGCTCGAAGCTCCATCGCGTGCGCGAACGTGCTCTGAGGTGCGACTGGCTCGCGTTGATGCGCGAGGTCTGGCCGGGCTGGATGTCGAAGCCGCTGACGTAGGTCCGGAAGCCCGGCGCGATCAGCGTCAGCTCGTGCTGACCCGGATCGAGGTTCGGCACCGTGAGGCGGCCGCTACCGCTGGGGATGGTGCCCACCTGGCGGCCGTCGACGAACACCAGCGCACCGCCCACGTTCGCCTGGATCAGCAGCGTGCCGGACGCTCGCTGCAACCTGGCGGAGACCTGCCGGTCCTCGCCGCTCGACAGACGGAAGCTCACCTGGGCGTCGCGGTACCCCTGGAGGCTGAAGCGAGCGGTATGGCTGCCCGCATCGACGTTCATGCGACCGGTCGGCGTCGACCCCACGTAGTTCCCGTCGAGGTAGACGTTGGCCCCGCGCGGGCTGCTGTCGAACGACACCGTGCCGGTGCGGCGGACGGGGCGGAGCTGGGCGCGCACCGACTGCGTCTCGCCCGGGCGCAGGTCGACACTCGACTGGAACGGCTCGTAGCCGTCGAGCGTGATGCGCACGTCGTGCCGTCCAGGGTGCGTGCCGAAGTTGGTCGGCGTCGTTCCGACGAAGTTGCCGTCCACGTAGGCGCGGGCCCCCTGCGGGGTGGAGTCGATGCGCAGGTTCCCGAAGGCGGGCTGCTGCGGCTCGCTCCCCACGTAGTACAGAGCGGTGTCGGTCACCCAGTCCTGCTGCGGCACGGGCTTGACCACGATGGCGAAGCCGTGCACGAAGCCCTCCTGGCCGCCGCTGCCCTGGGCGAAGGGCTGGCCCGACTGGAACCGGGCGATCTGGCTGGTATCGAGCTGGCGCTTGCTGGCGACGGCGATGACCTTCGAGAGCCCGCGCGGCGGAGCGATGCTGAAGCTGTATCGCGCGTTGGACGGCGGGAACACCCGCGACTCTCCGGCATGCAGGCGGTTGTTCTGGCCCTGCTGGTCGTAGCGGTTGGGCAGGATCTGGGTGATCTCGCCGTCGGGCTTGACGCTGAACAGGTAGACGTAGGCCGACTGACTGACGCGCACCGTGATCCGCACGTGCTCGCCGATGTTGTAGACGGGGCGGCTTCCGCCCTTGTCGAGCGAGACGTGCACGTTGAAGCCGGGGGCAGGGGTGGGGTTGACGACGATCGACTCCGGGCTGACGACGATCTTCTGAGCAAAGGCCAGCGGGAGAGCGAGCGCGAGCATGGCGAGGAACTTCCTCATGGCCGGCCTCCTTTCCTAGCCGAGAGGCTAGCACGCGCCCCGTGCAGCACGTGATGAAGCATTTCAGGCGCCCTTCATTGAGGTTCCTTCATGTAGCATGGGGCTGGCCGTCCGCGCGGGAACGCCGGCAGGGACGCGGTTCTAGCGTCCGGATCCGAGGGCGGGTCGCGCCCCCGTCCCCTCCCAGGCGACGCCCAGCCACCCACCTCTCACGGTTCTAGACGCCACGGCACCGATACTCCAGGAGATGACGATGCATCGATCCCCCCTCCGCACGCTGGCGCTCCTCGCCGCCCTGCTGGTCGCGGCGACGGCCGGGGCCCAGCAGCCGGACGTGTCCACCATCCTCGACAACATCAAGTCCGCCGCGAACGCCATCCAGGACGCCAGCTTCACCGTGACCGGCAAGCTGGTCGACGCCGACGGCACGGTGATCCCCCTCAACATCGACGTCCAGGCGATCCCGCCCAAGCACCTCGCCAGCGCCTACATCAACGAACCGGCCGCGCTGGCCGACAACCAGATCGTCCTGGACGGCAACGTGGTCAAGAACTACACCTTCCTGACCAACCAGATCACGCTCTTCGACGCCAACGACCCGGACGCGCTGGGAGGGCTCCTGCCCGCCGGCCCCAACGGTCAGAGCAGCCCCGAGATGACCTTCGACCTGTCCACCATCTTCCAGGGCTACGACGCCAGCATCAAGGACGTGAAGACCGAGAACGGCACCAAGACGTACGTCCTCGACTTCACCAACAAGGACCCGAAGGCCAACATCCGCAACGTCGAGGCCACCGTCCCGGCGAGCGACTGGCTGCCCCACCGGCTGGTGTTCCTGCAGAAGGGTGGCCAGATGGTCGCCGACCTCAACGTCCAGAGCCTCAAGCTCGATCAGGGCCTGGACCCGAAGAAGGTCGCCTACCTGCCGAAGGATGCCGAGGTCATCGACAATCGCAAGCAGTGACCGTGCGGGCGACCGGTCGCCCGCCGGCGGCTAGTCACCCGCGGGCGGCAGCTCTCCCACCATGTGCTCGGGCACCACGGCCTCGTCGAACTCCTCGGCGGTGAGGTAGCCGAGCTTCAGGGCCGCCTGTTTGAGCGTGAGCCCTTCGGCGTGCGCCGTCTGGGCGATCTCCGCTGCCTTGTAGTAGCCGATGCGGGTGTTCAGGGCGGTCACCAGCATGAGCGAGTTGTCGAGGTGCTCGCGGATGCGCTCGCGGTTGGGCGTGATCCCGACCACGCAGTTGTCGGTGAACGAGGCGCTGGCGTCCCCCAGGAGCCGAGCGCTCATGAGCAGGTTGTAGATCATCACCGGCTTGAAGACGTTGAGCTGGAACTGCCCGTGGGTCCCGGCCACGCTCACCGCCGTATCGTTGCCGATGACCTGCGCGCACACCATCGTCATCGCCTCGGCCTGGGTGGGGTTGACCTTGCCCGGCATGATCGACGAGCCCGGCTCGTTGGCCGGCAGGCTGATCTCCCCGATGCCGCAGCGCGGACCCGACGCCAGCAGGCGGACGTTGTTGGCCACCGCCAGCAAGCTCACCGCCACGCGCTTCAGCGCTCCCGACGCCTCGACCACGGCGTCGTGGGCGCTCAGGCTCTCGAACTTGTTCTCCGCGCTCACGAAAGGGTGCCCCGTCATCTCGGCCAGCACCTGGGCCACGCGCACGGCGAAGCCGGACGGGGCGTTGAGTCCGGTCCCCACGGCGGTGCCGCCCAGCGCCAGCTCTCGCAGGTGCTCGAGGCTGTGCCGGATCGTCTCGATCCCCTTCTTGACCTGGGTGGCGTACCCGCTGAACTCCTGGCCCAACGTGAGCGGGGTGGCGTCCATGAGATGCGTGCGCCCGATCTTGACGATGCCCATGAACTCGCGCGCCTTGGCGTCGAGCGCCTGCTGCAGGCGCTCGAGCTGCGGAACGGTGTGCTCCACCAGCGCGATGTACGCCGCGATGTGCATGGCGGTCGGGAACGTGTCGTTGGACGACTGGGACTTGTTGACGTCGTCGTTGGGGTGGATCGGCGTCTTGCTGCCGAGCTCGCCGCCGAGCAGCCGGATGGCGCGGTTGGAGATCACCTCGTTGACGTTCATGTTCGACTGGGTGCCCGACCCCGTCTGCCACACCACCAGCGGGAAGTGGTCGTCGAGCTCGCCGGCGAGGATCTCGTCGCAGACCCGCGAGATGATCTCGGCCTTGTCGGACGGGAAGTCGGTGAGCTCGACGTTGGTCGTCGCCGCCGCCTTCTTCAGCAGCGCGAACGCCCGGATCACCTCGATGGGCATGCGCTGCCCGCCGATGCGGAAGTTCTGCAGCGACCGCTGGGTCTGCGCTCCCCAGTAGCGGTCGGTCGGAACGCGGACCTCGCCCAGCGTGTCCTTCTCGATGCGGTACTCCATGATGCCTCCATGTCGACGGCGTGCAACCGCCTGGTGGCCTCATGCTAACGCCGGGGGCGATCCTGCCGGGCGCGCCTCAGCGGCGGACGGACCCAGAAGGACGGGCGCGCCTCACGGGCGGAGCGCGAAACGCAGCGCGCCCGACAAGCCGTTGCGCCAGTTGGTCCAGTTGTGTCCGGCGTGCCGCTCCACGTGCGCATGCTCGACCCCGTGCCCGGCGAGCGCACGGGCCACCCGGCGGTTGACGTCGGTGAGCCACTCCAACGTGCCGCACTCGGCGTACCAGCGCAGCTCGCTCGCCCCGTGCTCCTCGAGCGTCTCGGCCACCCAGGACCGTTCGCTGCCGTAGAAGTCGCGGTCCTGCGGGTACCCGAGGAAGGCGCCGGAGAAGGTGACCACGCTGCTCACCAGCCCGGGCCGCTCCAGCGCCAGCGTGGCGCTGAACAGGCCACCGAGGCTGGCGCCGAGCGCGACCAGCTCGTCGGTGGAGGGGTAGCGGCGGCGCAGCTCGGGCAGCAGCTCCTCCACCACGAAGCGCCGGTAGCCGGCGTGGAAGGCGTACTCGCGGGAGCGCTCGACCGGCTCCACGAACGCGATGCGTGCCGGCCGCGCCTCTCCGGCCGCCTGCAGCGCGGCGAGCACGTCGGCGAGCCGCGCCAGACGGTAGAACGCCACCCCGTCCTGCGCCAGCACCCACGGCAGCGCTGCGCCCTCGAAGCCCGCGGGCGTCGCCACCATGACGCGGCGCTGCTGGTGCAGGGCCTGGCTGGGGATGCGCAGGCGGTCGACGACGGGCGGCGGCACGGGCTCCGGGGGCTCGGCCAGCGCATCGGGACGGTAGGCGGGGCCGAGCAGCGCGCTGACCTCCCGGTACCACGGGTTCTCCGCCCTGCGCGGGTTCGCGGGGTCGGCCCGCATCTCGCCCTCCGCGTCCAGGAAGGCGTACTCGAAGTACACGTCATCGGGCAGCTCGAACGCGAGGTTGGGCTCGCCGGCGGGGTCGAGCGGGCGCGGGGAGCGGTCCATGTCGGTCAGGTCGGAGGCGAAGCGCTTCGCCCAGGGAGGCACGTCGAGGGAGACCCGCATGCGTCCGAGTGTACCCGCGCCACAACGTCTCGCCCGCGTAGGAGCGTGCACGTGGGGCCCTGGTAGACTCGGCCCCATGCCCGCACACCGCTACGACGCGCTCTCGCTCGATGCCCTCCAGCAGCGCCCGAACGCCAAGTGGACCCACTACGGCCCGGACGTCCTGCCCCTGTGGGTGGCCGAGATGGACTTCCCGGTCGCCGACGCCGTCAAGGACGCGATCGATGCTCAGGCCCGCAGCGACAACCTCGGCTACGGGATCAGCCAGGGCCTTCCGGGGCTCGTCGAGGCCCTCCAGGACCGCCTCGACGGTCGCTACGGCATCCGGCCCGACACCGATGACCTCCGGCTCCTCGGCAGCACCGTCCAGGGCCTGTACCTCTCGGCGATGGCCTTCGCCGGACCCGGGGACGAGGCGCTCCTGCTGACCCCCCTCTACCCGCCCTTCCGTGCCGCTCTCGAGAACACCGGCCGGGTGCCGGTCGAGGTCCCCATGACGGATGGCGAGGACGGCTACGCCATCGACTTCGCCGCGCTGGAGGCGGCGGTCACGCCGGCCACGCGGATGCTGATGCTGTGCAACCCCCACAACCCGGTGGGCCGCATGTACCGGCGCGACGAGCTCGAGCGCCTCGCGGAGCTGGCGCTGAAGCACAACCTCTGGGTCGTGTCCGACGAGCTCCACGCGGACCTGGCGTTCACCGGCGAGCACGTCCCGATCGCCTCGCTGGGCTCGGAGATCGCTCAGCGCACCCTGACCCTGTACGGCCCCACCAAGGCGTTCAACATCCCGGGGCTGAAGATCAGCTTCGCGTACAGCCGCAACCACGCCATGCTGGAGCGCATCGGTTACCACGCGCGCGGCGTCGCGCCCGGCCCGAACGTGCTCGCTCAGGCGGCCACCATCGGCGCCTACACGCGCGGCGGGGCGTGGTTCGACGAGACCCTCGCCTACCTGCGCGGCAACCGCGACCACGTGGTGCGCCGGGTAGCCGACGACATCGAGGGCGTTCGCCTGCACGCGCCCGAAGGCACCTACCTGGCCTGGCTGGACTTCGGGCAGGCGGGGCTGGGCGACGATCCCGCCGCGGTCCTGCTCGAGGAGGCCAAGGTCGGCCTCAACAGCGGCCTCTCCTTCGGCGCCGGCGGCGAGGGCTTCGCGCGCCTCAACTTCGCGACCAGTCGTGCCATTCTCGACCAGGCGCTGGACCGCATCGCCACGCGCCTACGCTCCGGGGCAGGCCGCTGAGCCGAGCCATCCCGGGAGACCCGCCGCCGGCCTTCTACCCGCCGGAGCTCGAGCGCTGCCGGCTGTGCCCCCGGCTGGCGGAGCACCGGGAGGAGGTAGGCCGCGTGAAGCGGCGCGCCTACGCCGACCACGCCTACTGGGCCCGGCCGGTGCCGGGGTTCGGCGATCCCGGCGCGGCGATCCTGCTGCTGGGCCTGGCCCCCGGCGCGCACGGCTCCAACCGCACCGGCCGCATGTTCACCGGCGATGCCAGCGGCGACTTCCTCTACCCCGCCCTGTACCGTGCCGGCCTCGCCTCGCAACCCGGGGGGCGGTCGGCGGACGACGGGATGCGGCTGAGCGGCGTGTGGATCACGGCGGCGCTGCGCTGTGTGCCGCCCGGCAACAGACCGCGCCGCGACGAGGTGGCGGCCTGCCGCCGCTGGCTCGAGCACGACCTGGCGCTCCTGCCGACACTCCGCGTGATCGTCGCGCTGGGACGCATCGCCCACGACGCCTACCTCGACCTGCTGCGCGGGCGCGGCGCCGACCTGGTCAAGGCGCGGCATCCCTTCTCGCACGACGCGCTCCACGAGCTCGGCGCGGGGCCGCCCGTGCTCGACACCTATCACGTCAGCTTCCAGAACACGAACACGGGCCGCCTGACGCCGGCGATGTTCGACGCCGTGCTGGCGCGGGCGAAGCGGCTGGCCGGGCTGTGACGTCCCGGCGCCCGGGTGGGCCCCGACGACGCGGGTCGTGGCCGGCGCCCGCGGGCCCGCAGCGCGTTAGAGTCGCGCCATGAGCCTGACGACACTCAACCTGGGCCCCGCCCTGGAGCCGGCCCTGGTGTCGGGGCACCCCTGGATCTATCGCAACCACCTGCCGCAGCACCGTCTCGCCAGCGGCGACTGGGTGCGGCTCGAGGCGGGGCGCGCCGCCTCGCATGGCCTCTACGATGCCGACGGCGCCATCGCCGTGAGGCTGTTCCGGCGCGACGCGGTCCCCGACGCGGCCTTCCTCCAACAGCGTGTCCGGAGCGCGCTGGAACTGCGCCAGTCGCTGCACGAGCGCGACGACACCGACGCCTACCGGCTGATCTACGGGGAGGGCGACTTCCTGCCGGCCATCGTCGCCGACCGCTACGGGCGCTTCGCCGTCGTGAAGGCCTACGCGGCCAGCGTCCGGGCGCTCCTGCCCACCATCGCGCGGGAGCTCGCCGGTTCGCTATCCCTCAAGGGCGTGGTGCATCGCGTTGGGGACGAGCTCGAGCCCTTATGGGGCGAGCTGCCGCCCCCGGAGGAGACGGTGCTCGAGAACGGCCTGCGCTTCCACGCGGACCTCCGGCACGGCCAGAAGACGGGTCTGTTCCTCGACCAGCGCGACAACCGCACGCTCGTGCGCGAGCTCGCTCGCGGACGGCGCGTCCTGCACCTGTTCAGCTACACCGGCGCCTTCCGCGTCTACGCCCTGGCCGGAGGCGCCGAGCTCGCCGTCAGCGTCGACGTGGCCCAGGGTGCGGTCGAGGAGGCCGAGCGCTCGGTGGCGCGCAACGACCTCCCCGTCGAGCGTCACCGCGCGCTGACCGCGGACGTGTTCGCCTACCTGCCGGAGCTCGTCGAGCGCGGCGAGCGCTACGACCTGGTGGTGCTCGACCCTCCGGCGCTGGCGCGCAACGCCGAGCAGCGCCGGCACGCCCAGCGCGCCTACCTGAAGCTGAACCGTGCCGCCTTCCGGGCGGTCGAGCCGGGCGGCTTCCTGGCCACCGCGTCGTGCACCTCGCAGGTCTCGCCCGAGGCCTTCCAGCGCCTGGTGGCCGAGGCGGCCCGCGCCGCCGGTGTACGCGCCCAACTCGTCGCCGAGCGCGGTCAGCCGATCGATCACCCGGTGCCGTCGAGCTTCCCCGAGGGGCGCTACCTCAAGTTCCTGGTGTACCGGGTGTTGGCCGACTGAGCGCGCGGCCCGGCGCCATCACGCTGTCCGCCGGCCCGGCGGCGGGCGTCGACCTCAGCGCTCGCTGCCGGGCGGCAGCTGCTCGTCCAGCCAGGCGAGTAGATCGGCGGTTACGACCTCGCGTTCGAGATCGTTGAACAGCTCGTGGTAGCCGCCGTCGTAGATCTTGAGCGTGACCCTGCCATCGCCCACGGCCGCCGCGAGCTCACGGCTGGCGCCCGGATCGGCGAGCGCGTCGGCGCTGCCGTGCACGATGAACGTCGGCGGCTGCAGCGCGGACGCGCGCTCGAGCAGGGGCGGTCCCGAGCGGACCAGCTCGTGGCCCATGCGGGCCTTGACCCAGCCGGTGTAGGTGAGGGGATCGCGGCGGTAGGCCTCGACCACCGCCGGGTCGCGGGACAGCGCCTTGGCGTCGAGCGGCTGGACCGGAAGCCGGGGCAGGGTGCTCGCCAACCCGGCGGCCAGCCCCGACATCCAGGAGGGGGGCGGCACCGCGGGGCGCAGGAACGGCGAGCTCAACACCAGCGCTGCCGGCGGTCGCGGCCCCTCCAGGGCGAAGCGCAGCCCGATGGCGCCGCCCATGCTGTGACCGAGCACCACGTGCGGCAGGCCCGCACGCTCGGCTTCGATGCGGTCGGCCAGCCTCGAGACGTCGTCGATGTAGTCGGCGAACAAGCGGACGTCGGCACGCGGCCCCGGACTGCGCCCATGCCCACGGAGGTCGATCGCCCACACCTCGATCCCCGCAGCCCTCAGCGCGTCCGCGAGAGCCCCGTAGCGGCCCGTGTGCTCGGCGTAGCCGTGGATCAGCAGGCAGGTCGCGCGCGGCGCTTCGAGCGGCCAGCGGTAGAGGGCCAGCTCGAGCCCGTCGCGGGCGCGGAGGGTACCGGCCTCGGGACCCATGCCGTCAGACCTCCTCGAGCGTGACCTCGACGTCCTCCATGACGGGGTTGGAGAGGACCTTCTCGGCCATCTCCTGGAGCTGACGCTCCACGTCAGCGCGCTCCCCCTCCAGCTCGAGCTCGATCCGCTTGCCCACGCGGACGCCGGAGACGTTGTCGTTGCCCAGGCGGTGCAGCGTCGCCTCCACCGCGCGCCCTTGCGGGTCCAGAATGGAGCGCTTGAGCAGCACATCCACCACGGCTCGGTAGCGCGGCGCGCTCACTCCCCGCTCCCACCGGCCGCGATGGGACGCGGCTCGGCGCCCTCCACCACGCGACGGAAGACCTCCTGGTACGCCTCCTCGACGGCCCCGAGGTCGCGCCGGAAGCGGTCCTTGTCGAGGCGCTCGCCGCTGGCGAGGTCCCAGAGGCGGCAGGTGTCCGGGCTGATCTCGTCGGCCAGCACCAGCTCTTCGTCGGCCGTGCGGCCGAACTCGAGCTTGAAGTCGATCAGCTCCAGGCCGCGCTCCTCGAAGTACGGGACGAGCGTGTCGTTGACCGTGGACGCCATCTCGAACAGACCTTCCAGATCCTCCGGCGTGGCCAGCTCCAGCGCCACCGCCGTGGCGTCGTTGAGGGGCGGGTCGCCCAGCTCGTCGTTCTTGTAGCACCACTCGATCACGATGGGGTCGAGGTCGAGCCCCTCCTCTACGCCGTAGCGCTTGGCGAAGGACCCCGCCGCGCGGTTGCGCACGATCACCTCGATCGGGATGATCTCCACCGCCTTGACGAGCTGTTCGCGGTCCGACAGCCGCGAGACGAAGTGCGTGGGCACCCCCTGCGCCGCCAGCAGCTCGAAGAGGACCGACGACACCGCGTTGTTCACCACCCCCTTGCCTCGGATGGTGCCACGCTTGAGCGCGTTGAACGCCGTGGCGTCGTCCTTGTACTCGACGATGAGCAGGCGCTCGTCGTCCGTGTCGAAGACCTTCTTGGCCTTGCCTTCGTAGCGCATCGCGCCTTTGCGGGGAGCGGTCACGCCCGGATGATAGCAGGTCGGGACCCCCACCCGTCGCCCTGAAGCCGCCCTCCGTGGGGCCGCACGCTACCCGCGAGGCGGCGCCGGCAGCGACGCGGCAGCGAGCGGGCGCCGCAGCCGGACGGATCCGTCAAAGACCGAAACGCGCATAGATGGCGTCGACGTGACGCAGGTACCAGCCGGGGTCGAAGGCGTCGTCGAGCTCCGCTCCCGTCAGCAAGTTGTCGGGATCCTCGGACAGCAGTGTCTTCAGGTGGGTGCCTTCGTCCCAGCTCCGCAAGCTGTTGCGCTGCACCACCTCGTACGCGGCCTCGCGGCTCAAGCCCCGGTCGATGAGCTTGTGAAGCACGCGCTGGGAGTAGATCAGCCCGTGCAGTAGCTCCAGGTTGGCGCCCAGGCGCTGCTCGTCGACGACGAGGGCCTCGAGCACGCCCGTGAGGCGACGCAGCGCGTAGCTCGCGAGCGTGGTGGAGTCGGGCAGGATGATGCGCTCGACCGAGCTGTGGCTGATGTCGCGCTCGTGCCAGAGCGCCACGTTCTCAAGCGCCGCCTGCAGGTTGCTGCGCAGCAGCCGCGCCACGCCCGTCAGGTTCTCGCTGGCGATCGGATTCTTCTTGTGGGGCATGCTGGAGCTGCCGGTCTGGCCGCGACCGAAGCCCTCCTGGGCCTCACGGACCTCGCTGCGTTGCAGGTGGCGGATCTCCAGCGCCACCCGCTCGACGGTCGTCCCGAGGATCGCCAGGGCGCTCATCAGCTCCGCGTGGCGGTCGCGCGCCACCGTCTGGTTGGTGACCGCGTCGACGGCGAGGCCGAGCCGCTCGGCCACGCGCGCTTCGACCTCCGGCGGCACGTGTGCGTAGGTGCCGACCGACCCCGACAACATGGCCACCGACACCGCCTCGCGCGCCTGCCTCAGGCGCGCCTCGTCCCGACGCAGCGCGGCCAGGAAGTTGAGGAACTTCAGCCCGAAGGTCATCGGCTCGGCGTGGATGCCGTGGGTGCGCCCGACGCACGGCGTGTGCTTGTAACGCACCGCCTTCTCGCGGAGCGCCTCCGAGAGCGCCGATACGTCGGCCAGCACGATGTCGAGCGCCTCGCGCAGCAGCAGGTTCTGCGCCGTGTCCACCACGTCCGTGCTGGTGAGGCCCATGTGCAGGAAGCGCGCCGGCTCGCCCACCCGTTCGGCGATCGCCCGGGTGAAGGCGACGATGTCGTGGCGTGTG
>JARRMM010000059.1:0-11630 GCA_037386005.1 Deinococcales bacterium | reverse complement strand
GATGGCCTCGGCGGTGCCCGCGGGTACCTCCCCGAGCGCCTCCCAGGCCTCGGTCGCGGCGAGCTCCACCTGGAGCCAGGCTCGGTACCGGGCGGCGCCGCCCCACAGACGGCGCATCTCCGGCGTGGAGTAGCGATCGATCATGGATCGAACGCTACCACGGGCAGGTCGCCCACGCCGCCTCGCGAGGCGCGTCCCCGACGCCCGACCGAGCCCCTCGCGAACCCCGGCACAGGCCCCGCCCGCGGTTGGAAGCACGCCCCCCGGTCCGCCCCCGGTATGCTGGCCGCATGGACCCCCGTCGCTGGGCCCTGCCCGCTGCGCTCGCCGTGCTGCTGGTCGTGGCCTTCGCCATCACCAACCCCGACAAGCAGGCCTTCGCCACGGCATACGCCGACCAGCTCAACACCCAGGTGACCTCCCAGTCGGGGCTGACCGGCCCCGTCGGCCAGCTCCTGGGCGGGCTCACGCAGAACGCCATCGAGGGCGTCCTGATGAGCCAGACGCGCCGCCAGAACTACCTGGTGGCGAGCGTGTACACCGTGCCCATGGCGGGGCCGGACCTGCGGGTCCTGGGCATCCTGGGGCACTTCATCACCCTCCAGCAGCCCCCCTCGAACTGAGGCCCGCCGTACGGCATGATCGCCGCACAGGACGGCGTTCCAGGCACGTCGCGTGGTTTGCGCCGGGGCCTCCCCGGATGGTAGACTCGTGCGTTGGTCCGACGCCGGTCGAAGCCGCTCCACAGGTCCTTTCTGAGGTGCTTTCTGGGGGGCTTCCTGGCACCGGGGCAGGTACGCGAGGAGGCAACCCTTGAACGAAGGCCAGGTCGTTCCGGTCCAGATCACGGACGAGATCAAGACGAGTTTCATCAACTACGCCATGTCCGTCATCGTCGACCGGGCGCTCCCCGACGTCCGCGACGGGCTCAAGCCGGTGCAACGGCGCATCCTCTACGCCATGCAGCGTATGGGCCTGGCGTCGGACCGGAAGCACTCGAAGAGCGCGGGCGTCGTCGGGGAGGTCATCGGGAAGTACCACCCGCATGGGGACATGGCCGTGTACGACGCCATGGTCCGCATGGCGCAACCGTGGAACCTGCGCTACCCCCTGGTCCACGGCCAGGGCAACTTCGGCTCCATCGACGGCGACCCGGCCGCCGCCTACCGCTACACCGAAGCGCGCCTCACGCAGATCGCCGAGGCGATGCTGGCCGACATCGACAAGGAGACGGTCGACTTCCGGGAGAACTTCGACGGCACCACGGTGGAGCCCCTCGTCCTTCCCGCCGCCGTCCCCAACCTGCTGGTGAACGGCGCGGCGGGCATCGCCGTCGGCATGGCCACGAACCTGGCGCCGCACAACCTGGGCGAGATCGTGGACGGCCTGGTGGCGATGATCGACGATCCCGCCGTCGCGTCGGAACAGCTGATGGAGTTCATCAAGGGTCCCGACTTCCCGACCGGCGGCATCATGGGGCGCGACGGCATCCGTCAGGCGCTCGAGACGGGTCGCGGAAGCATCCGGGTGCGCGGCCGCGCCCGCATCGAGGAGCGCGGCAACCGCCACTCCATCGTGGTCACCGAGATCCCCTACCAGGTCAACAAGACCTCGCTCATCCAGACGGTGGCCGGCCTGGTGCGGTCCAAGAAGATCGAGGACATCGCCCAGCTCCGGGACGAGTCGGACCGGCAGGGCATGCGCATCGTGTTCGAACTCAAGCGCGGGGCCGTGCCCGAGCTGGTGCTCAACCAGCTCTACAAGTTCACCCAGCTCCAGAGCACCTTCGCGGTCAACAACGTCGTCATCGTCGAGGGCTCGCCCCGGCTGCTGCCGCTGCGCGAGATGCTGCGCCTCTACCTGGAGCACCGTGCCGGCGTGGTGCGCCGCCGCAGCGAGTTCGAGCTGCGCAAGGCGCGGGAGCGCGCACACATCCTCGAGGGCTACCTCATCGCGCTCGACAACCTCGACGCCGTGATCGCCCTGATCCGGGCGTCCAAGGACGGCCCCGAGGCCCGGGACGGGCTCATACGCGAGTTCGGTCTCAGCGAGGCGCAGGCGCAGGCCGTGCTCGACATGCGGCTGCAGCGCTTGACGGGCCTCGAGCGCGACCGCATCCAGGAGGAGTACCGCGACCTGCTCGAGGATATCGCTCGCCTGGAGCTGATCCTGGCCGAGGAAGCGGAGCTCTGGCGGGTCATCCGCAGCGAGCTGCTCGACGTCAAGCAGCGCTTCGGCGATGCGCGCCGCACGGCCATCGCCGACCTCTCCGACGACATCTCCAAGGAGGACCTGATCGCCGAGGAGAACGTCGTGGTCACCCTGACCCGCGGCGGCTACATCAAGCGCACGCCGATCACCAGCTACCGCGCGCAGGCGCGGGGCGGGCGCGGCGTGGCCGCGCAGCGCGCCAAGGAGGACGACGTCAACTCGCTGCTGCTGGTCGGGTCGACGCACGAGTACCTGCTGTTCTTCACCGACCAGGGGCGCGTCTACCGCGAGAAGATCTACGATCTCCCCGAGGCCGAGCGCGGGGCGCGCGGCAGCCACATCCGCAACCTCCTGCCGCTGGCCGATGGTGAGGTCGTACAGACGGTGCTGGCGCTCAAGGCGTTCGACATCCCCGGCACCTTCGTGTTCGCGACCCGGCAGGGTCTCGTCAAGCGCACCGCCATCCGGGAGTACGGCAACATCAACAGCTCCGGACTGATCGCGATCAACCTGGTCGAAGGCGACGAGCTGGTCGCCGTGCGCATCACCGACGGGCACGCCGACATCGTGCTGGGCACGCGGGCCGGCCAGGCCATCCGCTTCGCCGAGGACGACGTGCGCGACACCGGGCGGGCCACCCAGGGCGTGATCGGCATCCGCCTCAAGAAGGACGACGTGGTGGTCAGTCTCGCGACGATCTCCGCGACCGACCGCGAGACCGCTGAGCTGCTCAGCGTGACCGAGCGCGGCTTCGGCAAGCGGACCGGGCTCTCGGAGTACCCGCTGCAGGGGCGCGGCGGACAGGGCGTGATCACCCACAAGCTCACCGGCCGCACCGGCGCCATGGTGAGCTTGAGTCACGTGCTGGGCGAAGAGGAGCTCTTCGTGCTGTCGCAGCAGGGCATCCTCATCCGCACCAAGGTCGACCAGGTCAGCAGCTACGGCCGTGCCTCGCAGGGCGTCACCATCATGCGACTGGGTGAAGGGGACGTCGTGGTGGCAGCGATGGTCATGCCGGACGAGGACGACCTGGAGCGGGGGATGGACGAGCGCAAGGGCACCAAGGCGTGAGTCCGGCGTGAGCTCGGGCGTCGGCGCCGGAAGGGGCGCCAGCCCCCCGGCCGGGGTACGACCCGCCGTCGTGCTCGACTGCGATCCCGGGCACGACGACGCCCTCGCCATCCTGCTGGCGGGCGCCACTACCGAGCTCTTGGGCATCACCGTCGTGAGCGGCAACGCGCCGCTCGAGCGGACGCTCGACAACGCCCTCGTCGTCACCCAGATCGGCGGCCTTGAGGTGCCCGTGCACGCCGGGGCCGCCAGGCCCCTGGTGGCGGAACCGCGCCACGCCGCCTTCATCCACGGCGAGAGCGGCCTCGACGGGCCCGTGTTGCCGCCGCTGAGGCGTCGGCCGGCGTCCGGCTCGGCGGTCCGCTTCCTGCTCGAGGCCGCGGAGGCGCGCGACGACCTGTGGCTGGTTGCCACCGGTCCCCTGACCAACGTGGCGCTGGCGCTGCGCGAGGAGCCGGCGCTGGCGGAGCGCTTGCGCGGGCTCAGCCTGATGGGCGGAAGCTACGGGCCGGGCAACGTCACCGCCGCCGCCGAGTTCAACATCCTCGCCGACCCGGAGGCCGCGGCCGTGGTCTTCGGCTCGGGAGCGCGGCTGACCATGGCCGGCCTCGACCTCACCCACCGCTTCCGTGTGCCACGCGCTCGGGCGGACGCGATCCGCGCCCTGGGCAGCGTCGCCGCGACGTTCGCCGCGGACCTGCTGGACGCCTACGGCGCGGCCTACGCGCGCGCCTTCGGACCCGAGACGGGCGTGCCGCTGCACGACCCCTGCGCCGTGCTGGCGCTCACCCACCCCGACCTCTTCCGCTCCGAACAACGCCACGTCGCGGTGGAGCTGACGGGCACGCTGACGCGCGGCATGACGGTGGTGGACCGTCGCGACGGCGGTCGCGGCGATGCGCCCAACACCACCGTGCTCACCGACCTGGACGACGGCCGCGCCTTCGAGGTGTTGCGCGAGGCGCTGGCGGCCTACGCGTGAAGGCCACGGGCGGGCCCGGCTTGTGTAGAGTGTCGGGAGAGCTTCGGACCGATCTGCCATGATCCAGTTCCACCACGTCACCAAGACCTACCCTCGCACCCATACCCACGCGCTGCGGGACGTGGACTTCCAGATCCGCAAGGGCGAGTTCGCCTACATCACCGGGCATTCCGGCGCGGGCAAGTCGACCCTGCTCGCGCTGCTGCTCCGGCGCATCGCTCCGACCGAGGGTCACGTGTACGTATCCGGCCAGGACGTCACACGGCTGCGGGAGAGCCGGCTGCCACACCTGCGGCGCAGCATCGGCATGGTCTTCCAGGACCACCGCCTCCTCCCCCACCTGTCGGCCATGGAGAACCTGGTGTTCGCACTCCGCGCCACCGGCAACCGCGGGTCGATGGAGCAACGTGCGCTGCTCGCGCTGCGGCAGGTCGGCTTGGCGCACAAGCGCAAGGCCTTCCCCATCGAACTGAGTCTGGGGGAGCAGCAGCGCGTGGCGATCGCGCGTGCCATGGTGACCAACCCGCCCCTGCTACTGGCGGACGAGCCGACCGGCAACCTCGACCCCGACACCGCCATGGAGATCCTCGAGCTGCTCAACGACGTCAACATCAAGGGCACGACGGTGATCGTCGCCACCCACTCGCGCGACCTGGTCGACCGCTTCAAGCGCCGCACGCTGGTGCTCCGCAACGGCGAGCTGGTGCGCGACGACGATCGTGGCGGCTACTCGCTCTGACGGCCCGACCGTGCGCGTCCTCGGGCCGGAGGACGACGAGGCCGTCTGGGGTCTCCGCGGCCGGGCGCTGATCGAGAGCCCTGACGCGTTCACCACGCATCCCGACGAGCACCCGTCGCTGCCCGAGTTCCGGCAGCGCCAGGCGGACCGGCGCACGAACCCCGACCAGCGAGCGTTGGGCGCCTATCTGAACGGAGCGCTCGTGGGCATGGCCGTCGTCGTCCGCGAGGACCGCATCAAGACGCGCCATCGGGCCAACCTCTACAGCCTGTACGTGGCACCCGAAGCACGCCGCGAGGGCGTCGGGCGAGCCCTGGTCGACGCCGCCGTAGCAGCGGCCCGCGAGCTCGGGGCGGAGCAGCTCGAGCTCGCCGTCACCGCGAACAACACGGCGGCGATCGTCCTCTACGAAGGGGCGGGGTTCCGTCCCTGGGGCGTCCAACCTCGCGCTTTCCGCCTCGACGACCACGACTTCGACGAGCTGTGGATGACGCTGGCCCTGGACGGAGCTGACGATCCTCCACCCGACGGGAGGCCCGGCTAGCGGACCGAGCCACGCCGTGGGCGCGCGCTAGAGCGTCGTGACCGTGTAGTCGAGGCGCTCCTCCGACAGGATCATCTCCAGGAACTGGAGCTGTCCCAGCGCGTCGATCATGGCGAAGCCGTGGTCCTTGTCGATGTAGATGCCGTCCTTCATGACGGTGTGACCGTAGACGCCGAAGCGGTGGCCCGCCTGCTGCACCAGCTCGGGCTTGTTGTACCACCAGGTCTTGGTGTCGCCGTCGTGATAGAAGAAATCGTCGAAGTACTGCATGCCGGGCAGCGGCCCGGCGTGGGCGAAGTGCACCCCGTGGAACACGCGCTCGCGGGCGAACGACCGGAACCAGTCGGCGAGGTCGTCGGGCAGCTCGAGCCCGCCGCGCTCGGGATTGAACTCGTCGTGCCGCAGCCCGCCGCGCGTCGTGAGCTCGTAGGTGTGATCGAGCGCCACCTCGTCGTGGTTGCCGAGGATGATGGTGACGTTGTCGCCGGCCTGGTCGACGAAGCGCTTGAAGCGGTAGAGCTCGCGGATCTGCGCCTTGGCAGCGCGCCGCAGGTGGTCCGGATCCTCCGGGTCGTAGGGCTCCACCCCCGCCGCGTTGGCGTACGCCCGCTCGTCCTTGTAGTGGACGAGGTCCCCGACGCACACGACCTGGTAGCGGCCTTCCATCACCGCCGGGGTGGGCTCGTAGGTCGGCGTGCAGGCGGCCGAGGCCTTCAACACCCGCCACAGCTCCGGCCACTGGCCGTGCACGTCCCCCACCGCGATGACCTTGATCACCGGGCGCCCCCTCCATCGCGCCGCCGTCCACGCGGACGCCGTACGTCCGGGTGCCCGCCGGTCGGCAGCGCCGCCGTGCTCACGAGGCGGTTCCCTTCTCCAGCAGCAGCTCGCGCAGTTTGCGGTAGAGCTCGCGCGCGTCCTCCGGCGAGCGTCCGTAGCCCCCGTGCTCGACCACCAGAGCGGCCGCCTCGCGGCCGAGGCCCACCGCCCGCAGGCGGTCCACCAGGCGTTCGATCACCTGCTGCCCTTCGCTCCTGGCGTCGCTCGACGCCGGCGGCCGGCCGCCCGTCTCGTCCGGCGCCTCCACCGTGCTCTGCCCGGCGGCGTCGAGGCCGGAGCCGCCGGCGGCTGGCTCGTCCTCGAGATCGGCGCCGTAGGTCGGAACGGCAACGGGCTCCTGCACCCCGGCCGCCCCCGCTGCGGGCGCGCCTTCGGGGAGGACGACGGGCTCGCCGATCTCCATGTCGAAGTCGACCCACGCGTCACGCACCACCGGAGGCCGCATGCCGGCCAGCCCGGCGGCCCGGCCCAGCGCCCAGCCGCACACGCGGGTCATGTCGAGCAGCCCACCGAAGGAGCGCGCCGCGGCGCTCTTGCGCACGCCCAGCAGCTCCAGCTCGCACACCACGGCGTCCGGCCCCATCGGCAGCAGCCGTGTGGACCAGCCGTCCACGCCGAGGACGTCGTCCAACCGTTCCACGACCGCCACCTCTCTCACCACAGGCTCCAGCCGAGCCGTATCGCCCTCTCGATCGAGCTGGGCGACGCACCAATCGAGGTCGGTGGCAGGGAACGGTGCCGCGAGTCGAGCCCATTCGTCGCGCCGCATCGGGCCAGTATACCAGCGGCCACGCAGCGCCCAGCATGAGGTTTTCCTCGTCCCGAAGGGCCCGCGCGGCCCCACGTGACACGACGACGGCCAGCGTGCGGCGCGTGCCGGTGCTGTAAGGTGGTGGCATGCAGAAGCGCCTCGCTCGACGCGCATCCGACGTGCGGACCCCCGCGAGGGAGCCAGCCCGCGCCGCGGCCGGGGGCAGCCGCGCACCGCATGCTGGCGTGTTCGCCCAGGCCGTTCGGCTCCAGGGCGGCGTGCCCCGCCGCTTCGGGGCGCGCCTGGGCCGCTGGGTCGCCCTGCTCGCGGCCCTGGCGTGGTTGACGCTGACTCCTGCGCTGGCCCAGAACAGCCCGACCGTCACCCTGAACGCGAACGTCCTCCGGTCGGGTGGCACGGTAACGCTCGACGCCAGCGGCTTGAAGGCCGATACCGCCTTCACCGTCACTCTGACGGCGCCCGACGGCTCGTCCGACCCCAACACCGTCCGCTCGGACGGCTCCGGCGCCCTGCACTTCGAGAAGACGCTGGAGGCGCCGGGAACCTGGACGGTCCACTTGAGCGGTCCCGGCATCGACGCCCCCTTGAGCGTCGAGGTATCGCAGCAGCCAGCGGGTACGCCCGGCAATGGGACGCAGCCATCGGCGCCGTCGACGCCGTCGCAACCCTCGCCGTCGCAACCCTCGCCGTCGCAACCCACACCCTCGCAACCCACACCCTCGCAACCCAGCCCGCTGCCGCCCACGCCCTCGCAGCCGGCCCCGTCGCAACCCGCTCCCTCCCAGCCGCAGGCCGGCGCGCCCCTCGATCTGTCGATCGAGCAGGGCAGTCTCGTGGCCCGACAGGGCGGGCAGGAGGCGTGGCGCCTCGACTTCCCTGCCGACAGCGGCCAGACCGCCGGCGTCGTGCAGGCCGACGGCCGGGTCTACCTCGGGCACGGCAACAGCCTGCTCGTGCTCGACCCTGCCAACGGCAGCGTGCAGGCGCGCTACGCCGTGCCGGCGCAGGTCGCCGACGTGGCCACGTCCGGCAACGGCGTCTCGGTCACCGTCGCCTTCGCCGACGGCACCCGCCAGTCGCTCGAGGTCGGCCCGGATGGGATCGTCGGCACGGTGCGCTTCGGCAGCGACCCGGCCATCTTCGGGTGGCTGCAGCACGAGGCGCAGGTCGCCGATCCGGCGAAACGCCTCCAGCAGGACCCGACCAACCCCTGGCTCTACGTGGCGGTCGCGAAGCAGGCCAGCGACGCCCAGGGCGCGACGGCGGACTACCAGGGGGCCCTGAACCACGCCGCCACCTTCTACGAGCGGGCCCAGCTCGCGCGGACGCTCTACGCGGCCGGTCAGACCGATCTCGCCAAGCAGGCGATGGACGGGGCGCTGCGCGACTACGTCGATCGCGGCTACGCTGCCGAGCTGCTGACCGACCCGCAGCTTCGCGATGCCTACGGCTTCCCCCTGCCCGAGCTCGAGGCCGCCGTGGGCAAGGGCGATTTCCAAGCGGCGTCGTTCTGGGCACCGTGGGCCTACCGCATGAGCACGCCGGCCGTGCCGGCCACGCAGGCCGCGCTGCTCGACTACAGCCGCGCCCTGCGCGCCGACGGTCAGCGCAGTGAGGCCTCGCTCTGGCGCGCTCGCGCGCACGAAGGGAACGGCTTCCGACTCGGCAGGGCTCTCCGCCGCGCCGCCCTCGGCCTGGGCCATGCCGGTTGGTACGGCGTGGCGGCGCTGCTCGTGGCGATGGTCTTCTTGCACCTCACCCTCATCGCCAAGTACTGGCGCCCCCAGAGCCTGGCGTTGAAACAGCGCAAGGAGGGGGGCCGTAGCCCCGGGCGCGTCCCGCGTCTGTTCGCGATCCGCTACTACAGCTTCACGGAGAAGCTGGTGCTGGTGTTGATGTTCGCCGCCGTACTGGCGCTCGCCAGTCTGGCGGGCTGGGCGCACCAGGGCGACCGCCTGCCGGTGGCGTGGCGTTCGGGCACCCTCGCCAGCGTGCCGGCGCGCAACGCCATGAGCTCCGTCCTGCGATCCGGACAGGTGGCCGACTTCGTGCAGGGGTACGGCGCCCAGGTGGCCGGCGACAGCCAGGCCGCGGCCCAGGCGTACCGTGGGGCGGGCGACTACGCGCCGGCGTTGAACAACCTGGGCGCGCTGGAGAACAGCGACGCCCTCTACCAGAAGGCGCTGGACGTAGCCCGCGACCTGCCCGAGGCGCTCTTCAACCTCGGCCGAGGCACCGACCCGTCGCGACTGCACGCCGCCTACGCCGCGGACGTCCCGTTGTTGGCGGTGCCGAGCGAGACCCTGCTCCGCTCGGCCGTGGCCGGCAGCTTCCAGGACGCCCTGGGCGCGGCCTTCACCAACCCGTGGGCGGAGCTCATCCGCGTCAACCCGCTGGCGATCCCGAACTGGTTGTGGGACGCCTTCGTGGTGCTGTTCCTCGCCTGGGTGGCGGTCACGGTGGTGTACCTGGTGGCGCCGCGGCCGCGGCTGGCGCGCAACGCACCGCGCACGGCGGCGTACCATCTGCTGGCCCTGCTCATCCCGGGCAGCGGTCTCAGCGACGAATTGTGGGGCGTCCTGCTGCTCGTGCCGTGGGCCATCTTCGGCATCGACACGCTGCTCCACTACCTGCCGCTGGGCGCTCCCGCGGGGATCCCGCTCGCCACCGACTACGCGGTGCTCGCCGTCATCTACGCCCTCAACATCGTCTCCTTCCTGGTCGAGCTCACCTCGTACCGCCGACGCATGGCGGAGCTCCGCCGCTCGCATCCGGAGACCGCCCAGGCCTATGGCATGAGGGTCTCGTCCGAACCGTCGGAGTGACGGTCTGAGCGCCGACGGACCGGACCCGCCGCAGGCTCCGTCCGGGGCCGCAACGGGGTACCTGCTGGTCCTGACCGCGGCGGTCCTGTGGGGTTTGCTCGGGGTCTTCGCCAAGGGCATCCTCGCCGACGGCCTCGGTCCCCTCGAGATCTCCTTCTGGCGCGCCACCCTGGCGGGTGGCGCGTTCCTCGTGCACGCCCTGGCACGAGGGCGCCTGCGCCTGGCCCGACGCTCCGACGCACTCCCCTTCCTCGGCTTCGCGCTCATCGGGGTGACGCTGTTCTACGCCTCGCTCAACCTCTCCATCGCCGCCGGTGGCGTCAGCCTCGCGGTCATCCTGATGTACAGCGCGCCCGCCTTCGTGGTGGTGCTGGCCGCCCTGCTGCTCGGCGAGCGGCTGAGCGCCACCAAGGTCACGCTGGTGGTCCTGGCCACGCTCGGGGTCGTCCTCGTCGCCCGCGGCGGCGGGGCGGGGATCGACGCCAACGTGCGCTCGGTGGCCTGGGGACTGGCTGCCGGTATCTCCTACGCCAGCTACTACATCTTCGGTAAGTGGGTGCTGCAGCGCTACGCTCCCGTCACCATCTATGCGCTGGTACTGCCCGTCGGCGCGCTCGGGCTGCTGCCCCTGGTCCACTTCCACGCCAAGCGGCCGGGCACGTGGCTGCTGCTGCTGGCGCTGGCCCTCGTCAGCACCTACCTCGCCTACCTCGCCTACTACACCGGCCTGAAGCGCATCGAGGCGTCTCGGGCGGTGCTGGTGGCGACGCTGGAACCGGTGGTGGCCGCGACGCTGGCGGCGCTCCTGTTCGACGAGCGCTTCGGCCCGTGGGGCCTGGTGGGGGCCGCGCTGATCCTCGTCTCCGCGCTGCTCTCGGCGCTGCCGGCGCTGCGCCGGCGGCCACTGGAGCAGCGGGAGCTCCGGCACCGGGGGCGTTCGATGGGGGCACGGGCTCCCGCGGCCGAGCCGGCGGGCGCTACCGGACGCGAGGACCGCGCCGGAGGGACTCCCGGCCGAGCGGATCGTGACGGTACGCCACCGCCTTGACCGCCCCCCGGGCCGGTGCTATCGTTGCATCGTTATTGGAGGCGCTGCATAATGCTTCGCCTCCCCGAATGAAACCGATGCGCACGACCCCGACCCACCCCCGCGCCCGACGCTGAGCCGCTCCACGGAGCGGTCGGTGCGATGTGGCGACCCCTGGGGGCCGGGTCCGGGTCGTTTGCTGTAGGAGGCACGCATGCAGACCGAAGCCGACAGCATCCAGAAGGTCGTCCTCGCCTACTCGGGAGGGCTCGACACCTCAGTGATCCTGCACTGGATCCGCGAGACCTACGGTGCCGAGGTCATCGCCTTCACCGCCGACGTCGGCCAGGGGGAGGAGGTCGCCGAGGCCAAGGAGAAGGCGCTCAAGACCGGCGCCAGCAAGGCGTTCGCCGTCGACCTCCGCGAGGAGTTCGTGCGCGACTTCGTGTTCCCGGTGTTGCGGGCGGCCGCCGTGTACGAGGGCTACTACCTGCTCGGCACGTCCTTCGCCAGACCCCTGATCGCCAAGAAGATGGTCGAGATCGCCGAGGCGGAGGGCGCCGACGCCATCGCCCACGGCGCCACCGGCAAGGGCAACGACCAGGTGCGCTTCGAGCTC
>JARRMM010000058.1:0-25906 GCA_037386005.1 Deinococcales bacterium | reverse complement strand
GGTGTGGCTGCGGCCGGGGCAGCGCTACCACGAGGTCGTGGAGTACCGCTTCGGCCTGTAACGCGCGGTCACCCGTGGGCGGTGCCTTCGCGCGCGGGTCGCCGCGGCGGACGGTCAGAAGGGCAGGTCGTTCTCCTCGAGCTTCGAGAGCTCCTGGGTGGACTTGCCCTGGCGCAGGATGTTGATGAAGAGCTGCACCAGCGAGGGGTCGAGCTCGCGTCCGCTCCGCGCCTCGAGCGCTTTCTCCACCTCGCGCATCGGCATCGCCTGCCCGCGCTCGCTGGAGAGCATGTCGAAGACGTCGGCCACGGCGACCACGCGCGCCAGGAGCGGGATCTGCTCCTTGCGCAGCCCGGCGGGGAAGCCGGAGCCGTCCCAGTTCTCGTGGTGGGCGCGGATGCCCTCCGAGGCGTTCTTCAGCAGCCCTGCCGAGGCCACCAGGTTGGCGCCGCGTTGCGGGTGCTCCATGTCCTCGATCGACAGGTCCAGGCCGGCGCCGAGCTTGCCGATGTCGTGGAGCATCGCCGCGAAGTAGAGGTCGACGAGCTCCTGGTTCGCCAGCTCGAGCGTGCGGCCCAGGGCCTGGGCGTAGGCGGCCACGCGCTCGGCGTGCCCGAGCTGGGCGAAATCCTGGGCCTCCATCGCCTGCACGAAGGCCTTGGTGAACTCCACCAGGCTGAGCTTGGTGCGCCGCAGCTCGAACGCCTGGCTCTGGGCCTCGCCCAGGATGGAACCCCAGCGGGCGGCGGCGCGGAGCTCGTCGTCGTCGAGGGCCGTTCCGCCGTGGCGGTGCAGCACCAGCGAGCCGTAGCGCAGGAACCGTCCCACCACCGGAACGACCAGGCTGCTGGTGGCGTTGCGCACGCCGAGCTCGCCGAAGGCCGCCCGGACCTCGGGCGTGTTCGGTGTGAACATCTCCGAGACGAGGTTGCCGACGATGCGCGGCCCCGGCTCGCGCCACGGTCCGTGCTCGGGCGTGAGCGACAGCATCGACGGGCTGTAGCCGTGGACCGCCTCGAAGCGGTAGGCGCCCCGCTCGGTACCGCGCACGCTGTAGCCTCGCACGTCCCCTGGGAGGGACTTGGTCAGGACCCGTAGGACCTCGGCGCTGCGTTCCTCCGCCTTCGACAGCCGCAGCAGTCGCTCCACGGTCCCCAGGAGATCGGGGCCCGCGTCACCTTCCGTGCTGGAGAAGAGGCGCTTGAACACATCATCCCTTCGGGCCAGGAAGCGCCCGGCCGACTGTGCCCGGAGTCTACTCCCGTCCCGCTGGGAGCGCGTAAGGAAATGGTTACACCGACGGGCGCCGTAGCGACGTCGGGCGCTCCGCTTGCGTAAGCTCGGGGGAGGGAGGTCCCATGGACGACGCCGACATCTTCGAGACCGCACCCCGCACCCCGGGATCGCTGCGCGAGGTCGCTCTGCGCCCCGACGGCTACCTCGCTACCTTCGATCACGCTCGGCTGCAGGTGGAGGCGGTGAGTCCGGGGATCGCGAGGCTGCGCCTGACCGAGTCCGACTTCGCGCCGCCCCGGTCGTGGGACGTGCTCGAGACGGGGCTCCCGGCCGCGGAGCCGAACGTCACGGGGCAGGGTGGCGGGGCGGTCCTCGAGCTCGACGGCATGCGGGTGGTCCTCGATGGCGTCAGCGGGACGTTCGCGGTGGGCGGAGTGGACAGCGCCTCCTGGCTCGAGCAGGCGGCTCCCGCACGCTGGGCCAGGGCGCGCCTGGACCGACTCGGCATCCCCCACCTCGAGGGCGACGCCCTGCCTCCCGGTCGCGACGGCGTGCTGCTACGGCAGCCGCTCCGACTCGACCCGGCCGATCGGCTGTGGGGCTTCGGTCAGCGGACCGGCGGCCTCGACCGACGCGGCCGGAGCCTCACCCACTGGACCTCCGACTCCTTCGGCATCGGCCACCATCGAGGCACCGACAACCTCTACCAGGCACAGCCGGTCTTCCTGGCGGTGCAGCCCGGACGCGCGTTCGGTGCCTTCCTCCACGTCAGCCACTTCAGCCGGGTCGACGCCGGCTACGCCGATCCGGACGTGCTCAGGATCGACGCCCTCGGTGGCGAGCTCGACCTGTTCCTGTTCGCCGGTCCCACCCCTGCCGCCGTCGTGGAGCAGCTCACCCGGTTGACCGGCCGACCGCTGCTTCCGCCGCACTGGGCGCTCGGCTTCCACCAGTCGCGCTGGGGGTACGCCAGTGCGGAGGAGATCGTGGAGCTCGTCGCGACCTTCCGACGCCGCGGACTGCCCCTCGACGCCGTCCATCTCGACATCGACTACATGCGCGGCTTCCGCTCCTTCACCTGGGATCCCGCGGGCTTCCCGGACCCCAAGGCGTTCACCGACGCCGTGCACGATCGGGGCGCGCGCGTGGTGACGATCATCGATCCCGGCATCAAGGACGAGCCCGGCGCTGGCTACGCCGTGGCGGACGAGCTCCTGACGCATGGCTACGCGCTCCGCAACGACGACGGCTCGCCCTTCCGGGGCTACGTGTGGCCCGAGCGGGCGTTGTTCCCCGACTTCACGCGCGCCGAGGTGCGGGCCTGGTGGGGAGAGCAGCACGAGGACAGCCTGGTGGCCGCCGGCGTCGACGGCGTGTGGAACGACATGAACGAGCCCACCGTGTTCGACCGCCCCTTCGCCACCGGCGCCGCTCGCAACCGGCCCTTCCCGCTTCGGGTCCGTCACGGTGGGGCGGAGGAGCGCGCCAGCCACCTCGAGGTGCGCAACCTCTACGCTACGCTGGAGGGCCGTGCCACCTACGACGCGCTGGCACGCTACGCGCCCGAGGCCCGTCCATGGGTGTTGACCCGCTCGGCGTACCCCGGCAGCCAGCGGAGCTGCGCGACCTGGATGGGCGACAACAACAGCTGGTGGGAGCACCTGGCTCTGAGCGTGCCCCAGCTCCTGTCGATGGGGTTGTCGGGCTCGCCCCACGCCGGTGCGGACATCGGGGGCTTCTTCGAGAACGGGCAGCCCGAGCTGTTCGCCCGCTGGATGGAGCTCGGCGCGTTCTACCCGTTCATGCGCGACCACACGGCGGCGGGCACCCGGGCGCAGGAGCCATGGGCGTTCGGTGAGGAGGTCGAAGCGGCGGCGCGCGCCGCTCTCGAGCTCCGCTACCGGCTGCTCCCGTACCTGGTGACGCTGGCCCACGAGGCCGCCTCCACCGGCGCGCCCCTGCTGCGCCCCCTGGGATACGAGTTCATCGAAGAGGAGGGGACGCTCGACGTCGACGACGCGTTCATGCTGGGTCGCTGGCTGCTCGTCGCGCCGGTGACGACGCCGCGCTCCCGCTGGCGTCAGGTGGTGCTGCCGCCGGGGCGTTGGCTCGACGTCTGGACGGGGCGACCGGTGGCCGACGCGTGCCTCGCCGAGGTGCGGCCCGCCATCGTCGAGGCCCCGCTCGGGCGCCCGCCGCTGCTCCTGCGCGAGGGAGCGCTCGTCCCGCTGGGGGACGTACGACCGAGCACGGCCACGCCGCTGGCCGAGCTCCGCATCGTGGTGGCGGCTCCGGCCGCCGAGAGCGCCTACGAGGTGGTCGAGGACGACGGCCGCTCGCGCGCCTGGGAAGACGGCGTGCTGGCCCGGACGCCGCTGTCCTCTGCGCTCCGGGACGGCGAGCTGACGGTCCGGGTCGGACCCCGCGAGGGGAGATTCGAGCCGGCGCCACGGCGCCTCGTCGTGGAGCTGCGCCTCGGTGCCAGACCCGAGCGCGTCGCGCTCGACGGCTCCGAGGTCGACGCTCGTTGGGACGCTGCGCGCAGCGCCGCCGAGATCGCCTGGGACGACGACGGGAGCGAGCGCGTGGTCACCGTGCGAATGCCGAGCGAAGCGTAGCCTTGGAGGGAGGGGCGGCGCCGGGGCCCGTCCCCCCTGGAGCGTGATGATGCGGCGCCTGCTCGCCCTGGTCGGATTGATCCTCGTGCCTGCGTGCCTGCCGATCCCGCAGGCCCACCTGCCGCTGGCGCTGCCCGCACCTGGCTATCGGATGGCGCCCGACGCGGTGGGTGCCGACTACCTGGCGGTGCCGGGGGCCGACGAGCCACACACGCCGGCACGCTTCAACCGGAGCTACGTGCTCCGGCTGCGGGCGGACGAGTCCCCACGCGCGGTCCTGGTGCTGGTGCCCGGCCTGTTCGGCGGGGCCGGCAGCCTCGAGATCCTGGGGCGCCAGCTCGTCGCCGCGACGCCGGGACTGCAGGTGTGGCTGGTCGATCGTCGCTCGAACGCCCTCGAGGACCATCGCGGCTTCGACGCCGCGCGTGCCTCCAGGGACCCGGAGATCGCACTCCGCTACTACCTCGGCGGCGACGGGCAGCCGGCCTCGTTCGAACCGCCGGCAACGGATACGGTGCGGTTCATGGCCTACTGGGGACTGCAGGTGCAGCTCCAGGACCTCGGCAGGATCGTCGACCGCGCCCACCTGGATGCCCCCCTCGTCTACCTCGGCGGCCACTCGCTGGGAGCCAGCCTGGCCGCCCTCTACACCGCCTATGTGCGCGCGGACGGCCGCCCGGGTGCCGAGGGCCTCGCCGGGCTGCTGCTGCTGGACGGCGCCCCCGGGCGCACCGGCGCCTTCGATCTCCCCGACGCCGTGGAAGGGCGCAGGCTGGCCGGCTACAACGTCGTTCCCTCGGTCGCGGAGCTGGAGTCGGGCCGTGCGGCCCCCTACCTGGGGCCCGGTCTCGTTCCTCAGCGGGTGGTGCGCTCGGCGGTCATCGCCACCTTCGCCCGCTATCGTCCGGACGAGCTGGCCCCTGCGGCGCTGTCCGACATCCGGGTCACCAACCTCGCGCTGGCCGGCATCACCGCCGACGACACCTACGCGGAGCTGCCCAGCTTCGCGCCGTCGCTGGGTGAGGCCACCGACGCCGAGACCTCGGGCTACCTGCTGCCGTTCCTGCTGGAGGGGACCGCCGGCGCCCGCAGCCGCAGCGTGGTGGGGGTCGCTCCCGGCGCCGACCGGGTGGGGTGGTCCGCGGGGGATCCGCCGGAGGCGACGGACCTCATGAGCTACGTGCGGAGCGTGACCGGTCCCAGCACCGACCGTGCCGAGTGGTACTTCCCGGTGCGGCTCTTGATCGACATGGCCGTCCTACCCATCGACCTCCACGGCACGCCGGGCTTCGTGTCGATGTCGTCAGTGAGGGTCCCCACGCTGGCGATCGGGGCGGGTCGGGGCATGATCCGCGATACCGAGGGGTTCTCGGCGTATGCCAACGCCCGCCTGGGCTCGTCGTTCACGCGCTACGTGGTGCCGGGCGTGACGCACATCGACCTGATCACCGCCCGCGCCGCGCCGGTGGTGCCGATCGTCCAGAGCTGGACGGGGCTGGGTGGCAGCGGGCCCTGAGGCGGTCGCGCCGACGGGCCGTCAGGCCACGTCCTGGAGCGCCTGCGCCAGTCGGTCGACGCCCTCGTCGATCTCCTTGGCGTCCACGGTCAGGTGCGGAGCGATGCGGACGACGTTGTTGTACAGTCCGCCCTTGCCGATGAGCAGGCCGCGGCGGCGCGCCGCCACGAGTAGCGCGTCCGTGCGCCCAGGATCGGGTGCCTTGGAGCCGTCGGGCGAGACGATCTCGAGCGCCTGCATGAGCCCCATGCCGCGGACGTCGCCGACGAACGCGTACGGTGCGGTGGCGTCGTCGAGGCGCGTGCGCAGGCGCAACCCTTGACGGTGAGCGTTGTCGGGGAGGTCGTGGCGCTCGATGACCTCGAGCGTGGCCAGGGCGGCCGCCATCGACACAGGGTTCCCCCCGAAGGTGGAGAAGGTGGTGCCGGTCATGGCGTCGGCGACCTCCGGCGTCGCGACGGTGCACCCGATCGGCGCGCCGTTCGCCATCCCCTTCGCGAAGGTCATGATGTCGGGCGTGATGCCCCAGTGCTCGATGCCACACAGATGCTGGCCGGTACGGCCCCAGCCGGTCTGCACCTCGTCGATGATCATCAAGCCGCCCGCCTCCCGCACCAGCGGTTCCACGCGCCGCAGGTAGTCGCGCGGGAGCACCACGAAGCCGCCCACACCCTGGATCGGCTCGGCCATGAAGGCGGCGATCCGGCCGTCGGTGACGGTGGCCAGCGTCTCCTCCAGATCCTGCACGCAGAGCTCGACCAGGTCGTCCTCGCTCAGACCGAGCGGTGCCCGGTAGACGTAGGGGCTGCGCACGTGGCGGACCTCCCCGTCGAAGGTGCCTCCGAGCCGCCAGGAGCCGTGCGCCGTGAGGCTCATCGCTTCCAGGGTGCGGCCGGAGTAGGCGTGCCGGAGCGTGACGATGGTGCGGTTCCCGGTCGCCATGCGGGCGGCCGTCACGGCCGTCTCGTTCGCTTCGCTCCCACTGGAGGTGAAGAAGCACTTCTGGAGACGCCCCGGCGTGATGGAGGCGACCTTCTCGGCGAGGCGGACCATGACCTCGTTCACGTACAGCGTGGAGGTGTGCTGGACGCGCTGGAGCTGCTCGCCCACGCGCTCGAGGACCTCCTCGTTGGCGTGGCCGACCGACACCGTCAGCACGCCTCCGAAGAAGTCCAGGTAGGCGCGCCCCTCGATGTCCCAGACCGTGTGACCCTTGGCCCGGTCCACCACCAGGGGCTCGTCACCGTAGTAGGGGTGGACGGCAGGGAAGAGGTAGCGCTGATGCAGCTCGAGGATGCGTTCGGTCCGAGTCGCTTCCACCTTCACGGCCCACCTCCGCGTGCCTGCGCGTGCCGCGTCCGGGCCGCGCGTTGGCCGCCAGTCTAGCACCGGCCGCGGCAGCGCCGTCGGTCGCTCGCGCAGGGGATCCGGCGGCCTCGCGAGCCCGAGGGCCTACGAGGCCGCCAACCCGTAGACTGGTACGCATGCTGGACTTGAGGTTCATCCGTGAGAACCCGGACGAGGTGCGCCGGGCGATCCGTGCCAAGCAGCTCCCCGACGCGCTCGAGAGCCTCGAGCAGCTCCTGCTCACGGACGAGGAGTACCGCCTGCTGAGGCGGGACCTCGAAGCGAAGCAGGCGCTGCGCAACGCCAACAGCAAGCGCATCGGTGAGATGAAGCGGCGCGGCGAGGACGCCGAGGCGCTCATGCGGGAGATGAGCGAGGTCGCGGGCGAGGTCAAGCACCTCGAGGAGCGTGGGCGCAGCCTGGAGGCGCGTGTTCAGGAGCTCCTACTGGAGATCCCCAACCTCCCTCACGAGAGCGTGCCCTACGGCGAGAGCGAGCACGACAACGTGGTGGTCAAGGAGTGGGGCACGCCGGCGACCTTCGCCTTCGAGCCCAGCCCCCACTGGGAGATCGCGGCGCGAGCCGGCTGGGTCGACCTCGAAGCGGGCGTGAAGATCACCGGCGCCGGCTTCCCGCTCTTCCGTGGCCCCGGGGCGCGCCTGGTGCGGGCGCTGGAGCGGTTCTTCCTCGATCGCCTCGAAACGGCGGGCTACACCGAGCTGGTGGTGCCGCTGATGGTCAACGCGGACTCCGCCACCGCCACCGGACAGCTCCCGGACAAAGAGGGCCAGATGTACCAGGTCTCGGACGGCTACTACCTCATCCCTACCTCGGAGGTGGCGGTCACCAACCTGCACCGTGACGAGATCCTCGACTCGGAGGCGCTGCCGCTGAAGTACGCGTCGTTCTCGGCGTGCTTCCGGCGTGAGGCCGGGAGCTACGGCAAGGACGTCCGCGGGCTGAACCGGGTGCACCAGTTCGACAAGGTCGAGATGGTGCAGTTCACCCTACCGGAGCACAGCTACGATGCCCTCGAAGCGATGACGCGCACCGCGGAGGAGATGCTCGAGACGCTCGGGCTCGCCTACCGCCGCCTGCTCATGTGCAGCGGGGACATGGGCTTCACACAGGCGAAGAAGTACGACCTCGAGGTCTGGAGCCCCGGTCAGGGGCGTTGGCTGGAGGTGTCCAGCATCAGCAACATCGAGGCCTTCCAGGCCGCGCGACTCAAGACCCGCGCGCGGCCCGGAGGCGTGGGTGGCAAGGGACGGCCGACGCCGGTGCATACCCTCAACGGCAGCGCTCTGGCGTTCCCGCGTACGATGGCCGCCATCCTGGAGACCTACCAGACCGAGGAGGGCAACGTGCGCGTGCCGGAGGCACTGCGTCCGTACCTGGGGCGCGACCTGCTGGGCTGAGAGGGTCGGTTCGGCTAGTCCTCGTCGACCGTGCGGGGGACGCGCACGAAGCCATCCTGGCTGGCGTTGGCCAGCGCTAGGACGCGCTCGCGATCGAGCGACGGCGTCACCACGTCCTCACGCCAGGGACGGGTGGGGATCACGGGGCGGGCCAGCTCCTCGACCCCCTCGGTATCGACGCTGGCGAGCTGGTCGAAGTAAGCGAGCACCTCGGCGACGTCGTGCGCCAGCATCTCGGCCTCGCCGGGCTCGAGCTCGAGGCGCGCCAGCCGCTGCAGATGCTCCATGTCGACGTCGTGGCCGCTCATGGCTGCGATGCTAGCACGCGCCGTCGCCGACCGCTCAGGTGAACAGGCGTCCGAGGTAGTAGAAGAGCACCACCAGGACCAGCGAGGGCAGCATGGCGGCGGTGCGCACGCGCTTGATGTCGAGCAGCCCCAGGCCCAGCGCCACGATGAGCAGTCCGCCGACGCCGTTCACGAGCAGCACGCGCGGGTCGTGCGCCGGGTCCGGGATGAGTGTGGCGAACAGCCCCGCCGCGAGCGACAGGCCGCCCTGGTAGACAGCGATCACGAGGACCGAGAAGATGACGCCGAAGCCGAAGGTGGTCGCCAGGGCCAGCGACGAGAAGCCGTCGAGGGTCGCCTTCAGCAGCAGGAAGCTGGTCTCGCCGCTGAGCCCGTTCTGGATGGAGCCGATCAGCGTCAGCGGCCCGACGCAGAAGAGGAGGGTGGCCGCGACGAAGCCTTCGGTGAACCGGCCCTGTCCCCGGAAGCGTCGCTTGAGGGTCGCGCCGATGGCTTCCAGCCCCTCCTCCAGCCGCCACCACTCACCCAGCGCCCCGCCCAGGGCGAGCGCCATCAGGCCGAGGATGATGCCCGGCGGGCTCTGGACCCGTCCGAGATCGAAGGCGTTGTCGATCCCGATGAAGAGCGTGACCAGGCCGATGGCCTGCATGACCACGGTGACGATGCGCTCAGGGAGCCGGCCGCGCAGCGCGAGGCCCACGGAGGAGCCGAGGAGCACGGTGCCGATGTTGACGAGCGTCCCCGAGGTCTCCTGCAGCACCGTCATGTTGGGGCGGATGCTACCACGTGCGGCCGCGGGCCCCGGGAGCGTCGCGTCGAGGTCTGGGGGAGCGGTCACCCGGTGCGCGGCGCTGCCTCACCCTGGCGCCCGCAGGGGCGCGGTGAGCAGCGCGGTGTGGCGCGCGCCCTCGGACCTCAGCTCGCTGCGGAAGAGGGTCACCTCACCCACGGGCCACGGCACGGGCGCGTGTTCGTAGGCTTGCAGCGCCGCCGGCACGGCGTCGCGAGGGGTCCGACCGAGGCTCGAGACTCGAGCCAGCGTGAGGTGGGGGACGAAGCGCTTGCGGTCCGCGTGGGGCGCATGGGCGTTCAGGGCGTCGGCGAGGTCGCGCTGCAGACGCGCCAGCGCGCCCGCGTCGTCGTCCAGCCCCAGCCACAGCACGCTGGGCCGGTGCGCGGCCGGGAAGGCGCCGAGCCCCGCCGTCCTGCAGCTGAAGGGACGGCTGGTGCCCGCGACGCCACGAACGGCGCGCTCCACGGGCGGCACGTCCCCCTCCTCGACCTGACCCAGGAACACGAGTGTCAGGTGGGTGGCCGCGGGGTCCGCGTAGCGCGCCCGCAGCGTGGGAAGCGAGGCGCGCAGGTGCTCGGTGGCGCGCCTGGCCTCGGCGCGGACCGCCTCGGGCGGCGTGAGGGCGAGGAAGAGGCGGAGGCTCACGGCGCCGGCCGCGAGCGCGGTCTCGGGAGCCCCGCCGGGAGCCGCCCGACGTCGTGGAGGTAGGCGAGGACGCCGTCCGCGAGCTCGCCGGCGGCAACGGCGGGATGCTCGAGGTAGGTGCGGTCGCGGGCACTCGTGAGGTACCCCATCTCCACGATGAGCCCGGGTGTGCCGCGGGCGAGGGCATGTCGGAAGCGGCGTGCGTTGAAGGCGTAGTACTTCAGCATGTCCAGCGACACGTTGCGGTCGTCGTCCCCGAGGTGGCTCTCGCCGAGGACGGCCCGGTCGATGTCGAGCTTGAGCAGCGGGTCCCGGGGGTTGCGCAGGGGGAGGAAGTGGGCGCTCTTGTAGCCCTCGCGTCCGGGGTCGGGGCTGGCGTCGGCGTGCACCGCGAGGAACAGGTCGGCACGGTAGTGGACCGGCACGGTAGCGCCGAAGACGTCGACCCGGAAGCCGTCGCTACGCAGCCGTGCGGCCAGGGCGCGGACGATCGCGTGGTTGACCTGGACCTCCTCCAGGCCCCCGGCCTCCGCTCCGGTCGAGGTGCGCAGCTTGGCGAGCTCGGCGGGCATGGCCGCGGCGTCGAGGTGACCCACCTGCAGACCGATGCGCGGCGGCCCGCGCAGGGCGTTGACGGCGTCTCGCAGGCTGGTGACGAGGGGCGTTGCCGTACCCGTACCCCGTGGGACCGCGACCGACCAGTTGAGCCCTACCAGCGCCAGCAGGGCCATGCCGAATGCGCTGCCGAGCCACAGCCGCCTGCGGCGCCGGCGCGTGGGCGTGGGGCCTCGACGGGGTGAGCCGGGCTCGTGGGGAAGGGGGCCGTCGGACGACGGGTCGCCCTCCGGGGCGCTCGAGCGGCGCGGTGAGGCGAGGAGGGGACCCTCCTGGATGGGATCACGGCCCAGCACGCTTCCCAAGGTACACGAGGCGCGCGGGGGCGGGCCGTGAACGTCCCGTCAGGCTCGCGGCGAAGGCTAGGGGCGCTCTCCGGTCAACCAGAACATGACGTGCTCGTCGACGTTCTCGAGGTGGTCGCCGAGGCGCTCGAGGTAGCGCGCTACCGACAGCAGCTGCGTGGCCCGTCCGATGGTGGCAGGGTCCTCGATCATGTAGGTGAGGAGCTCGCGCTGGATCTGCTCGTAGAGCTCGTCGATCTCGCGGTCCATGGCGTGCGCGCGGCGAGCGGCCTCGACGTCGGCCTCCGCCACCGCCTTCATGGTGGTCTCGATCATGCCGCCGAGGACCTCGAGGATGCGCTGCATGTCGAGGTACTTCTTCAGAGGCGGCTGCTCGGCCAGCTTGACCGCGGCGCGTGCCACGTGCTCGGCGTAGTCGCCGGCCCGCTCGATGTCGGCCAGCGACTGGTACGCGGCACCGAGGAAGCGGAGGTCCCGCGCCGCCGGCTGGCGCCTGGCGATCACCGTGAGGATGCGCAGCTCGAGCGTCGCCTGCATGGCATCGATGCGCTCGTCGTTCTCCACGCAGCGCTCCGCCGCCCGCAGGTCCGACTGGATGAGGGCGCTCCGCGCCAGGTCGCACCCTTCGCGCACCTGACTGAGCATGCGCACGAGCGAGGCGTTGATGTCCTGGAGGTCCTGGTCGAGCTGCGTCATGGCGGACGGGCGCATCATACCGTATAGCGTCGCAGGCGCCGGTCAGGGTTCGGTCAGCCGCGGCCCCGAGTCGCGGCGGCATGACGTGCGCATGACCGTGCTCCGTATCATGGACGCATGGAGCGTCGACGCCCAGGGGTCGGTCGAGGATGACCGGCGCCACCGTGCTGGTGATCGAGGACGATGAGGGCGTGCGCGAGCTCGTCGCCTACCACCTGTCGCGGGCAGGGTTCCACGTGGTCGAGGCCGAGGACGGCGAGGGTGGCTGGTCGCGTCTCGACGGCATCGACGTGGTGGTCCTCGACTGGATGCTCCCCGGCGAGTCCGGGCTCGACTGGCTCACACGGCTGCGGTCCGCGCGCCGGCACGAGCTCCCCGTGCTGATGCTGACCGCCCGTGCGCGAGAGGTGGATCGCGTGGAGGGGCTCGAGGGCGGCGCGGACGACTACCTCGTCAAGCCGTTCAGCGCCGCCGAGCTCGTGGCGCGCGTCCGGGCGCTGCTACGCCGTGCGCCGCCGAGCCGCCGGCTCGAGGTCGGCGAGCTCGTCGTCGACAGCGAACGCGCACGGGTGACGCTGGGCGCGGCCGAGATGGAGCTCACCCGGCGCGAGTACGAGCTGCTCGCGTTCCTGGCGGCGCATCCGGGACGGGTCTTCGGTCGTACGGAGCTCCTCGATCGCGTGTGGGGGGAGGACTTCGTCGGGTCGGAGCGCACCGTCGACCAACACGTGGCCCAGCTGCGCGCGCGACTCGGCGCGAGCTGGATCGAGACCGTACGCGGACGGGGCTACCGCCTGGCGGATCCCTCCCGGACGCCGGAGCGGCGGCCGCTGCCGTGACCGGGGCGCTCGTCGAGACCACGGCGGCCCAGCTCCTCGATGCCCTCGAGGAGGGTGTCGTCCTCACCGACGGGGAACGCGTGTCCTTCGTCAACCGGGCCGCGGCGCGACTGCTGGAGGTCGACGCGGGGCGGGCGGTGGGGACCCCCCTCATCTGGGTCTTGCGCGACCACCGGCTCGAGCAGGCCATCGCCGAGGGTCGCACCGTCGAGCTCGAGACGCGCGGTCGTTGGCTGCAGGCGGTGCCCGTCCAGGGTGCGTTGCTGCTGCGCGACCTGACCGAGCTGCGGCGTGCCAGAGAGGACGCGCGCGAGCTGCTCGCGGTGCTGTCGCACGAGCTGCGTACCCCCGTGACCGCCATCCGCGCCGCGCTCGAGGCACTCGCGGCCGAGCCGCCCGACACGCTGCGAACGCGCTTCCTGGGCCGTGCGACCCAGGAAGCCGAGCGCCTGGTGCGGCTGCTCGAGGACCTCACGGTCGACGTTCGCCCGCCTCGGGAGCGCAGCCTGGTCCTCGCGGAGGTCGCAGGGCGGGCGGCCGCCGTCGTCCAGCCCGTCCTTCAACGTCACGGTGTGCGCCTGGAGCTGTCGCTCCCCGCCATGGAGCTGTGGGCCGACGAGGACAAGCTCCTGCAGGTCCTCATCAATCTGCTGGAGAACGCGGCCGTGCACGGACCGAGTGGGGGACGGGTGACGCTCGCCGCCTGGGCCGACGGCCCGATGGCGAGGGTCGAGGTGTGGGACGAAGGGGAGCCTCTCGACCCGACACGGGTGGAGGAGCTGTTCGCGCCGCACTCGCGAGGCCTGAGCGCGAAGGCGAAGGGCACCGGCCTGGGGCTCTACATCGTGCGCTCGATCGCGCGCCGGTGGGGTGGCGAGGCCTGGGGCGGACCACGTCACGTGGCGATCGGCCGCGGTGCTCCGGAGGAGCGTGCGGCCTCCGGGAACGCCTTCGGCTTCAGCGTTCCGTGCACGCGGCAGCGCGTCTGAGGCGAGCGGCCGGCGCCGTGGGGCGACCGATGGACGACCTCCAGCGGAGCGGTCAGTCGGGCCCGGCGCCGGCCGCGCGCCAGGACCCTAGGGAGATCGGGGTAGGTCAGCTTCATCGGGTCTCGGGCGGGCTGCGCCTCCGTCGCTTCGGGGCTGGCCCGCCCCTCGGGCGCTGGCGGCGGCGCGATCCGGCTGTGGGGGAAGGCACGCCGGTAGGCGATGGGCGGCACCAGGGCGAGCAGGAGAGCGGTCGCCCCCACGCCCAGCAGGGCGGGACGCTGCTGGGCCCAGAGCGCGGCCGGCGTGACCGTGCCGGTGTGGGCTTCGAGCAGCGCGAGCCCCCCGGTCCCCCAGGCGAGAGCGTAGGCGAGAAGGGCGTCGAACGGACCGGCCCAGCGGCTGCTCCGCGGGGAGGGATAGATGGCGAGCCAGCCCAGGACCAGCAGCTCCAGCGCGAACACCGCCTGCTGCCAGCCGGGCAGCCAGCCGTTGGCCTGCAGGCCAGCCACCAGAGCGGCCGCGACGAGGCCCACGCCGGGGCCGTACGCCAGCGTGACGAGCGCCAGAGGGAAGCGCTCGAGCCCGGCGGCGAGCCGTGTCCAGGTGGAGGGTCCGAGGGCCTGGGTCAACGTGCCCGCGAGGGTCGCGATCAGGAACGCGACCACCACGGCGCCGATCACCCGCAACAGGATGCGCGGACGCACCAGCACCAGCGCGTCGCGCCGCACCAGCCCGGTGCCGAGCGAGACCAGCGCGAGCAGGCCGGCGGCGAGCAGCGAGTAGGCGAAGACGGGATCGTGCCGGGCGGCGTCCAGTAGCCGCTGCAGGGCGGTCATGGCGTCAATCTACCACGCCCCCGGTTGGCGGGAACGTCGTCAGGGACGGTCGGTGAACGCCCCATCGAGGTCCTGGAGCGTCGTTCCGAAGGGCGCGTCGTCGAAGGTCCCACTGCGCGCCATGGCCGCGATGCGGTGGAAGGCCCGGCGGCGCTGGTCGTCGCGAGCGAGCGTCGCTCCGGCCGTGCCCCAGGCCCACAGGGCCGTCCGGTGCATCGCCCGTGCCGGCCGAGGCAGGAAGCGTCGCGTGAGCTGGTAGCCGCCCCGCACGCCCTCGACCAGGAAAGCGCCCGAGGCCGGAGTCGAGCTCCCTCCCAGGTGGAGCACGGGCACGTCGACCAGCCGACAGTCGAAGCCCGCAGCGCGGACGCGCAGACAGAACTCCATGTCGTCGTTGTAGAAGCGCAGGCTGGGATCGAAGCCACCGCAGCGCTCCAGGACCTCGCGCCGGATGAGCTGTAGGCAACCGGTCAGCCACGGGACGCGCACGCTGCCCCCCGGACGAAGCGACAGCCGGAGGTAGTGGGGGTGGTAGGGGAGGCCGTGGTCCTGGCGACGGCCCGACGGCGTGCGCGCCAGCGGCGCGACCACACCGGTGCCGGGGTGCCGCTCCAGCGCGGCGACGAGGGCCGGGAAGGTGCCGGGCTCGACGTAGACGTCGGCGTTCATATGGGCGACGAGCCGGCTCCGGGTGCGGCGCAGCCCGAGGTTGACCGCGTGGGCGTAGGAGTGGTTCGGCGCCTGCACGACCTCGAGGGAGGGGTACGTCTCGACGAGCCGCGCCAGGTGCTCGGCGTCCGGACCGGTGTCGACGAGCACGACGGTGGCGTCCGGAGCGCCGTGCGCCAGTCGCTCGAGGCAGACCTCGAGGATCTCGGGGGTCCGGTGGTGCACGACCACCACGCTGAGCGGCTCCGTCATGCTGGTCACTATGCCACGCCCAGAGGCGTGCCGGCCGAGTGACAAAGATCTCATGGTCGCTCCCGTACACTGAAGGCGATGGATCCCATTCAAGAACCCGCCTCACCGGACCGGCGCTACCGGGTGGGCGTCGCGCTCGGCGGGGGCAGCGCCCGCGGCTATGCGCACATCGGTGCGCTGGCGAGCCTGGAGCGTCACGGATTCGCGCCCGAGATCCTCGTCGGGACCAGCTTCGGAGCGGTGATCGGCGCGCTCTACGCCTCGGGGCGTAGTCCCACGGCGCTCCGGGAGGAGGCCGCCGCCATGCGGCGGCGCGACGTCTTCCCCCACATCGCGGACTTCGGTCTGCACAAGGGGGCGCTCTTCGACGGTCGACGCCTGGAGGCCTACTTCGACGCGATGGTCGAGGGGCGATCGTTCGAGGACCTCGCGCGCCCGCTGGTGGTCGTGGCCACCGACGTCGACAGCGGTGAGCGCGTGCTGCTGCAACACGGTCCGCTGGCGCCCGCGCTCAGGGCCAGCGCGTCCATCCCGGGGGTGTTCGCGCCGGTGATCCTCGACGGCCGGCGCCTGATGGACGGTGGGATCGGCTCACCGGTCCCGCTGGACACGCTTCAAGGGTTCGACGTCGACCTCTCGATCGGCATCGGCGCCGGCATGGAGGCGGAGGACTCTCGCGCCATCCGGGCGGCGCGGCGCTTCCTGCAGACGGACGTGGGACAGCGGCTGCACCGTTCGCTGGGGCAGGGCAGTGGCCGCAGCGTCGCCGCGCGGTTGGGTCGTGCGCTGGCCTACGCGGCGGACGGCTGGTTGACCGAGGTCGCCGACGGGGCGGCGCTCCATGTTCACACCCGGCCACCCATCCACTGGCTCAACTTCCATCGCGCCGAGATCGCCATCCGCGCGGGCGACGACGCGCTGGACCGGTTCATGCCGCGCATCCGTCAGGCCATGGCGAGCGCCGCGCCGGTGTAGGCGCGCCTCCCCCGTCGATCAGAGGATCTTCTTGCCGAGCAGGCTCGCCGCCATCTCCACCATGATGGCGGCGCTGCGGTTCTGACTGTCGAGGATGGGGTTGACCTCGACCAGGTCGAGGCTGGTGGTGCGGCCCGAGTCGGCCAGGAGCTCCATGAGCAGGTGCGCCTCGCGGTAGCTGAGGCCGCCGGGGACGGGCGTGCCCACGCCGGGCGCAAGGTCCGGGTCGAGGGCATCGGCGTCGAAGGAGACGTGGAGCCGGTCGACGTGGGCCAGCCGTTCGATCGCCTCGGCGGCCACCCTGGCCATGCCGCGCTGGTCGATCTCCTTCATGGTGTAGGCGGTGATGCCCTCCTCGCGGATGGTGTCGCGCTCGCCCGCGTCGATGCTGCGGAGCCCTACGAACACCAGGTCCTCGGTGCGCAGCGCGGCCCCGCCGCCCCACACGCCGGTCAATCGCGGGTCGCCGCGACCGAGCAGGTGTGCCAGCGGCATGCCGTGGATGTTCCCGGAGGGGCTGGTGTCGGGGGTGTTGAGGTCCGCGTGCGCGTCGATCCACAGCACGCCGGTCCGCCGTCCCGCGGCTGCGCCTGGGATCGTGCCCATGCTGATGGAGTGATCGCCTCCGAGCGAGATGAGGAAACTGTCGTCCTCGAGGCTACGGAGGCGCTCGAAAGTAGCGCTGCAGGTCGCCGCGATCGCGTCGGCGTAGTGGAGGGTGTTGGGATTGGGGACCGCTTCGGGAACGGGCACCTCGACGTTGCCGAGGTCCACGACGTCGTGCCCGAGCTCCGTCAGGGTCCGTGCGAGGCGTGCGAGGCGGAGAGCGCTGGGACCCATGTCGACGCCGCGCCGGCCTGCGCCGAGGTCCATCGGGATGCCGAGTATGCTGATGCGAGCCACGCCGAAAGATACCACGAAGTACGTCCAGGACGCAATTTATGCAAATGTATGCGACTCTGCATGAAGCGTATGCAGAGCCGCCTGCAAGTTCCCTCGCTCAGTCCTGGGCCGGGCGGTGCCAGTACCGCCCCTCGCGCTCGAGCAGGGCGTAGGCCGCGTCCGGTCCCATGCTGCCGGCCTCGTAGAAGAGCGGGGTCGGCCGCCCCTCGCGGATGTGCTCCAGGAGCGGCGTGAGCACCCGCCACTGCGCCTCAACCTCGTCCGCCCGCATGAACAGGGTGGCGTCCCCCAGCATGACGTCGAGCAGGAGGGTTTCGTAGGCGTCCGGGTTGGGCCGGTCGAAGCTGCGACCGTAGAGGAAGTCGAGGCTGATGCGTTCCAGCTCGATCCCCTGGCCGGGGCGCTTGCCGTTGAAGCGGAGCACGATCCCCTCGTCCGGCACCAGGCGGAGGACCAGACGGTCGGCCTTGAGGGCCGAAGGGAGGTCGAACGGCACGTGCGGTGGCGTCTTGAACTGGAGCACGATCTCCGTGGCCTTCATCTCCAGCCTCTTGCCGGAGCGGATGTAGAACGGCACGCCGGACCAGCGCCAGTTCCGCAGCTCCATCTCGATGGCCGCGAAGGTGGCCTGCTTCGAACGAGGGTCGACGCCCTCCTCCTCGCGGTAGCCGATCATGCCGTTGCCCGACACGTACTGGCCCAGCACGGCGGTCTCCGGGCGCACGCAGCGCAGGGCGTCGAACACCTTGACCTTCTCGTCGCGGACGCTGTGAGCGTCGTAGCGGGCGGGCGGCTCCATGGCGACGAGCGCCACGAGCTGCAGCAGATGGTTCTGGAACACGTCGCGCAGGACGCCGGCCGACTCGTAGAAGCCGCCTCGGCCCTCGACGCCCATGGGCTCGACCATGGTGATCTGCACGTGATCGACGTAGCGGTTGCTCCACACCGGCTCGAAGATGCTGTTGGCGAAGCGCAGCACGGCCAGGTTCTGGGCCGTCTCCTTGGCGAGGTAGTGGTCGATGCGGTAGACCTGGTCCTCGCGGAAGCGGTCGAGCACGTGACGGTTGAGTGCCCGCGCACTCTCGAGGTCGTCTCCGAAGGGCTTCTCGATCACGAGGCGCGACCAGCCGCGGCCCTCCTGGTGCAGCCCTGCCTCCTCGAGGCAGCGGACGATGGCCTCGTAGGTCTGAGGCGGCGTGGCGGTGTAGAAGACGCGGTTGCCGACGCCCCACTCGTCCAGGCAGTGGGCCAGCCGCTTGAAGCCGTCGACGTCGTCGTATCCGCCTTGAACGTAGCGGATCCGCTCCTCCAGAGCGGACCACGCCGGCTCGTCGAGCCACTCGGCGTGCTGGTCCAGGGCCTCGTGCAGCCGCTGTCTCAGGGCCTCGTCGCCGAGCGGGCTCCGACCGTAGCCGACGATGAGCGTGTCGTCGTCGAGCGCCCCTTGACGGTGCAGTTGGAACAGCGCGGGGAGCAGCTTCCGAGCCGCCAGGTCGCCGGTGATGCCGAAGATGACGAACGCCGTGGGAGGCGCCTGCTGCACGTCAGGCCTCCTTGACCGGATGCCCACCGAACTGGTTGCGCAGCGCGGCCACCACCTTGGCGCTGAAGCTGTCGTCCTGCCGGCTGCGGAAGCGGGCGAACAGGGCGGCGCTGATCGCCGGCAGCGGGACGGCCTGGTCCACGCCGAAGTCGACGGTCCAACGCCCCATGCCGCTGTCGTCGACGTAACCGCGGATGCCCTCCAGGCTGGCATCGTCGGCCAGGGCGTCGACGAGCAGTTCCAGCAGCCAGGATCGGACCACGGCACCGTGCGTCCACAGCTCGGCGATCTTCTCGAGGTCGAGATCGGCGTGGGGGTAGGCTGCGAGCGCCTCGAAGCCTTCGCCGTAGGCCTGCAGCAGCCCGTACTCGATGCCGTTGTGGATCATCTTCACGAAGTGGCCGGCCCCCACCGGCCCCACGTGGGCGTAGCCGTTCTCCGGAGCGAGCGTCTTCAGCGCGGGCTCTAGGGCCTGGAAGGCGCCGTCCTCGCCGCCCACCATCATGTTGTAGCCCTCCTTGAGACCCCACACGCCGCCGGAGACGCCGGCGTCGAGCAGGCGGACGCCTCGCCGGTCGGCCTCCTCGCCACGACGGAGCGTGTCGGTGTAGTGCGAGTTGGCGCCGTCCACCAGCACGTCCCCCTGTTCGAGGTGCTCGAGGGCTTCCCGGAAGACCGACTCGGTCGCGTCTCCGGACGGCACCATGAGCCACACCACCCGGGGCGTGGGCAGCGCAGCGATCAGCTCCGAGACCGAGGCCGCCCCTTTGGCGCCCTCCTCGACCAGCTCCGCGACACGTCCGTCGTCGACATCGGTCACCACCAGGTCGTGCCCGTCCTTCATCAGGCGCCGCGTCATGTTGGCGCCCATCCGACCGAGCCCTACCATTCCCAGGTGCATGCTGGCCTCCCTTGCAGGCGCCCGTCGGCGCCGCCCCCGATGCTAGCAGGGCGTTCCGGGCGCGCCTGTCGGGTGGAGGGCGTGCTGGTGCGATGGCGGCGGTGCCGCCCTGCGCGGCGGGGGCGCCGGCCTGGCCCCTGTCGAACGCGTCTGCGACGCGTGTTAGACTGTCGCGGCCGCTCCCCTGGAGGGGCGCGCGCCCGCCGCGAGGCGGGCGGCGACGCCGGCATCCGTGTGGCTGCACGGCGGCCAGCGGCAAGCGCGGCCGAAGCCATCGGGGCGCTCGGGAGGACCGACGTGGACATCCAAGAGGCGATGACGTTGCTCAGGCGCGGTGCCGAGAGCATCGTGCCGGAGGACGCGCTCGAAGCGAAGCTGCGCCTCGCGGAGAGCGAGGGTCGGCAGCTGCGGGTGAAGCTCGGCGTCGATCCTTCGAGCAGCGACCTGCACCTCGGGCACGCGGTGGTGTTGCGGAAGCTGCGCCAGTTCCAGGACCTGGGGCACCGGGTGGTGCTGATCATCGGGGACTTCACCGCGACGATCGGCGACCCCTCGGGGCGGAGCAAGACGCGGCCGGTGCTGTCCTTGGAGGAGACCCGGCGCAACGGCGAGACCTACGTGGCGCAGGCCACCCGCATCCTGGACGATGCGGAGGGGCGCCTGGAGATCCGCCACAACTCGGAGTGGCTCTCGCCCCTGGGTTTCGGCGACGTGGTGCGCCTGGCCTCGACGTATACGGTGGCGCGCATGCTGGAGCGCGACGACTTCACCAAGCGCTTCCAGCAGGGCACCCCGATCAGCGTGCACGAGCTGCTCTACCCGCTGGCCCAGGCCTACGACTCGGTCGCCATCCGCGCCGACGTCGAGCTCGGCGGCACCGATCAGCTCTTCAACCTGCTGGTCGGTCGCGATGTGCAGCGCGCCCACGGCCAGGAGCCGCAGGTGGCGCTCACCACGCCGCTGCTCGAGGGGCTCGACGGGGTGGAGAAGATGTCGAAGTCGCTCGGCAACTACATCGGCATCGCCGAGCCGCCCGAGGTGATGTTCAAGAAGGCCATGCAGGTCCCCGACGCGCTGCTCGTGCGCTACGTGGAGCTGTGCACGCTGCTCGACCTGGAGGCCCTGGAGCGTCTCGTGCAGCGCGACCCGGTCGAGGCGCATCGTCGTCTGGCACGCGAGCTGGTCCGCGTCTACCACGGCGAGGACCGGATCGAGGCGGCCGAACGCCGCTACGACGAGGTGGCGCGCGGGAACATCCCGGACAGCATGCCCGAGGTGGAGGTGCCTGCCTCGGAGTTCCGGGAGGGCCGGGTGGGGGTGCTGCGACTGGCGACCTTCGCGGGGCTGACGGCTTCCAACGGCGAGGCCCGGCGTCTCATCCAGAACCGCGGCCTGCGCATGGATGGCGAACCGATCGAAGACCCACAACTCTGGCTCGAGCTCGACGCCCCCATCGTGCTGCAACGCGGCCGCGACCGCTTCGTGAGGGTGCGGCGCGGAGGCTGACGGGACCTTCGCCCCGCGCGCTCAGATCGCCAGCACGCCCGCGAGCTCGACGAGCTCCCAGTCGATGTCCTTGTGAAGCTCCCAGACGTCCTTGAGCGGAACGTGGACGATGCCGCGCTTGTCCACGCCCACCATCACCCCGCTGCGGCTCTCGACCAGGCTGCGCACCGCGTGGAAGCCCAGGCGTGAGGCCAGGACGCGATCGCGCGTCGACGGGGAGCCGCCGCGCTGGGTGTGCCCCAGGATGACGGTGCGTACCTCGTAGCCGCAACGCTCCCGCACCCGCGTCTGCAGGTTCATGGCGCCGCCTTCGTAGGCGCCCTCGGCCACGATGACGATGCTCGAGCTCTTGCCGCGCTGTTGCGCCGCCACGATCATGTCGGCGACCTCCTCGGCCTCGATGCGGACCTCGGGCAGCAGGATCGCCTCGGCGCCGCCGGCCACCCCGACGTGGAGGGCGATGTGGCCGGAGTGGCGCCCCATCACCTCGACCAGGAAGAGACGGTCGTGGCTGGCCGCGGTGTCGCGCAGCCGGTCGACGGCGTCCAGGGCGATGTTGATGGCGGTGTTGAAGCCGATCGACACGTCGGTGCCGTAGATGTCGTTGTCGATGGTGGCGGGGATCCCCACGACGGGGAAGCCGTGCTCCTCGAAGAGGCGGTAGGCGCCCCGGAAGCTCCCGTCGCCCCCGATGACGACCAGTCCGTCGATGCCGTGGCCCCGTAGGTTGGCGGCCGCCTGGGCGCGCCCCTCGGGCTCCATGAACGCCTTCGAGCGGGCCGTCCGGAGGATGGTGCCGCCGCGCTGGATGATGTTGGCAACGCTGCGGGCGCCGACCTCGACGATGTCGTTCTCGATCAGGCCCTGGTAGCCGCGATACACCGCGGAGATCCGGAGCCCCTCGTACACAGCGGTACGGACGACGGCGCGGATCGCCGCGTTCATGCCGGGAGCGTCGCCCCCGCTGGTGAGAATGGCCACGTGCTTCATCGGCCGCCCAGTATAGCCCCCGGGCCGCCCGCCCCCTCCAGGGCGTCCGTCCCCTCGTCCGCCGGCCGGCCCCGTGACGCGTTGGGGGGCGAGCGTCGCTTCGACCGGCGGGGTCGGCGTCCCGGGGGTGTCGTGATGATTGTCACGTGGGACGAATGTCCGGTGGCTCACGGTCCGAGGAGTGTGTCATCATCGAAGCCAAATGAATATCGTCGCGCTCAAGGAAACAGCTGCAGGAGAACGGCGCGTGGGGCTCACGCCCCAGGTCGTCGACAAGCTCGTGCGGCTCGGGATGTCGGTGACGCTCGAAACCGGCATCGGCGACACGCTGTACCTCGCCGATGCGGCCTATGAGAAGGTCGGGGCCACGTTCGAGTCGGACCGCGCCGCGTTGCTGCAACGCGCGGACGCGCTGGTCGCCGTCAACAAACCCTCGTCCGACGTCATCGGCGGCCTGCGGGAGGGGGCGATCGCCGTCAGCTTCCTCGATCCGTTCCGGAGCCCGGACACGGTGCGGGCGCTGGCCGACGCGAAGGTCAGCGCCTTCTGCATGGAGCTGATCCCACGGTCCACCTACGCCCAGAAGATGGACGCGCTCTCCAGCCAGGCGAGCCTGGCCGGCTACGCCGCGGTCATCATCGCCGCGGAGCGCATCGACAAGTCGCTGCCCATGATGAGCACTCCCGCGGGGACGATCCCGCCGGCGCGCGTGTTCGTGGTGGGCGCCGGTGTGGCGGGCCTGCAGGCCATCGCCACCTCCAAGCGCCTGGGTGCACGCGTCGAGGCCTACGACACCCGGCCCGTGGTCAAGGAACAGGTCCAGTCGCTGGGTGCGCGCTTCGTCGAGATCGACGTGGGCGAGACCGGCCAGACCGAGCAGGGGTACGCCAAGGCGCTCACCGAGGAGCAGCTCGAGATGCAGCGCAAGCAGATGGCCAAGATCTGTGCCGGCGCCGACATCATCGTCACCACCGCGCAGGTGTTCGGACGGCCGGCGCCCAAGATCATCTCGGCCGAGATGGTCGCCGGCATGCGGCCCGGCTCGGTCATCGTCGACCTGGCGGCCTCGACCGGCGGCAACGTCGAGGGGACCAAGGCCGACGCCGAGGTGCGTAGCGACAACGGCGTGCTGATCGTGGGTCTGGGGAACTTCCCGGCCGAAGTGGCGCGGGACGCCAGCCAGATGTTCGCCAGCAACGTCTACTACCTGCTCGAACACGCCTTCGACAAGGAGGCGGGCACGCTCAAGCTCGATACCGAGGACGACGTCGTCGGCGCCGCCCTGCTCACGCACGAGGGGCAGGTCCGGGACGAGCGCGTCCGCTCGGCTGTGGAGGGGTCCAAGTGACGATGCTCCTGCTGCTGTTCATCTTCGTGCTCTCCATCTTCCTGGGGCTGGAGCTGATCGGCAAGGTGCCGTCGCAGCTCCACACCCCGCTGATGTCGGGCTCCAACGCGATCTCGGGGATCAGCATCGTGGGGGCGCTGGCCGCCACCGCGATCCACGGGACCTTCGGCACGGTCCTCGGCGTGCTCGCCGTCATCTTCGCGACGATCAACGTCGTGGGCGGCTACCTCGTCACCGATCGCATGCTGGCCATGTTCAAGACGGGCAAGAAGGAGTAGGGGACGGCCATGACGACGGTAATCAACCTTTCCTACATCGTGGCCTCGATCCTGTTCATCTTCGGCCTGCAGATGCTCGGACGCGTGGAGAGCGCACGCCGCGGCAACATGATCTCCGCCGTGGGGATGCTCCTCGCCATCATCGCGACGCTCCTTCTCGGCGGTCTCGACTACGTCTGGATCGTGGTCGGTCTCGTCGTCGGTGGCGCCATCGGCTGGTGGGCCGCGGTGGCGGTCAAGATGACCCAGATGCCGGAGATGGTGGCGCTGTTCAACGGCTCGGGCGGCCTCGCCTCCATGCTGGTGGGCTGGGCCGAGTACATCCGTGACCCCAACCCCGGCATCGTCACCTCGATCGCCATCTTCTTCGCGGTCCTGGTCGGTGCGGTGGCGTTCACGGGGTCGGTGATCGCGTGGGCCAAGCTGGCCGAGCGCATGACCGGCAAGCCGATCCTGTTCAAGGGACAGCAGCCCGTCAACGCCCTCATCGTGGGCGGGGCGCTGGTGCTCGGCGTGATCTTCGTCATCACGCCTCCAACCAGCTACGTGCTGCTTCTCATCGTCATCCTGCTGTCGCTGATCCTCGGTGTGCTCGCCGTCATCCCCATCGGCGGCGCCGACATGCCCATCGTCATCTCGCTGATGAACAGCTACTCCGGGGTCGCGGCCCTGGCCGCCGGCTTCGTCATCGGCAACAACGTGCTGATCGTGGCCGGCACCCTGGTCGGGGCCTCCGGCCTGATCCTGACGAACATCATGTGCAAGGCCATGAACCGCTCGCTCACGAACGTGCTGTTCAGCGGCTTCGGGGCGGTGACGACGGCGGGCACGATGAAGATCGAGGGCGAGGTCAAGCCGATCACCCCCGAGGACGCCTACTACATCCTCGAGGCGGCCAGCTCGGTCATCTTCGTGCCCGGCTACGGCATGGCCGTGGCGCAGGCCCAGCACGCGGTCAAGGAGCTCGCCGACCTCCTGGAGGAGAACGGTGCGGAGGTCCGCTACGCCATCCACCCGGTCGCAGGGCGCATGCCCGGTCACATGAACGTGCTGCTGGCGGAGGCGAACGTGCCCTACGAGCAGCTGGTCGAGCCCGACGACGTCAACCCCACCATGGAGATGGTGGACGTCGCGGTGGTCATCGGTGCCAACGACGTCGTCAACCCGGCGGCGCGTGAGGACGAGACCAGCCCGCTCTACGGCATGCCGATCATCAACGTCGACCAGGCGCGCACCACCTTCGTGTTGAAGCGCTCGATGAACCCGGGCTTCTCCGGCGTCGACAACCCGCTGTTCTTCAAGCCGAACACCCGCATGCTCTTCGGCGACGCCAAGACCAGCATCAGCACGCTCGCCTCGGAGTTCAAGGAGGCTGCTGCCGCCGCCTGAGGCGCCGACACGTCGCTCTCCGAGCGCGCCGCACCCGGACCCGGGTGCGGCGCGCTTCGTTGGGGGGTCCCGGCTGGCGGGGATCGGCGAAGGGGAGGCGGTCCTGTCTGGGGCTCGTCACGGCACGGCCGCCCTGGGCGCGCTCGAGGCCGGGCGACACGCCGGCGGGGGCAGGCGAGCGACAATGCTCGGCGAAAGGAGAACCGCATGCCTGACGTGACCCCTGCGGTCCCCGCCACCTTCGCCCTCGGGGGGGACCTCACCGTGCACCGCCTCGGCTTCGGCGCCATGCGCATCACCGGGCCCGGCATCTGGGAGGACCCCCAGGATCCTGCCGAGGCGCGTCGCGTGCTGGAACGCCTTCCGGAGCTCGGCGTCGACTTCATCGACACTGCCGACGCCTACGGCCCGTTCGTGAGCGAGGACCTGCTCCGAGAGACGCTGCACCCCTATCGCGACCTCGTGATCGCCACCAAGGGGGGGCTCACGCGCCACGGGCCGGACGTGTGGAAGCCGGTCGGCCGCCCCGAGTACCTGCGGCAGTGCGTGCTGATGAGCCTCCGGCGGCTGGACGTGGAACGGATCGATCTGTGGCAGCTGCACCGGATCGACCCGCGGGTCCCCCGGGACGAGCAGTTCGGCGTCATGAAGGAGATGCAGGACGAGGGCCTGATCCGTCACCTGGGGCTGAGCGAGGTCGGCGTGGAGGACATCGAGGCGGCCCGGAAGGTCTTCGACGTGGCGACCGTCCAGAACCTGTACAACCTCGTCCAGCGGCAGAGCGAGGACGTGCTCGACTACTGCGAGGCCCACGGCATCGGGTTCATCCCCTGGTTCCCGCTGGCCGCCGGCGAGCTGGCCCGAGCAGGCGGGTTGCTCGATGCCGTGGCGGAACGCAGTCGGGCCACGCACGCCCAGGTCGCGCTCGCATGGCTGCTGCAGCGCAGCCCCGTGATGCTCCCCATCCCCGGCACCGGCCGGCTGGCCCATC